>CBDAUQ010000001.1:0-318710 GCA_965200655.1 Cenarchaeum sp.
GATCGGCGGGCCGCTGCCGGCGCTGTCGCTCGAGGCCGGCTCCGCGTCAGGCTACGACACCGCCGCGCCCGGCCAGGCGCTGGCCCCGCCGGCCGCCTCGGACGCGGCCGGCCCCGCACGCGTCGCCGGCGACGCCCCCTACGTCCTTCCGATCGGGCGCACCGTCATAACCTGGACGGCGACCGACGGGGCGGGCAACGCGGCCACGGCCGAGCAGGTCGCCGACGTGTCCGACACGACCCCTCCCCTGCTGGAGGCGCCGCCGAACATGACGGCCGAGGCCGCCTCGCCGGACGGCACGCCCGTCGACGTCGGCGAGGCCGAGGCGTCCGATGCCGTCGGCGTCGCGTCCGTTGCCAGCGACGCGCCGCCCCTGTTCCCGCTCGGCGCGACGACCGTCACCTGGACTGCCACGGACGCGGCCGGCAATACCGCCACGGCCGGGCAGCTCGTGACCGTCCTGGACACGACGCCGCCCGACATCTCCGTCCCCGCCCCGATCACCCTCGAGGCCGCCGCGCCCGGCGGCTATCCGCTCGGCTCCGGCACCCTGTTCGAGCTGCCCGCCGCGTCGGACCTGGCCGGCCCCGCCGGCCTCGAGAGCGACGCGCCGCCCGTCCTCCCGATCGGCGCCACGATCCTGACCTGGACCGCAACGGACGCGGCCGGCAACGCGGCCACCGCAGAGCAGCGCGTCACCGTGCAAGACACCGTCCCGCCCTTGCTGTCCGTCCCCGCCGACGTTGCCGCGGAGGCGTCCTCTCCCGACGGCACGCCCGTCGACATTGGCGAGCCGAACGCGACGGACGCCGTCGGCGTCGCGTCCGTTGCCAGCGACGCGCCGCCCTTGTTCCCGCTCGGCACCACGGCCGTCACCTGGACGGCCGCCGATGCCGCGAACAACACCGCGGCCGCCTCCCAGTCCGTCACGGTGCTCGCCTGCGGCCGGCCCCCCGCCTCGTTCAACGTCATAACGGGCACGGACGGCGACGACGTGCTGTCCGGCACGGACGGCCCCGACCTGGTGTTCGCCCTTGCCGGCGACGACATTGTGCTCGCCGGCGGCGGCGACGACTGCATCATGGCCGGCGGCGGCGACGACGTCATACGCGGCCAGGGCGGCGACGACGTCATACGCGGCCAGGGCGGCGACGACGTGATCGACGGCGGCGCCGGAGTCGACGCCTGCGAGGCCGGCGAAGGGGCCGCGGGCCTGGCGACCAACTGCGAGCGGTAGCGGCGAGCCCCGCGCGGGCCGCGCCCCGGCGCCCGCACTTCCGCGCGGCGCCCCAGCTACTCCTCGCCTATCACGCTGCGTATATTCTCGTCTATGGCCACCTCGATGATGTCGCCCGAGTACTCGGCGGTCCGGCGTATGTCCTCGAGCGCGAACCGCACCACGGTCGAGTTGGGGTCGGACTCGCTGACCGACGACATGATGGCCTTTTCAGACTCGACGACGCCGCGCACGAGGGGCGCGATCCCCTCGGCCCGCGCGCAGTCCCTTCCCAGGACGGACTCTACGGCCCCGTCGAACGCGCGCAGCGACTCGGCCGACACCGCCGCGATCCGCCCCATCAGGCCCCTTTCGATCCCGCCGCCCGCCAGGAACTTTACCCTCTTTGCGATCATGGCCGCGTGGTCCGCAATGCGCTCTATGCGCTCGGCGACCGCCCTGTACCCGACGCAGTCCGACGGGCTCGCCAGCCCCATCTCGGCGAGCACGCCTGCGTCGTTGGCCGCCAGCATGAGGTTGCGCTTTGTGTACAGGCTGAACCTGTCGACCTCGTCGTCCATGGCGACTATCTCCTCCGCATGCGCCCCGTCGGCGCAGGCTAGGGCCTCTACGGCCTCGGCGTGCATGCTCGACGCCATCCGGTGCATTCTCCTCACGGCCGTCTCGAACGAGAGCTCGGGCGGGCGCGTGAGCACCTGCATTGTGATGGCCCCCGCCGTGCTCTCGACTATCTCGGTGCCGATCAGCGAGGCCCTGGCGATCCCGCGCACGGCGCGCCCGTGGGCGTCGCCGATCCTCCCGCCCCTCGCCCGGACGACGATCGAGCCGTACCCCGCCAGGTACGCGGCGATCAGGCGCCGGCCGATCGCCTCGCCCGTGTCGGCGCGGCCCGCCGTAATGACGGCCCTCCGCCCGGCCGCGCCCCCGCCGGGCGCGCCCGCGCTCGCCGCGCCCCCTGGCCCCGCGTACAGCGTCAGCGAAGAGTTGGCGTTCCTCGACACGGTGACCCCGTCGCCGGCCCTCAGGCCGAGGCCCTCGACCCACTCCTTTGGGAGCGACACGACGTACGTCGAGCCGCCGCTGACCTGGAGCTTGCGCACCTGCGTGTCCATGCTTGGGGGCGCGGCCGCGCCGGCGCGCTTAAACCCTTTGCCCCCGCCTATATAGTCCAAATACCCGCCCGTAAAGTATTGTGCAACCGCACATATCGCCCCGCCCCGGCGCCCGCCCGTGCTGCGGCACAAGGCGGCCGGCCTGCCGGGCCGCCCCATAGGGGACAAGCTGTTCCGGTGGGGCGCGACGATCGCAGGCGCGTACGTGCTCGCCGTCATCCTCATCATAGTCCTCCAGCTCGGCATCGAGTCGGCCCCGATATGGGAGAAGGAGGGGATCGGGTTCCTCTGGGGCACGGACTGGAACCCCGTCGAGGGCAGGGACTCGTTCGGCGCCCTGCCGTACATCGTCGGCACGCTCGTGACGGCGGCCATCGCCATGTCGATAGGCGTGCCGCTGAGCATCGGGATCGCAATGTTCGTCATGATCGCGCCGAGGCGCATCGGCGCGCCGCTCGGCTACCTGGTCGAGCTCATCGAGGCCGTCCCGAGCGTCGTGTTCGGCCTGTGGGGCCTGTTCGTGTTCCGCGTGTACCTGCGCGACTGGATCGAGGTCCCGCTGCACGAGGCGTTCGGCGACTCGATATTCCTGTTCTCGGGCGCGCCGTTCGGCCTCGACGTGCTCTCGGCGAGCATCATACTGGCGATCATGATCATCCCGACCATATCGGCCGTCTCGCGCGAGGTCATGACGGCCGTCCCGCAGCAGCAGCGCGAGGCCGCGTACATGCTCGGCTCGACGACGTGGGAGATGTTCCGGCTGGCCGTCTTTCCGTACTCGAAGGCGGGCCTGATCGGCGCGTCGATCCTGGGCCTGGGCAGGGCCGTCGGCGAGACGATGGCCGTCACGATGCTCATCGGCAACGCGACGGGCCTGCGCGCCATACCCGAGTCCCTGTTCGACTCGAGCCAGTCGATGGCGAGCATCATCGCCAACGAGTTCATCGAGGCCGACCTCGTGTTCCACGTGCCCGCCCTGATCGCCGTCGGCCTCGTCCTGCTGCTCATCGCGATGGCGATCAACGTGGCGGCGCACTTTCTGGTCGTGCGCATGCTGCGCATACGCGAGGGGGCGATCAACAACTGAGCGGCGCGGAGGCGCCCGCGGGCGGCCTGCCGGCATCCCGCGACGAGAGGCGCGCCCGCTACAGGGCCATGTTCAAGGCCAACGTCGGCAGGCGCCTGCTCGTCGACCGGATAATGCTCGGCGTCGTCATGGCGTGCGCGGTCGCCGCCATCGCGCCGCTCCTGTGGATACTCGGGACGCTGTTCGTCGGCGGGGCCGGGGCGCTCACATGGGAGTTCGTGACGGGCGAGCCGGGCGCGGTCGGCTCGGGCGTGCCGCTCGCGATAGGGCCGGCCGTGCAGGGCACCCTCATCATAATCGGCCTGTCGGCGCTGCTCGGCCTGCCCGTCGGCGTCCTCGGCGGCATCTACCTGGCCGAGTTCGGCCGCGGGTGGTTCGCAAGGCAGGTGCGGTTCTTCATGGACGTCTTCATGGAGTTCCCGTCGATCGTGCTCGGCATATTCGCGTTCCTGGCCGTCGTCCTGCTGCTCGGCCACTTTTCGCTGTGGGCCGGCGCGTTTGCGCTCTCGCTGATAATGTTCCCGATCGTGGCGCGCTCGACCGAGGAGGCCATGAAGATGGTGCCGTGGTCGCTGCGCGAGGCCGGCGCGGCCCTGGGCCTGCGCAACTGGGTCGTTGTGCTGCGCGTCGTGCTGCCCGCCGCCAAGAAGGGCATCATCACGGGCATACTGCTGTCCGTGTCCCGCGTCGGCGGCGAGACGGCCCCGCTCATAATGACGATCCTGGGGAGCAGCCAGTTCTTTGCCGGCCTGGGCAACCCGATGGACGCCCTGCCGCTGCGCGTATGGCGGCTCTCGCTGCAGCCGTACGACGAGGCGCGCCTTGCTGGGTGGGGGGCGGCGCTCGTGCTGGTCCTGCTCATACTGGCCATACACGTCGGCGTCCGCTACTGGTTCCTCCAAAGGGGGAGGGGCAAGGGTTTAATGGGCCGCCTCGGCTACGGGAGGATGTAGGCAATGCCCGCGACCGCCCTGGCCGAGCCGATCGCCGCGCCGCGGGCCGGCGGAAGCGCCGCCGCGGCCGGGGCCCGGGAGGCCGGCGCGGAGGAGGCCGCCGCCCGCCGCCCGCTCAAGATGGTCACCGAGCACGTCAGCGTGCACTACGGCAGGGTCGAGGCCGTCAAGGACGTCTCGATCGGCTTTCCCGAGAGGTCCGTGACGGCGCTCATCGGCCCGTCGGGGTGCGGCAAGACGACCTTCCTGCGGTGCCTCAACCGCATGCACGACATGACGAGCAGCGCGCGCGTGTCGGGCCGCGTGAGGATCGACGAGGCCGACCTGTACGACCGCAGCGTCGACCCGATATACCACCGCCGCAAGGTCGGCATGGTCTTCCAAAAGCCGAACCCGTTCCCGACCATGTCCATATACGACAACGTCGTCGCCGGCGTGCGCCTGAACGGCGTGCGCGACCGGCGCGTGCTCGACGAGATCGTCGAGGACACCCTCAAGATGGCGTACCTGTGGGACGAGGTCCGCGGGGACCTGCGCAAGCCTGCCATCGAGCTGTCCGGCGGGCAGCAGCAGCGCCTGTGCATCGCGCGCGCCCTTGCCATACAGCCCGAGGTCCTCCTGATGGACGAGCCGGCCTCGGCGCTAGACCCGATCGCGACGCAGAGGATCGAGGAGACGATCACCGAGCTCAAGAGGGACTATTGCATCATAATCGTGACGCACAACATGCAGCAGGCCCTGCGCTGCTCGGACTATACGGGGTTCATGTACCTCGGCGAGCTGATCGAGTTCGGCGAGACGCGCCAGATATTCACGCAGCCGCGCAACGAGCTGACGTCCAGGTACGTCCAGGGCCAGTTCGGCTAGGCGCGCGGGGCTGCTTTCGGGGCCGAGCGGCCGGGTGGAATGGGGGGGGGGGGCCGGCGCGGTGGACCGCCTGATCAGCCCGCCCCTGCGCGCCGTCGCCGACCTCATGTCCGAGATGGGCCGGATGGCCGTCGACTGCACGGCCCTTGCAATCGACTCGTACCTGGAGGGCGGCGACTCGGTCCTCCGCGTAAAGGCCATGTCAGACGACATACGGCGGAGGTACCACGAGCTCGAGGACCTCACGTTCGACACCCTGCTGCGCTACCAGCCGGCGGCCGAAGAGTTCCGGCTCATACGGTCGTCGACCGAGATCGCGTACGCGTTCTCGAGGCTCGGCAGGTACGCGTTCGACATAGCGCTCGTGCGCTCAAAGTTCGGCGACCTGTCGGGGTGCGACAAGAGGTGGCTGCTCGAGGTCGCAAACGAGGTCAAGGGGATGACGGCCGACGCCGTCCGGTCGTTCGCCGAGCTCGACACGGGCAGGGCCGCGCGGATAAGGGCCCGCGAGGACTTTGTCGACCGGGTGTACCGCGGCCGCATACCCGAGCTGGTCCGCTCGGCGAGCACGCCGTGCGCCCTGTCCGAGGCGCTCGTCCTGCTGTACCTGGAGCGGATGGCCGACCACGCCGTGTTCATGAGCGGCTCGGTCGACTACATCGTCAACGGGAGGCGCGGGGCGTAGGGGGCGGGGAGGCCCCGGGCGTAGGGGGCGGGGAGGCCCCGGGCGCATCCGCGCGCCCCCGCCGGCCCCGCGCGGGCGTCTCCCCCCGGCCGATCGCGCCGCGGCCGCCGCCCGCAGGCGGCAGGGAACCGGTTATACGGCGCGGCTTTGGGCGCGGCCGGTTGGCGCTTGCATCGTCGATAGAGTGGACCGAGGCGAGCTGGAACCCCACCACGGGCTGCTCAAAGGTGTCGAGCGGCTGCAGGAACTGCTACGCGGAGCGGCTCACCGAGCGCCTCCGGGCGATGGGCCAGAAAAAGTACGGCGCGGGCTTTGAGTTCGCCGAGCACGAGGGCGAGGTCGATCTTCCCCTGAGGTGGAAAAAGCCGAGGATCATATTCGTCAACAGCATGTCGGATCTCTTCCACGAGGATGCAAGCGTCAGCTTTGTCGGCAGGTGCTTTGACACCATGCTCCGGGCCGACTGGCACACGTACCAGGTGCTCACCAAGCGCCCCGCCCTGATGGCGGGCTTTACCGCCCTGTTCAGAAAGTTCCACGGCTTTGACGTGCCCCGCCACATATGGCTGGGCACCAGCGTGGAGAGCAACGCGGTCGCGGGCCGCATCGACGACCTGCGCAGGGCCAGGTGCGCCGTCAGGTTCGTCAGCTTTGAGCCGCTCCTGGAAGAGATCGACACCAGCCTGTCCCTCAGGGGCGTCGACTGGGCCATCATCGGCGGCGAAAGCGGCCCCGGTCACAGGCTGCTGGAAGGCGGGTGGGTCGACAGCCTGATCAAAATGTGCAGGAGGGACAAGGTCCGGGTCTTTTTCAAGCAGTGGGGAGGCCCGCGCCCAAAGTCCAACGGGCGCGACGTGCACGGCAAGGAGATCAGCGAGTACCCGATCGTCCCCCCGGCTTCGCCGCCGGCCGCGAAAAAGATCAGCGAGGCAAGGAACGCAGCGCCGGGCCTCGGCTTGTCCGACCGGCGAGCCACAATGTCGGCGCTGTAGGAGCAGCTTGGCGCCCTGCGCCTTGCAAAGGGGAGGCCCGCCCCTGGCGGCGCCGGGGTGCCGGGGCTGCTGCGCGAACCGCCCCTGGCGGCGCCGGGGTGCCGGGGCTGCTGCGCGAACCGCCCCTGGCGGCGCCGGGGTGCCGGGGCTGCTGCGCGAACCGCCCCTGGCGGCGCCGGGGTGCCGGGGCTGCTGCGCGAACCGCCCCTGGCGGCGCCGGGGTGCCGGGGCTGCTGCGCGAACCGCCCCTGGCGGCGCCGGGGTGCCGGGGCTGCTGCGCGAACCGCCCCTGGCGGCGCCGGGGTGCCGGGGCTGCTGCGCGAACCGCCCCTGGCGGCGCCGGGGTGCCGGGGCTGCTGCGCGAACCGCCCCTGGCGGCGCCGGGGTGCCGGGGCTGCTGCGCGAACCGCCCCGTGCGCAACCCCGAGCGGTGGGGCGCCGCGTCTGGGAGCATTCGGACATGGGGTTGTATGGGCGTGGACCTGAACATGTGGACACGCGGTGCATATTTGCGCGTCTCTAACAGCATGCGCTAGATTCCCTCGTTGGCGCAGGGCAGGCGGGACTGTTGTAGGTCTGAATGTGCACGCCTAGCGCCCTTGCAACGCGCCAACGACTTATATACCCCCGATGGCGACCTTTGCCGATGATGAGAGAAGTCAAGCCGCTTAGCGACCGCCAGTGGGCCATGGTCATTGAGCAGCTAAAGCAGGGGCCGACTCCGGAGATGAGGCGCACCATTGAACGGGCCAAGGAACAAGCCAAGTACACAAAGGAGATCAGTCATGAAGAGGTTGAGAGGCGTCGAAGGCGAGCGGCAGCCTCTTGAGGTTTCTTTGGTGCACCCCGACACCGATCCCGATCCCAAGTTCGAATGCAGAAATCCCGAATTTAATGAATATTACAGGGTCACCTGCTATAGCGACATGAAAGAGGACCTGAACCGAACGTGGAGGCATGTCGACGACAAGGGGGCCACCATTGGCTACATCTCGATCGCGGCGGCGCACCTGCGCCCCGGCCGCGACCCCGCCCTGCAGGGGCTGGGCTATGGAAACATCCCCGCACTACTCGTCGGCTACCTTGCAACCGACAAGAGCCACGAGCGGCAGGGGGTGGCCACCAGGCTTTTGCTGTGGTCGATCGAAGAGGCGATCCGCCTGTCCAAGAGGATCGGATGCCGCATCGTCATGCTCAACCCCCTCGACGATACCAAAACCATGAGATTCTACCGCAATCTTGGCTTTCGATACATCCCAGCCAGCAACGACGAAGACGACGTGTTCTACATTGACGTCCATGACAAGATCAAGGCCGACACGCGCCCTCTGCCGGGCGGCGCGGCCGATACGTGACCCGCCCGCCCCGCATGCCTCCCGCCGCAGCGCCGCGCCGGCCTCTGGCCCGTTGTGCGGCAGCGGGAGGGGCGCGGCGGACACTTCCGCCGGGATGCAGAAGCCCAGAGATGGGGGCAGAGGCGGGAGTAGGGCGGCCTTTGCCAACAGGCCGCGCCAAAAAGCACGGCAGTGCATCGGCGACCCCTCCCCCCGGCGTACACTCGCGCCACATTTGGCTCGTCAAGCTTTGTCGTAGCCCTCACCTTCCGGTTGGCGATTTGGCGCCACCGCAGGCGCCTTGCGGGCACGACCTGCGCGCCGCCATTGCCCCTCCTGGACAGCTCCGCCTCCTCCGGCGGGTGATTCCTGCAGCGCTTCCGACTCCCTAGCCGCATGCCCATGTCGGACAACGCCCCCTGGCCGGGCCGGCCGCGCCCGCATGCGTGCATCATGCATCATGCGCGCACGAGCGCCCCTGCATCGGCGCTTCCGCCGCCGTGCATCGTTTCGTCCCGCCGCGTCAATCCCGCCGAGCCCCTCCCCGCAGGCAGCGGCGGCGAACTAGTTTTGGACAGCCTGCCCAAAAAGGCGACCGGGGCCATCCATGCCTGCACGACGGGGCGGGCGGGCAACCCTCGGGATCTGGCAGCCGCCGCATCGCCCCCGCGTGGGTTATAAGTGCCGCCGCCTGCCGCCCCCCGCGTTGCTGGTGCTCAACCCGTTCATGGCCATGGTCTTTACGGCGTTCCTGGCATCCGCGCTGCTGATCACGCTGTACACGTGCAACTTTTACTACCTTGCGTTCCTGTCGTCGCGCCGCCGCGAGGCGCACGAGACGGCCGATGCCGGGGCCGCGTGCCCCACCGTAACCGTGCAGCTGCCCATCTACAACGAGCGCTACGTTGCCGAGCGCCTGATCGACTCGGTCTGCGCCATGGACTACCCCAAGGAGCGCATGCGCATCATGGTCCTTGACGACTCGAACGACGGCACGGTCGACATGATCGGCGACCTCGTGGACGGCTACCGCCGCAGGGGGTACGACATCGAGCACGTGCGGCGCGGGACGCGTAGCGGCTACAAGGCCGGCGCCCTCAAGCACGCCATGAAGACGACGGACACGGACTTTGTCGCCATATTCGACGCCGACTTTATGCCTCCAAGTTGGTTCCTGCGCCGGGCCATCCCCCACTTTGCAAGCCCCGACATCGGCCTCGTGCAGTGCAGGTGGGGCCACGTCAACGAGAACTACTCGGCGATAACGCAGGCGCAGGCGCTCAGCCTCGACTTCCACTTCCTCATAGAGCAGAGGGCCAAGAGCAACTCGCACCTGTTCATGAACTTCAACGGGACGGCGGGCATCTGGCGGCGCAAGTGCATCGAGGACTCGGGCGGGTGGCACACTGCCACGCTCGTCGAGGACCTCGACCTGAGCTACAGGGCCCAGATGCGCGGCTGGCGGTGCCTGTTCGTGTCCGACATGGTCATCGACGCCGAGCTGCCCGTGCAGATGAACGCCGCAAAGCGCCAGCAGTTCCGCTGGGCCAAGGGCTCGATACAGTGCGCCCTAAAGCTGCTCTCCAACATCATAATCGAGCGCAAGGTCGCCGCCGAGGCGAAGGTGCAGGCGTTCGTCCAGCTGACGCGCCACATCGTCTTTCCCCTGATGCTCGTGCAGTTCCTCACGCTGCCGGTCCTGCTCGCGTCCGGCGTCAGCCTGTACCTCGTGTCCTTCCTGCCGGCGCTCACGATAGGGGCGTACCTTGCGATGGGGCCCGGCGCGTACACCGTCATAATGAGGCAGATGTACCGCCGGTCGTGGCGCTCAAAGGTCAAGGTGCTGCCGGCCCTCATGCTGTACGGCTTTGGCATGTCGGTGAACAACACGGTGGCCGTCTTTGACGCCCTGTTCGGCAAGAAGAACGAGTTTCTGCGCACGCCAAAGTACGGAATAGTCGACAAGACGGACGACTGGCGCGGCAAGGCGTACAACCTGCCGTTCACGAAGACGACGCTGCTCGAGGCGTTCTTTGCCGTGTACGGCATCCTGGGCGTCTTTATCGCGGTGCTCAGCAACAACGCCCTGTTCGCGCCGATCATCGGCATGCAGGCGGCCGGATACCTCTACGTCTCGTACCTGAGCCTGTCGCACTCGCGGTTTAAAAGACATAAATCGCCTGGCCGGCCGCCCCCCGGCCGGGAGGAGCGCATGGCGGACGCGGTGTACAAGATCGCAGTGGGCGGCATCCTTGCCATCATAGCCGCCGGCGCGTACGTCGCGATCGACGGGTACGCCACGGGCGTGTACCCGCTCGACCAGGCGCGCGGCCACCTCGCCGAGGTCGTCCGCACCACCGACCCCGTGGCCGTCACCGCGCTCGTCGCCGACACAAAGGCGCTGCTCCCCGAGGACGGCAACCCCGTGTGGATATTTGCGACATCGGACACGGACTGGGGGATCATGCAGGCGCAGCTCGACGGCATGTCCGCGACGGCCCTTGCCATATCGCGCTCGCCAGTCGACAGCTCGGCGTACCACACGGGCATGTCCAACGTAAAGGCAGCCGCCGACGAGATGCGCATCAGCATATCGGCGGCGACCCCGTACATGTACGTCAACCCAATGACCATGCTGGTCAGCTGCCTGTGGGTCGCCGCCATAATCGGCATATTCGCCGTCGTCAAGCGCCGCCGCGAGCGCCTCGTCGAGTACGACGCGGCGCAGGACGTCTAGCGGGGCCGCTACTCTTCGCCCATGCCGAGCTCGGAGCGCAGCTCGGCGGCGGCCCTGGCGCCGTAAATGTCCTTGACCTGGCGCGCCCTGACGGCCTCCCTCGCCTCGTCCCTGCCGAGCCTGGATGCGAGCAGGCCGAGCACGTCCGAGAGGCGCACGTCCCAGCGGTCCGCGCACTCGAGCATCTTCGAGACTGCCCACCGCCTGACCTCGGGCGGGCGGGCCGTGCCGCCGCCCTCTGTTCCGGCCGGCATCCCGCCGAGCAGGCTCGCAATGCCGGCCGTGCGCGCGGCCATCTCGCCGATCTCGGCGGTTCCGCCGTACTTTGACTCGGCCAGCATCCTCATGCCCGACCGGTACTCGGCCAGCCTGAGCAGGGCCATCGCATCACTGGGATATCCGCCGGATGCGCCCGCCGCCTCCTCCCCGGGGCCGCGCAGCCGGCCGAGGGCTTCGCCCGCCCTTGCGTAGAACTCGGCCGCGGACGCCTCGGAGCGGGACACGGCGTCGGCCAGCCCGGCCATGCGCCGCTCCACGGACTCGGCCATGGACGCGAGGTCGTCCCTGAGCAGGGCCGCTGCGCCCCCTGTGGACCCGCCGGATGCCTCCCCCTCCTCCCCGGGGCCGCGCAGCCGGCCGAGGGCCTCGCCCGCCCTTGCGTAGAACTCGGCCGCGGACGCCTCGGAGCGGGACACGGCGTCGGCCAGCCCGGCCATGCGCCGCTCCACGGACTCGGCCATGGACGCGAGGTCGTCCCTGAGCAGGGCCGCTGCGCCCCCTGTGGACCCGCCGGATGCCTCCCCCTCCTCCCCGGGGCCGCGCAGCCGGCCGAGGGCCTCGCCCGCCCTTGCGTAGAACTCGGCCGCGGACGCCTCGGAGCGGGACACGGCGTCGGCCAGCCCGGCCATGCGCCGCTCCACGGACTCGGCCATGGACGCGAGATCGTCCCTGAGCCGCGCAAGGTCAGACTCGACGGCCTTGGCCGCCTCGCCGGCGGGAGCCGATGCGCCGATGCGCTCGGACAGCGCGGCGACATCCGACTCGATCGCGCCGACGCGGCCGGCTAGGGCGGGCGCGGCGCCCTCGTGCGTGCCAGCCTCGGCAGCGCGCGCCCTGATCTCGCCGGCGATCTCGCCGGCGGCCTTCGCCGCCGCGTCGGCCCTTGACGCAGCGATCTCGACCTGCTCGCGCATGGCGGACACTTCGGCGGCGACGGTCGATGCGCCGGGCCCCGCCCCCGCCCCTGGCGCGTCCCCGCCCCCGCCGGAGATCGACTCGATGGCGCTCCTGACGGAGGCCATGTCCTCGCGCCTAGCCTCGGCGGCGCCCGCCTCGTTCCTCGCCATCTTTTCGCCCAGCGCCCACAGGCCCTTCTTGACCTCCTCGATCTGGCGGCCGGCCTCCAAGACGGTCTCTGTCCTGGCCGACACCTCCCTGAGGCCGTCGCCGACTCCGTCGATCCTGTCGGCGATCCTTGCTATCATCGCCGAGTTGCTCCGTATCGAGTCCATGCTCTCGGCGATCTTTTTCGATATCTCCTCGGTGCCTGCCGCCACCCTGCCGCGGCTCTCGACGATCTCTATGCGGTCGCTGAGGCGGCTCGCCTGGTCGGCGAACCCGACGATCGAGTCGGAGCGCGCCCTTACCTCTTCTAGGCCGGCATAGATCTTTTTCGCGTCATCCTCAAGCGCCCGCACCCTTCGCTCGTTGTCCTTGAGGGACTCGACCGCCCCGATCAGGCCGTCCACCATGGACTTCATCGAGACGAGCACCCCCTGGTTGTCGGAGAATATCTTGGACATGGCCCTGACTTCTGACGTGAGGAGGCTTGTCGACTCGGCCACCGAGTCGACCCTCTTGAGCACCGACTCGGGGATCGTCGAGTTGCCGGCCTGCCCTTTTGCGATTGCCTCTGACCCGCCGGCCTTTGCCTTGCCGGCCTTTGCCGCGGCCCTGCCCCTTGACTCCCTCTGTCCGCCGGCCTTTGCCTTGCCGGCCTTTGCCTTGCCGGCCTTTGCCTTGCCGGCCTTTGCCGCGGCCCTGCCCCTTGACTCCCTCTGTCCGCCGGCCTTTGCCGCGGCCTCCTTCGGCCTGCCGGCCTTTGCCTTGCCGGCCTTTGCCGCGGCCTCCTTCGGCCTGCCGGCCTTTGCCTTGCCGGCCTTTGCCGCGGCCGCCGCGGCCTCCTTCGGCCTGCCGGCCTTTGCCGCGGCCTCCTTCGGCCTGCCGGCCTTTGCCTTGCCGGCCTTTGCCGCGGCCTCCTTCGGCCTGCCGGCCTTTGCCTTGCCGGCCTTTGCCGCGGCCTCCTTCGGCCTGCCGGCCTTTGCCGCGGCCTCCTTCGGCCTGCCGGCCTTTGCCGCGGCCGCCGCGGCCTCCTTCGGCCTGCCGGCCTTTGCCGCGGCCGCCGCGGCCTCCTTCGGCCGCCGCCGCGGCCTCCTTCGGCCTGCCGGCCCTTGTAGCCGCCGCGGCCGCCCCGGCCCTGCCCCTTGCCTCCCTTGTCCTGCCTGCGCCATCGCGCCGCCGCTCAGCACTCGCGCCGCCTGCCCGGGCTACCGCCATGTGCCGACTTTGACGGTCGGCTTAAAAGACGTTCGGTACAATCAGGAAGCGCGCCGCCGGTGCAAGAGTGGGGGGGGGGGCCGCCGGATCCTGCCAGCAGCCGGGCGCGGGCTGCCTTCGAGCCGAGTAAAAAAACCGGCAGGGGGCCGATCGGCCCGCCCGCCTAGCCCTGGGGGCCTTCGTGGAGTATCTCGTGGAACGTCTTGACGGCCAGGCCGTCGAGGCTGTCCGCAAAGCCCTTTGAACAGTACCTACAACTGATCATGTTTTACGGTCGCATTACGGTATAATATAAGCATGGCGGCAGTATATAAGGCGCCGAGCGGGCCGGGGCCGCAGACGGTCGCGCCGCCGTCAGATACCCCAGGCGTGTCTCGTCACCTTGTCCGGCACCTGCTCTTCATCCGGCCGCGCGGCGGGGCGCGCAGCGCCCCCGTTAAGAGGATTGACGGCCGGCCGGCGCCGGCTACCGCTAATGCTTTAACGCAGGCCCTTTTCCTACGGCCGTGCGGGATCTTGCCCTGCAGGCGGAGGCGGGCATACAGGACTCGATCAGCTCCAGCGTCATGCGGATACTCGAGCAGCTGACGCCCGAGTTCCCCCACACGTCGTTCATGATCGACTTTGCCGTCATTATGATCATCGGCGCCGCCGTCACGCTCGCGTTCTTCAAGATACGCCAGCCGCTGATCATAGGGTACCTGTTCGCCGGCATGCTGCTCGGGCCCCTGTCCCCCCTGTGGTCGTGGCTGTTCCCCGTCTTTGGCCTGTCGGTCGAGTCGAGCATCGAGGAGCTCAACGTCCTGTACGACATACCGACGATGCACCTGTTCGCCGAGATGGGCGTGGTGCTGCTCCTGTTCGTGATCGGCATCGAGTTCCCCGTCGCCAAGATACGGTCGATAGGAAAGGTCGCCGTCGGCACGGGCACCATTGGCCTGTTCCTCACGATGGGCATCGTGTTCTTTACGGCTAGCGCGCTCGGGGTCGGCTTTATGGACTCACTGTTCATAGCCGCGGCCCTGTCGATCAGCAGCACCGCCGTGATCGTAAAGATACTGACCGACTCGGGCAGGATAAAGAAGGAGTCGTCGATCATGGTCCTCGGCATACTGATCATTGAGGACATAATCGCAGTGATCCTGATATCGTCGCTCCAGTCGATCGCCCTGCTCGGGTCGGTCTCGATCGAGAGCGTCATCGTGGTGCTCATCGTCGCCGGGGCCCTGATCATCGGGACGCTGACGGTCGGTATACGCGTCATACCGCCGCTCATAGACCGGGTCGCCGCAGTCGAGAACAAGGAGATACTGCTGCTCGGCGTCCTCGGCGTGTGCTTTGGGTACGCGCTGCTCGCCAACATAGTCGGCCTGTCCGTCGCCATCGGCGCGTTCCTTGCGGGGGTCCTGGTCGCCGAGTCAAAGTCGGCCGAGGTCTCAAAGCTCCTGTCGAGCCCCATCAAGGACATGTTCGTCGCGGTCTTTTTCGTCTCGGTCGGGGCCCTGATGGACATACGGCAGATAGAGAGCTTTGTCTTTCTGGCGCTCGCCCTGATCGCGGTGGCGACCGCGGCAAAGCTGGGCAGCAGCCTGCTGGGCAGCCTTGCGGTGCGGAGGCGCGGCGCCGTGCCGACGAGGGCCGCGTTTACGCTGGGCGCGCCGCGGGGAGAGTTCTCGATCGTCATAGTAAAGGTCGGCGTCGACCTGGGGGCCGTAAGCGCGTTCGTGTTCCCGATGATCGGCCTGATCTCGCTCATCACCACGTTCATCTCGCCGTTCCTCATACGGGTCGGCGACCGGCTGGCGCTGCGCCCGGCCCGGCCGCCGCCGCCGCCGCCGGCCGCCGGCGGGCAGGATGCCGGCGGGCAGGATGCCGGCGGGCGGGAGCGCCCCGAGGCGGATGAGGGGGATGCGCGCGGCCGGGCCGGCGGGGCGTGAGGGATTCTTCCATGGGCGGAGGGGACGGGGACGGCGGCGGCGGCGAGCTGGCTGCCCTGCGCGCCCGCGCCCACCGCGGGGTCACTACGATCGAGTACGCCGGGCAGGGGCCGGCCGGCGCGGCTCCGCGGACGGTGCCCTGCATTGCGGTGCGCCCAGACATGTTCGCGCGGATCATGAGGGCCGTCGCCGGCCGCCCGTTCACTGTCGACACCAGAATGGACATACTCCGCGACGGCCTGGGCCATGTGTTCGTGGATTTGTCCCTGGACTTTGTGGGCAGCGGCGTGTCGGAGCGCTTCCTGATCGACGCGGCCGAGTCGTACGAGTTCTTTGACCTGCTGGCCGAGACGTCCGTCCTGGCCGTCTCGCCCGAGGGCGGGTCGGCGGCGGCCGGAGGGCCGGCGGGGGCGCAGGACGTGCTCCTGGTGCAGCTGCCGCGGCCCGATCGGGCCGCCGAGTCGCTGAGGATCATACGCAGCGGCCTGGCCGCCGGCAGCGGCAGGGGCGGCGACCGGGGCGCGGGGCCGTAGTGGTGCAGTCGCCGGGATTCGGACCCGGGTCACCAACTTGGCAAGCTGGAATAATAACCAAACTATACTACGACTGCCTGCTGGCCGTTGCCCGCCCCGCCTAATAAAGGGTGGCGGCGGCCGCCGGATTTTTTAGCATCCGCGCGCCCCGCGCGGGCATGGATGCGGCCGTCCGCGACGCGCTGGCGCGCAAGATCGAAGAGGTCGGCGACGCCTCGGGCCGGATGGCCGAGCTGGGGCGGCGCCTCGGCGAGGGCGGCGGCGCCTCGGATGCCGGCGCGTTCGCGCGCGGGGCCGCGGCGGGCCGCCTGTACAACTCGTTCCACTACCAGTGCAGGCGCATCCTCAAGAGGGACCCCACCGACGAAGAGTTCGACGAGTTCGTCGACATGGTCCGCGGCAGGGTCGCCCGGCTGGCCGCGGGCTAGGCGCGCCGCCGCTACGCGGCCTGGGCGCCGGCCGCCGGCGCGGCCGCATCCGCGGACCCCTGCGCCGCTTCGCCGTCCGCGGCCGCCTTTTCGGCCGCGGCGGCCTCGAGCGCGGCCGCCTTTGCCGCCGCCTTTGCCGCGCCGGCCGAGGAGACCTCGGCGTACGCCGCCGCGCCCGGGTCGGCAAGGTCGATCACGCGCACGGTCGGCGTGCCGGGCAGCTTTACGCATGCGTGGCGGACGGCCCTCTTGGCGTGCTCTAGGTGCTCCTTGCGGACGTACGCCTCGTAGACGACCTGCCCCTGCCTCACACGCGCGCCGAGGCTGACTGCCTTGCCAAAGGCGCGCCTCATGCCCTCTTGGAGCCGGTCGGCTCCGGCCGCGGCGATCATCTTGTTCTCCCTGAGCAGCACGTGCGGGTATATCCGGAGCCTGGAAAAGTAGCCGGCCTCGCCGGTGGACTTTTCAATCGTCTTGTTGGCCGCAAGGCGAGTCGACTCGATGGCCATGTGGCGTATCTGGACCTTTTCATTGATGAGCAGCTGCACGCAGTAGTCGTACTGGCCGGGGCGGCCCGACTGGAACTTTGCAATCTTTACCTGGGGCTTGCCCTTGATGTACTTGCGGCGCGCGTACGGCTGCCCGTTTCCCTTGCGGTAGTTTGCCCCGTGCAACGCCGCGCGCGGCCCCGCTGGCATATTTTAACGGTGGGCGCCGCGGCCCGCGAGGGCTCGGGTCCTGCCGCCAGCCTGACGACGGCGGCGGCGGGCGGCAGGGGCGGGGGCGGCGGCGGGCCTGCGCGTGCCACCTCCCCCCTCCCGCTGCCATGACCGCCTAGCGGCGCGGCGCTGATCGCGCCCGCATTGGATCGCAGCTGCGCCTGGCCCCTGCATATCCACCTGGATCCGAGCTCTCGCCGCGGCCCGCCGGCGCCGCTAGCACGCCTTAATAGGACTGGGGCGCGCCGCGGCGCCGTGCTGCGGGAGGGCGGCGGCGGGCGGGGCGGCGAGGCCGGCGGCGGGGGCGGGGGCGCCGGGCAGGGCGACGACTTTGCCGTGCACGGCAGGCTGGTCAAGGACCTCGTGCACGTCGCCGACGGCGATGCGCGCGCCGACCTCGAGTCGCGCGGGTACGGCGAGGTGCGCCGCGGCAAGTTCTACCTCATGCCGTACGAGTCGCTCTACCTGATGCACGCGGGCCGCCTCGCGCTCGACGGGCGCAAGCGGGCGGCTACGTTCGACTCCCTCGTCTCGGCGCTCCGCCGGTACGACGAGGACGTTCTCACGCGCTTCCTGGTGTACCGCGACCTGCGGGCGCGCGGCTACGCCGCAAAGGGCGGGTTCGGGTTCGGCGCCGACTTTCGCGTGTACGAGCGGGGGCGGTTCGGCGACAAGGCCGCCTCGTACGTCGTGTTCGCGCTCGCCGAGGGGGCCCCCGAAAAGGCCGCCGCCCTGCACAAAAAGGCCCGCGAGATCGAGCACATGGGCAAGGAGCCGATAGTGGCCGTCATTGAGCGCCGCGGCGAGGTGATCTACTACAAGCTGTCGACGGTCGCGTTCGACAGGAACAGGGACCCGGACGGCGGCGGGGGCGAGGGGGGCGCCCCCTGACGGCGCGCCGCCACCACGGCGCGCCGCCCCCGGCATCCCCGCGTTGCAGGAGCATGTAGGAAAGATCCGACCGCAAGGCTCTGGCCTTGTACGCGTCCCGTTGCTATGCTCGCTGCGTAGCAGAAGTCTGGCGGCTGGCCGTCTGCGCACCGTTTGGAATCCCGATCCGAAACACCTCCCTTGAATGATCAATGCACATATGGATCCTGTCGAAAACGCCGTTCAGGCCAAGCAAAAGCGGGAGGACGGTGTGCGGGTTCCGCGACCATGGCGTGTCGGGAACGTGCACCCTGGCCGTGCCGACATCAAGCCAGCGGCCACCGCACTCGATCTCTAGGCCCACTTTTGCATTGTACGACCAAAACGGTCCCGACACGCCATACACTTCCCGCTTGGATTTTTTGCCTAGTGGAATACCCAGCCGTCGAAGCGACCACATTGGCATCACGGGTGCGTCCGCGCCGGTATCCAACACCCCGTAGGCCTCGAACGCGCGCCTGCTGTCGCTCCCTGGGGCGCTGCCAGGATGCCTTACGAGAGTCCTGAGCGCGGGTCGCCGGCCCGACGCAACTTTGCCTCCCTTTGCCGGCAACCGCACGCATGGATACTTGACGCTCACCCACCTTGTGGAGCCTGCGTCGGGAGTCATTCCTTTGGAATGTAAAGCCACGGTACTTCTTCTGGGCTTGCATATATGTACTCCATGTGAGGAACCCCCCTGTTCGCATCACATCCCTTTTCGTGCACCATCTCAGGATCCTTGCCATGTGCAACGATCCTGCCGCCGGCGACGGCTATCCACTCGCCCCTGTACTTTTCGGCCTCCTCGTCCGGCATTGCCTCTAGGAATTCGATGTTCAACTTGGTATTCTCGTCGATGGGCCTGCTGGAATACACGGTATCGCGCTCGCGCCCTTTGCTGCCTGCCATTGCGAGCTGCGGGCCCGTAGTGCCATTTAAACATCCGCCGCATAACATCCCGGTGCCGCCAAACGCCGGTTCATAGGGCGGCGCTTGTAGCCGTACGGCGAGGCGCAGCACGGCGAGGTGCGCCGCGGCAGGTTCTGCCTCCGTGCGAGACACTGCCCGCTGCGCGCGGCCGCCTCGCGCCCGACGGGCGCAAGAGGGAGGCGGCGCTCGACTCCCCTGTCTCGGCCTCGCCGGCACGACGAGGTCGCCTTCGCACGCTTCCCGGTGTGCCGCGACTTGCGGGCGCGCGGCTATGCCGCAAAGGGCGGGCTCCAACTCGGCGCCGGCCTTTGCGTGCGCGGGTGGGGTGGCCTGCCACGAGCTGTCGACGGTCGCGTTCGACGGGAGCCGGGTCGGCGCCGGCGCCGGGGACGGGGCCGACGACGCAGGCGCCCCCTCCCCGCCACCGACTCCGCCGGCGCCGGGCGGCCCCTGGCGGGCGCCGCCGCAAGATCGTTCCCGCTCGCTGATCACAGGGCCCCGCGCGGGGCGCGCCAGGGCAAGGCCGGGCCGGGATGCCGCCCTCCCCGCCTTCCGCACGGCTTTTTTACAGGACGCCTCGCCCGCCCAGCGTGGGATTCCTGTCGTCGCTGCGCGAGCAGTGGGAGGCCGCCAAGAGGGAGAGGGCCGCCAAGATCAACGGCGCCCACCTCAAAAAGCTCCTCAAAAAGCTCAAGGAGGAGCGCGACCGGGCCGAGATGGAGACGGGCAGGCGGCCGCCGATAGACGCCACGACCAGGATGTTCATGCAAAAGGTGCTCGACGAGTGGGCCGCCGAGGGGCGCCGCATCGACGAGGACCGGTTCTGGGACGAGGTGGACCGCAACAGCCAGTTCGACCACCCCGTCGAGTACTACGAGGAGCGGGCCGGCGGGCGGCGGCTCCGCGGCGGCTAGCCGTTCGCATGCGCGCTTGGATATTATACGAGCCGCCGGGCGCGTGCGCGTGGCGCGCATGACGTTCGAGCGGGGCGGGACCGTCCGCATCGTAGAGGTGCGCCCGTCCGAGTCCGGGTGGCTGGCGACCGTCCGCGAGGGCGACCGCGTGATGGCCAACATGACGTTCATGTCCCAGGACGAGGCGGAGGTGGCCGCCTCGCTCAGCAGGTCAATGGAGGCGTCCGGCTTTAGGCGGGTCGGTGGATGACGCCCCCGCCTGTTGCAGCATACCGGTCTCCAGTGTTGCATGCGCCGGGCGGTTGCGGACTGTCCCGCACGGACGGCCTGGTGCCGGGGCAGAGGTGTACTTGAGCGACGTGCCCGCGCCTAGGCGCCCGCGCCGCCCTGCGGTCCGCATCCTAGTTAATGCACGGGTGTCTCGCGCCGCGTCCGCTTACCGCAACGGACATGGGGGTCGGATATCTGCCAGCCTGTCTCCGCTGGTTATAAACAGGCTGGGCACGCTTGCAATTTTTGCTTATAAACAGGCTGGGCACGCTTGCAATTTTTGCTTATAAACAGGCTGGGCACGCTTGCAATTTTTGCTTATAAACAGGCTGGGCACGCTTGCAATTTTTGCTTATAAACAGGCTGGGCACGCTTGCAATTTTTGCTTATAAACAAAAGTCAGAAAACGCAAAAACCATTTATAATACACAATACAACCGCATCAGTGTTTGAAGACAGGCTCAGCGATGCCAACCCGTGGTGGTCCAGCCCTGACACCATCAATGACGATTCGGCGATCGTAAAAATGGAGCACTCCCCGTTGAAGAGGGCAGTCGGAGACCGGCACCGCCTTGAGGCCAGGGATCGCACGTACCTGCTGTGCGGGCCGCGCCGCGTGGGCAAGACCACCCTGCTCAAGACGGAGATCAGACGCCTCTTGGGGGAGGGCGTGCCGCCCGACCGCCTGCTGTACTTTTCGTTTGATTCGGATGTCCGGCCTGCCGACATATACGCAATAGTGGACGAGTATTTTGCAATGCACCGCGGCGCCGGCCGGCGGTTCCTGCTCTTCGACGAGATCACGAGCGTCAAAAACTGGCACAAGGCGGTCAAGAACATGCTGGATGGGGGCAAGCTGCGCGGGTGCACCCATGCCGTGACGGGATCGCAGGCGACCGGGGTTGCCGGGCCCGCGGGCCACCTGGCCGGCCGCGGAGGCCGGCCGATGGACGACACGATCGAGGCGGTTCTCGACCCGATGAGCTTTGGGGAGTACGCCTCCCTGAGGGATCCGGAGATTCGGGCGGAGCTGCGCCGGCTGTCGCTCGACAGCGGGCGGGCAAGGCTGGACGCGGTGCGGCGCATGATGGGCGGGGAGCTGCCCGACCCCGTCAGGGGGCTGCTTGCCTCCACGACCGCGCTGAACGTCCATTTTCGCAGCTACCTGCTGGCCGGCGGCATGCCGGCTGTGGCCAACCATCTTGCGGCCAAGAACACGATACCCGACGAGACCTTTGCCTACCACGAGGCCGTGCTGCGCACCGGCGCCATGGGCGCCGGACTCGAGTACGGCACGGTGGCCCGGATGCTCCCGCCGGTGGCCAGATCCGTCGGCTCCCCCGTGTCGTGGTCGTCGCTCATGGACGCCGCAACGATAGAGGGCCATCGGCTGATGGAGGACTATGCGGGCGCGCTGTCCGACATGTTCCTGCTGCGCGTGATCTACCGCTACGACTCGTCGGGGGACGCCCCCAAGCCGAACGTGCCCAAGAAGGTGTATTTTCGTGACCCGTTCCCCTTCAACGTGGCGGCGACGTCCGGCATGCGGGACCGGTTTGCGCGCGCCGCCGGCGCGGTCGACGACGCGCAGACGGCGGGCCGCGCCGCCGAGCAGGCCGTTGCCGGCCATGTCGCGCGCCTGGCGTCGGCGATGGACGGCCACGCCGACCCGCTCGGTCACCGCGACAATGTATTCTACTGGAAGAGCAGGCGCGGCCGCGAGGTCGACCTTGTCATGCGCGCCGGCGCCGGCCGGCTCGTCCCGATCGAGGTCAAGTGGCAGAGCCGCGTGCGCAGGGACGACATGTACGGGATATTCGACTTCAGGAAGGCCGTCGCGTCGGGCGCGGGAGGGATGGTGCTGAGCAGAAACGAGGCGCGCGAGCAGTCCGGCCTGACCATCGTCCCCGCCGCAATCTTTGCGTTGCTGGCGGCGTAGCCGCCCCGCCGCGCGAGCCCAGGGGGACCATCCGATATGCCGCCGACCTCGCCGACAAAATGCCGCCCGACGCCAACGCGACGGATCTTGTGATGGTCTACACAATCATCGACGCCGCCGCCGCGGACGAAGGCGAGCCCCTCAAGATGCACGGGAACAAGATATTCAACACCAACAGGCCGGCCGAGCCGGTCATGCTCAAGGACGTAGAGATAATCAAGATCGCCTACCGGTCTGACGGTTGAGAGGTCGGCTCGTGCACGGCCGGGATTTCGTGGATTGACGATGTCATAACAAGCATGTGCACGATAGAGGGCAACCCGTGCTTTGGAGGCGACGGCGCCACATCGGCTGGCGCTGGCGGCCTTGCGGCGGGGCCGATTGCCTTGATGAGATTATGGGCCTGCGATCGCTATTTCGACATGGCGCCCTTCTGGATGTGGCGCCCCAGGCGGCATCTGCGCTCAAGGCGCTGGCGGCGCCCTTCTGGCGGGCGGCCGCAGTCGACGGCCGCGCGTGGCAAGGCGCCACGTGGCTGGGAGCTCGTGACTGCCTTCTGCTGGATGGGCCCGCGCTGCGCCGCGCCCAGCCTTCCCCGCAGCGGTCGCCGCGCAGGCATGCGCCCGCGCCGCTCCCTGGACGCGCCCCGAACCGAGCCGCCCCCGACTAGCCGCCGCTCGGCCTTGCCCCTGCCGCCGCGCCATCCTCCCCCGATCCGCCCCCCTGCCCGCTCATGCGCGCCCCCAGGCGGGGCGGGCGCGGGCGGTGCCGCCCCTCCCCTGCGCCCCTCCCCGCGCCCCCGCCGGCCAAGGTTTAAAATCAGACCCGCGTGAGGCGGCCGATCGAAGATGGGGCACCCAAAGATCGTGCTGACGGCCGACCGCACGCTCATGTCGCCGTACCGCAACCTGTCGCTCGCGACGTTCTTTGGGTGCGCGCCGGCGATCGACCCCCACCGCGACCCAAAGAGCATATGGCACAAGATTCTCGGCAAGCAGGTCACCCCAAAGATACTGTTCGACTTCATCTGCAACTACATACCGCACACCAACGGCGTGGCCGACTACGCGCCGTACGGCCTGCGCAAGGTGGAGGCGGGCCTGCTGCGCGACGGCTTTGAGCGCAGGGACGTCGTC
Organism: Cenarchaeum sp.; assembly: GCA_965200655.1. Classification (GTDB taxonomy): domain Archaea; phylum Thermoproteota; class Nitrososphaeria; order Nitrososphaerales; family Nitrosopumilaceae; genus Cenarchaeum. The sequence continues at coordinate 23,279 of CBDAUQ010000001.1, forward strand.
GTCGCCCACCCGGACCACATCGAGAGGTTCATCGGGCCGGAGACCGAGGTGGTCGGGACGTACGAGATGGACCCGCTCGGCATGGGCCCCGTCACGATGACGTTCACGTACGGCCGCAAGCAGATGTCGTACGACGAGTTCTACGGCCGCGAGCTGCACACGAGGATCAACGCGGCCAAGAGGAAGAGCGGCAGCGCCGCCAAGGTGATCGCCGGCGCGTCGGGCACGTGGCAGTACAACTACGCGCCCGAAAAGATATCCGAGTACGGGCTGTACGCCATACTCGAAGGCGAGCTCGGCGGCATAGCCCCCGAGATCGACGGCCACGCCGGCCGGTTCTTCAACTACCTGATCAACGGCGACTTTGAGAACATGGACCCGTTCCGCAAGCGCAGCGACTTCAAGGTCAACATAAAGGAGTTCGAGCGGGGCGGCGAAAAGCTGCACGGCCGCTTTGTCAACTTTTGGGACCGCCCCGACCTGGACGAGATCCCCGAGATCGTCGAGCCGAGCATGCACGGGATGATCGAGGTCATGCGCGGCTGCGGCAGGGGGTGCAAGTTCTGCGACGTCACGCTCAGGGCCCTGCGGTACTACCCGCCGGAAAAAGTCAAGCGCGAGATCGAGGTCAACCTCAAGAAGGGCGGCGCAAAGTCGGCGTGGGTGCACAGCGACGACATATTCGTGTACGGCATGGACCCGCGCACGAGCAAGGGGATGGAGCCGAACCGCGAGGCGCTCGAAGAGCTGTTCACGGCCATAATGTCGACGGGGGTGGGGCACACGAACCCGACGCACGGCACCCTGGCCGGCGCCATCGCCGACGAGCGGCTCCTGCCCAACCTGACGCAAATAATAAGGGCCGGCCCCGACAACCTGACCGGGATACAGTGCGGGTTCGAGACGGGCAGCCTGCGCCTGATCGAAAAGTACGCCGACCGCAAGCTCGCGCCGTACGCGCCCGAGGAGTGGCACTGGGTCGTCAAGGAGGGCGTAAAGTCGCTCAACGAGAACTACTGGGTGCCGGCCTTTACGCTGATAATGGGGCTCGACAACGACGAGACGCCCGAGGACTCCTGGGAGACCATACAGATAATCAGCGACCTGGAGAGGGAGCAGCCCGAGTCGATGTTCACGACGACGCCGCTGACGTTCGTGCCGATCGGCCTGCTCGAAAAGTCCGAGTTCTTCAACATCGGCAACGAGATGGACCCCGCGCAGCTCGGCGTCATGTACAAGACGTGGCAGCACAACTTCAAGTACGGGATACAAAAGTTCATGACAAAGACGGGCAGCGGCAACAGCGTGCGCCGCACGTTCTTCAACCTCATAGCGAGGTCGCTCGGGGGCGTCCCCCTCGGGGCCATGGAGCGGTACGCGAGGCGCAAGGGCCCCGAGCACGAGCGCGTCATTGAAAAGGTAAAGGCGAGGTACTGGTAGGCCTCCCGGGCGCGCCTCGCCCCGTGGGCACGAATGCGCGCAACGGGGCGGGCCGCCGCCCGCACTTTAATAACCACATGGGGGGGGGGGTCTCAATGACGCGGCAGGCGGGGCCCGCTAGCGGCGCGCCCGCTGCGGGGGGGGGGGGTGCAGGATGCGGGGCGACAGCGCACCGCGTCGCCGCCCTGTTCGCCGTAGCGCTGGCGCTGGCCGCCGCAATACACGCGGCGCCGGGCGGGCAGGCCGACGCGCCGGTTCCGGCATCCGCGCCCCTGCCGGCGGCCCACGCCGCAGGGCATGAGACGCGCGTGGCAAGCGTTTCGGCGCCGGACGGCTTGTACGGCGTGGGGCGCGCGGTCAACATATCCGTCAGCTTTGACGGGGAAGTCTCGTACTCGGGCGCGGCCCCCAGACTGGCCCTGAACGTCAGCGGGTTCGAAAGGGTCGCCCCGTACGCCTCGGGCAGCGGCACGGGCACGCTGGTATTCTCCTATACGGTGCTGGCAGGCGACATCGAGGACGACCTGGACTACGCGGGGCAAAATGCCCTGACGGGCGACATCCTAGACGCTCACGGCAACGCGGCCTCACTGATCCTGCCCGACCCCGGCAGCCCGGGCTCGCTGTCCCGCACCAGCGACGCAGTGCTCGACCACGCCGCCCCGCGGCTGATCCCCGCCGGGGCGCTTCCCGTCTTCGCCCGGGACATTGACGCCATCGCAGTCGGAGACAAAACGTACGCGGTGGCGCCGTCGCTCCGTGACGCCGTCTATGTGATCCGCGTGCACGAGAACGGCTCCCTCTCGGAAGCGTCGACTGTCCGCCGGAGCGACAGCCTTGAACTAGAGCGCCCATACGGAGTCGACGCCTTCCACATGAACGGCGCTCCGCACGCGATCGTTGCCTCTTCCGGCACCTTCGGTTCCGGGGGCAACCCGCCTGCCGCCCACCTGTTCCGGCTGCACGAGAACGGTTCCCTCTCGCCAGTGCACTCACTGCCCGTCAGCGGGCCCACTGCGCTGGGCGGCTCAGAGAGGGTCACTGCCTTCGAGATGAACGGCAACGCGCACGCACTCATCTCCATATTCTACGACGGAGCCGTCCAACTGGTCAACGCCAGCGGGGCCGGCATGGTAGCGGCGGGACGGCTAGAGACCGGCGGCGGCTTGGAACTCGGCGGGCCGTTGGGCTCTGACGTTTTCGACCTAGACGGCGGAAAGCACGCCATGGTTGTCTCCTATGGCGACAACCCCGACGACGACGTTAATTTGCTTCGGATACACGGGAACGGCTCCCTCTCGCCGGTGCACTCGCTGGCCGACAACGAGACCCTGGCGCTGAGGAACGCGAGGAATGTCGCCGCACTCGACCTGGACGGCGAAAAGCACGCCCTGGTTACCTCGTATGAAGGAGTCCAGCTGGTTCGGGTGCGCGGGGGCGGCGCACTGGAGGCGGGCCCCTCGGTTCGAGACCCTGCGGGTCTCGGGTACGCCCGGGGCGCCTCCGCCGTCGGCGCCGTCGCCAGCGGCGGCGCGTACGCCGTGACTGCCTGGAGTGACAACCCGGGCGGCGTCCAGCTGTTTCATGTGCGGGCCGACAGCGCGTTGCTGCCGGCCGAGTCGGCGGTCGACGGCGAGGGCGGCTTTGGGAGTCTCCGTGGCGCGTCCGACATCGCCACGTTCGACCTAGGAGGCCGCCGGCACGCCATAGTCACCTTGAATCAGCACCCATATGCAGTCCAGCTGATCCGGCTGTCGGCGGCGTCCGTGGCCAACGTCTCCGTCCCCGCCACCGCCAACGGCACGTACGGGGAAGGCGCCGAAATCGACATACACGTCCGGTTCGACGCCCCCGTCCTGGTTGCAGGGACGCTTGAGCTGCTGCTCAACTCGGGGGGCGCCGCCCGCTACCGCGACGGCAGCGGCACCGACACGCTGGTGTTCCACTACGAAGTGCGGCCGGGCGAGCATACGGCCGCCCTCGGGTACGCTGGCGAGCACGCCCTGCGGGCGGCGGGCCCCGACGGCTCGATCACCGAGGCGGCCGCCGCGCCGCCCGGCGGCGGCCCCGGCGCCCGCCGCCACCATGCCAACGCCCTTCTGCCTCCACCGGGCTCGCCCGACTCGCTCGCCGGCCAGAGCAGAATCGCAATAGAGACGGCCACTGGTGTAGTGACCGTCTCGTCGCCGAACCGGACGGGCACATACCTACAAGGAGAGACGATCTTCGTCAACGTGACATTCTCCGAGCCCGTGTCGGTCTCGGGCTCGCCCACGCTCGAGCTCGAGACGGGCGCGACCGACCGGAACGCGACGTACGCACGGGGAAACGGCACGGCAAGCCTCCTGTTCGAGTACACCGTCGGCCGTGGCGACTTTGCGACCCGCTTAGACTATGCGTCCCGGTCGGCCCTGGCCCTCAACGGCGGCTCCATCTCCGCCCTGTCGGACCGCGCCGCGGCGTACCTACGCCTGCCCGACCCAGGCGCGGACGGCCTCCCTGGCGTCGGCGCGGGCGCCCTAGCGGTGGACGGCGGGCGCCCCAGTGTCGTGTCGGTCTCGTCGCCGAACCGGACGGGCACGTACCTGCGAGGAGAGACGATCCTCGTCAACGTGACATTCTCCGAGCCCGTGTCGGTCTCGGGCTCGCCCACACTCGAGCTCGCGACGGGCGCGACCGACCGGAACGCGACGTACGCACGGGGAAGCGGCACAGCGAGCCTCCTGTTCGAGTACACCGTCGGCCGTGGCGACTTTGCGACCCTCTTAGTCTATGCGTCCCTGTCGGCCCTGGCCCTCAACGGCGGCTCCATCTCCGCCTCGTCGGACGGTCTCGCGGCGTCCCTCTCCCTGCCCTACCCCGGCGCGCACGGCCTCCCTGGCGTCGGCGCGGGCGCCCTGGCGGTGGACGGCCGGCCCCCAGAGGTCGTGTCGGTCTCGTCGCCGAACCGGACGGGCACATACCTACAAGGAGAGACGATCCTCGTCAACGTGACATTCTCCGAGCCCGTGTCGGTCTCGGGCTCGCCCACGCTCGAGCTCGAGACGGGCGCGACCGACCGGAACGCGACGTACGCACGGGGAAACGGCACGGCAAGCCTCCTGTTCGAGTACACCGTCGGCCGTGGCGACTTTGCGACCCGCTTAGACTATGCGTCCCGGTCGGCCCTGGCCCTCAACGGCGGCTCCATCTCCGCCTCGTCGGACGGTCTCGCGGCGTCCCTCTCCCTGCCCTACCGCGGCGCGCACGGCCTCCCTGGAGTCGCCGCGGGCGCCCTGGCGGTGGACGGCCGGCCCCCAGAGGTCGTGTCGGTCTCGTCGCCGAACCGGACGGGCACATACCTGCAAGGAGATACGATCCTCGTCAACGTGACATTCTCCGAGCCCGTGTCGGTCTCGGGCTCGCCCACGCTCGAGCTCGAGACGGGCGCGACGGACCGGAGCGCGACGTACGCACGGGGAAACGGCACGGCAAGCCTCCTGTTCGAGTACACCGTCGGGCGGGGCGACTTTGCGACCCGCCTACGCCATGCGTCCCTGTCGACCCTCCTCAACGGCGGCTCCATCTCCGCCTTGTCGGACGGCGCCGCGGCTGGCCTATATCGGCCCTATGGCGGCGATATCCCTGGCGTCGACGGCGCCCTGGCGGTGAACGGCAGACCGCCCTGGGTCGAGTCAGTCTCGTCGCCGAACCAGACGGGCACGTACCTGCGAGGCGAGACGATCCTCGTCAACGTGAAGTTCTCCGAGCCCGTGTCGGTCTCGGGCTCGCCGGTCCTCGTGCTCAATGCGACCGGCGGCCCGAGGGCGGCATACGTCTCGGTATCCGGCACGGCAAGCCTCCTGTTCGCGTACACCGTCGGGCCGGGCGACTTTGCGACCAACCTAGCGGCCTCGTACCTCGCCGGCGGCTCCATAGTAGCCATGTCGGACAGAGTCACGGCGGGCCGCCTCATATCCGACATCGAGATGGCGGCTGACGGCCGCCGCCGCCCTGCCGTCATCGCCGTGGCGTCCCTCTCTCCGCCCGACCCCGGCGCGGACGGCCTCCCTGGCGTCGGCGCGAGCGCCCTGGCGGTGGACGGCAGGATCCCCCGGGTCGAGTCGGTCTCGTCGCCGAACCGGACGGGCACGTACCTGCGGGGAGATACGATCCTCGTCAACGTGACATTCTCCGAGCCCGTGTCGGTCTCGGGCTCGCCTACGCTCGAGCTCGCGACACGGCCGACGAACTGGAACGCGACGTACGCACGGGGAAGCGGCACGGCGAGCCTCCTGTTCGAGTACACCGTCGGCCGTGGCGACTTTGCGACCCTCTTAGTCTATGCGTCCCGGTCGGCCCTGGCCCTCAACGGCGGCTCCATAACCGCCCTGTGGGACAGAGTCGCGGCGGACCTGCGCCTGCCCGACCCCGGCGCGCACGGCCTCCCTGGCGTCGGCGCGGGCGCCCTGGCGGTGGACGGCGGGCGCCCCGTCGTCGTCACGTCGGTCTCGTCGCCGAACCGGACGGGCACGTACCTGCGAGGAGAGACGATCCTCGTCAACGTGACATTCTCCGAGCCCGTGTCGGTCTCGGGCTCGCCTACGCTCGAGCTCGCGACATGGCCGACGAACCGGAACGCGACGTACGCACGGGGAAGCGGCACGGCAAGCCTCCTGTTCGAGTACACCGTCGGCCGTGGCGACTTTGCGACCGACCTGGAGTATACGTCCCGGTCGGCCCTGGCCCTCAACGGCGGCTCCATCTCAGCCCTGTCGGACGGCGCCGCGGCGGACCTCTCCCTGCCCAGTCCAGACTCTAGGGGCGGCCGGCACATACACATCCCGGCCGGCGCCTTGGCGGTGGACGGCGGGCACCCCGTCGTCACGTCGGTCTCGTCGCCGAACCGGACGGGCACGTACCTGCGAGGAGAGACGATCCACATCAGCGTGACATTCTCCGAGCCCGTGTCGGTCTCGGGCTCGCCCACGCTCGAGCTCGAGACGGGCGCGACCGACCGGAACGCGACATACGTACGGAGAGTCGGCTTCACAAGCCTTTGGTTCGAGTACACCGTCGGACCGGGCGACTTTACGACCGTCCTGGATTACACGTCCCGGTCGGCCCTGGCCCTCAACGGCGGCTCCATCTCCGCCCTGTCGGACCGCGCCGCGGCGTACCTACGCCTGCCCGACCCAGGCACGGACGGCCTGATAACACCAGGCGGGGGCGTCGCCTTGGCGGTGGCCGGCGGGCTTCGAGCCGAGTCGGTCTCGTCGCCGAACCGGACGGGCACGTACCTGCGAGGAGAGACGATCCACATCAGCGTGACATTCTCCGAGCCCGTGTCGGTCTCGGGCTCGCCTACGCTCGAGCTCGAGACGGGCGCGACCGACCGGAACGCGACGTACGCACGGGGAAGCGGCGCGGCGAGCCTCTTGTTCGAATACACCGTCGGACCGGGCGACTTTACGACCGTCCTGGATTACACGTCCCCGTCGGCCCTGGCCCTCAACGGCGGCTCCATCTCCGCCCTGTCGGACGGCGCCGCGGCGCACTTGCGCCTGCCCGACCCCGGCACGGACGGCCTGCTAGCACCAGGCGCGGGCGCCCTGGCGGTGGACGGCGGGCTTCGAGTCGAGTCGGTCTCGTCGCCAACCCCGGCGGGCACGTACCTGCGGGGAGATACGATCCTCGTCAACGTGACGTTCTCCGAGCGCGTGTCGGTCTCGGGCTCGCCGATGCTCGAGCTCGAGACGGGCGCGACCGACCGGAACGCGACGTACGCACGGGGGAGCGGCACGGCGAGCCTCTTGTTCGAGTACACCGTCGGACCGGGCGACTTTACGACCGACCTGGATTACACGTCCCCGTCGGCCCTGGCCCTCAACGGCGGCTCCATCTCCGCCCTGTCGGACGGCGCCGCGGCGGTCCTCACGCTGCCCGACCCCGGCACGGACGGCCTGCTAGCACCAGGCGCGGGCGCCCTGGCGGTGAACAGCCGGCCCCCCGAGGTCGTGTCGGTCTCGTCGCCAACCCCGGCGGGCACGTACCGGCGAGGAGAAACGATTCTCGTCAGCGTGACGTTCTCCGAGCCCGTGTCGGTCTCGGGCTCGCCGACGCTCGAGCTCGAGACGGGCGCGACCGACCGTAGCGCGACGTACGTACGGGGGAGCGGCACGGCGAGTCTCCTGTTCGAGTACACCGTCGGGCGGGGCGACTTTGCGACCCGCCTAGACTATACGTCCCCGTCGGCCCTGGCCCTCAACGGCGGCTCCATAACAGCCCTGTGGGACAGAGTCGCGGCGTACCTGCGCCTGCCCGACCCCGGCGCGGACGGCCTCCCTGGCGTTGCCGCGGGCGTCCTGCGGGTAGCCGGCGGGCCACCTTGGGTCGTATCGGTCTCGTCGCCAACCCCGGCGGGCACGTACCAGCGAGGAGAAACGATTCTCGTCAGCGTGACGTTCTCCGAGCCCGTGTCGGTCTCGGGCTCGCCGACGCTCAAGCTCGAGACGGGCGCGACCGACCGTAGCGCGACGTACGTACGGGGGAGCGGCACGGCGAGCCTCTTGTTCGAGTACACCGTCGGACCGGGCGACTATTCGCCCGACCTGGACTATCGGAGCAGGCACGCCTTGCAGATATGGGGCGCCGACGGCGGCTCCATAGCCGCCGTGCAGAACGGCGGCACTACGGACAACACCCTGCCCGACCCCGGCGCGGACGGCCTCCTTGGCGTCGGCGCGGACGCCCTGGTGGTGGACGACAGGACGACCCAGGTCCGGGGCATCTCGGCACAGAGCGGCATGTACGGCATGGGAAGCACGGTCGATATACGCGTCTACTTTGGCGAGAACGTCTCGTACTCGGGCGTGGCCCCCGAGCTGGCCCTAGATGTCGGCGGGTTCAAGAGGATCGCCCCGTACTCCTCGGGAAACGGCACGGACACGCTGGTGTTTTCCTACGCCGTGCTGGCCGGCGACTACGAGGGCGACCTAGACTACGCGGGGCGGAACGCCCTGGCGGGCGACATCAGGGACGGGGACGGCAACGCGGTCCTCTTGGTGCTACCCTCCCCCACGGGCTCCGTCCGCACGCTGTCAGCCAGCAGCAACGTAGTGATACACCACGGCACCCCGCGCCTGATCCCGTCCGGGGCGGCGGCCGTCAACGGCACGGACGGCTTCGGCGCGCTAGGCGAACCCGGCAGCATCGACGCCATTACCGTCGGGAACCGCACGTACGCAATGGCGGCCTCGTCCGCCGACGATGCCGTCCAGGTGATCCGCGTGCACGAGAACGGCTCCCTTTCGGCGGCGGCGGAGGCGCGCAGGGGTGCCGGCTTTGGCCCGCTCGACAACCCGCTACGCGTCGACGCGTTCCACATGGCGGGCATCCCGCACACAATCGTCACCTCTCACAGCGGCGTCCACCTGTTCCGGCTACACGAGAACGGCTCCCTCCTGCCGGTGCACTCACTGCCAGGCTCCTACGACCTGCTCGACGTCGGCGTGCTTCGCGCTAACGCGCAAGCCCCCCCCGGCACCGGTAACGCGCATGCCGTCGTCAGTGAAATGACCTCTCCCCCCTCCATCGTCCGACTCAACGTCAGCGAGGGCGGCTTGGTGGAGGTGGGCCGGGTGACTACCGGATCCCCGTCCCTCCCCCCCTCGCGGGGGGGAGGGACGGGGGGGACCCCACTCCGACTATTCGAACCTGTAGGCTTGACCCTGGTGAACGAGCATGGAACCGCCGCGATCGCCGACGTTGCTGGCTCTCGCGTAGGCGGTGTTGTTGGAGACATTCACTATGTAGGTGGGTTCGAAACCTTCAGATATCTTTGGTCGGCGTCTGACCGTTATTCCACGGAACCCTACGCCAGCATTGAAATAAGCAGACCCAAATCTGTCGTTGCTACCGGCTTCAGCAGAGACCCGTATCACCGCCCCGTCCTAGTCACCTCCGCCGAAGGCATCCAGATGATCCCTCCCTTTTCGAATGCGTACTTGCATCAATACCTAGGCCCTGTCGCCCTCGACACCTTGACCAATACCCCCGATAGCCAACGGCGTTTGTTCCCGCACGCCGGCGGCGTCAACACCGTTTCAGAACACGAGCGTTTGTGGAGCACTCCTCTCCGTGACTCGCCCGGCGCCGCGGTCCCGCAAGGCAGGTACTTTGTGCTCCCGCACGGAGACGACGGTGACAACAACAAACCCTCTTTACTCCACGTGCGAAGAGATGGGACGATGTCGACGGTCTGGCCGGGGGCCGGCAAGTACGGCCTTTGGGATTTAGGATCGCCGTTGTCTTACGCAATGCTTGACGTCGTCCTCGACAATACTGACTACCGTCACAGGGTGGCGCCGCCCAGCTTTGGGCACACAAAGGGGTACGTTATCGCTGCCTCGACTAGCGGCGTTCAACTGTTTCAGCTGTCGACGGCGTCCGTGGTCAACGTCACCGCCACTGTTGCCGGCTCCGACAGCACGTACGAGGCGAACCCTGCGCTTTGGCCAACCCTCCATCGAACTACCGGCAGCACGTACGGGGCGGGCACCGAAATCGACATACATGTCCAGTTTGACGCCCCTGTCGTGGCTACGGGGCCGCTCGAGCTGCTGCTCTCACCGTCTGGCGTTGCCCGCTACCACAACGGAAGCGGCACCGATACGCTGGTGTTCCGCTACGAGGTGCAGCGGGGCGATCGGGCGGACGCCCTCGGGTACTTTCAGTCATCCCTGCGGGCGGCAGGCCTCTGCGGCTCGATCAGCGAGGCGGCCGCCACGCCGCTCGGCAGTTCCGGCGCCCGCCGACTCCCCGCCAACACCCTGCTGCCAGGTAGTTTCTTCGGCCCGAGCAGTATCGCAATTGACGGGGGCGGGCCAGAGCCAACACTGGTACCCTACCATTCCAGGCCTAATCTTATCTTCGCCGAGTCGGTTTCGGCGCCGGATGGCGCGTACAGCGTGGGGCGCGCGGTCAACATATCCGTCCGCTTTGGCGAGAACGTCTCGTACTTGGGCGTGGCCCCCGAGCTGGCCCTAGATGTCGGCGGGTTCAAGAGGTTCGCCCCGTACTCCTCGGGAAACGGCACGGACACGCTGGTATTCTCCTATACGGTGCTGGCAGGCGACATCGAGGACGATCTGGACTATGTGGGGCGATACGCCCTAGCGGGCGACTTCACGAACGCGAGCGGCGGCGGGCTCGGGATGCGCCTGCCACCTCCCGGCAGCCCGGGCTCGCTGTCCCGCACCAGTGACGTGGTGCTCGACCACGCCGCCCCGCGGCTGATTCCTGCGGGAGATCTTCGTGGCATCGCCGCCAACGGCGACATCGACGCCCTCACCGTCGGAAACAACACGTACGCGGTGCTGAGCCTGGTCGGCAGCGAGGGCCGGGTGATTCGCGTGCACGAGAACGGATCCCTCTCGTCGACGGCGGTCTTCAACGTTCCGTCTTTTGGCGGATCGGGCGTCGACTCCTTCTACCTAGACGGCATTCCGCATGTGATCGTCACTTCCTTTGGCAAAGAGCACCCATCGATCTACGCCCCTCCCGCCGTCCACCTGTTTCGGATGCACAGGAACGGATCCCTCTCACTGGTGCACTCGCTGGTCGACGGAGACGGCGGCCTGGTTCTCGGCCGCGGCTCCCCCGTCGCCGCCTTCGAGATGGCCGGAGCCGTGCACGCCCTCGTCTCCGCACCCGCCGACAGCACCGTCCAGGTGATCAACGTCAGCGACAGCGGATTGGCGGCGGCGGGCCGGCTGGGGTTCGACGGCGGCACAGACCTCGCCACACCGGAGGGCTTGGACGTTTTCGACCTAGGCGGCGAAAAGCACGCTCTGGTTGCCGCCTGGGGCCACGCCGTCCACCTGGTCAAGATACGCGGGGACGCCTCCTTGTCCTACCTGGGCTCGCAGGAGATGGACGCGATCGGCTTCGCCGCCGCATTCGACTTGGATGGCGTACAGCACGCCCTGGTCGACACCAGATTGGGCGTCCAACTGGTCCGGGTGCACGGGGAAGGCGGACTGGAGTTGGGGGGCCTCTGCGCTGGACCAAGACGTTCATCGCTGTCCTACTGCGGGGACGGCACGCTGGAGGCAGGCTCCTTTGCCCCCCTTGACTATTTGGGGAGCGGATCAAGCGGCGTCGTCGACGCCGCCGGCGGCGTGTACGTCGCGGCCTCCCATAGATACGGCGGCCACGGCCACGGCGGCGGTGTACACCTGCTGCATGTGCGCGGGGACGGCGGGGCGTTGCTGCCGGCCGGACTCGCGGACGGCGGGGTGGCCGGTTTTGAGGATTACTCTTCGCCTCGTGCCATTGCGACGCTCGACCTGGGTGGCCGCCAACACGCCCTCGTCGGTTACGCGGGCGGCACCGACGGAGGCGGCATCAAGCTGATTCGGCTGTCGGCGGCGTCGGTGGCCAACGTCACCGCCCCCGCCCCCGCCAACGGCACGTACGGGGTGGGCGCCGAAATCGACATACATGTCCGGTTTGATGCCCCCGTCCTAGCTACGGGGCCGCTTGAGCTGTTGCTCAACTCGGGGGGCGTTGCTCGCTACCACAACGGAAGCGGCACCGATACGCTGGTGTTCCGCTACGAGGTGCAACGGGGCGATCGAGCGGACTCCCTCGGGTACGCCGGCGCGCACGCCCTGCGGGCAGCGGGCCCCGGCGGCTCGATCACCGAGGCGGGCGGCGCGCCGCCCGGCGGTCCAGGCGCTAGCCTGCACGCCAACGTCGCCCTGCCGCCCCCGGGCTTGCCCACCTCACTCGGCGGCCAGGGCAGAATTGCAATCGACACGGCTGGACAGTGCCCCGCCGCCATGTTCGAGTCCCGCGCCTCCGACGCCCCCTCCCTCTCCGACTCGGCCATGTCGGAGGGATTAGGCATCGTGGCCGCCGCCGACGCCCCGTTGCACACGGACGCCGCGTACACCGTGGGCTCGTTCTCCGCCCGCGCCTCCGACGCCCCCTCCCTCTCCGACTCGGCTGCGTCGGCGGGGTCCGGGATCGTAGCCGCCTCCGACGCCCCCTCCCTCTCCGACTCTGCCTCGGCCGTGGGCTCGTTCTTGACCCGCGCGGCCGACTCTCCGTCCCACTCGGACGCCGCCGCCCTGTCGTCAATGTCCCTGATGCTGCTGCGCGACTCGCCCTCCCTCTCCGACTCTGCTTCGGCCGTAGGCTCGTTCTCGGCCCGCGCCTCCGACGCCCCCTCCCTCTCCGACTCGGCCGCGTCGGCGGGGTCCGGGATCGTAGCCGCCTCCGACGCCCCCATCCCCGCGGATGCCGCGTACACCGTGGGCTCGTTCTCGGCCCTCGCCTCCGACGCCCCCTCCCTCTCCGACTCGGCCGCGTCGGCGGGGTCCGGGATCGTAGCCGCCTCCGACGCCCCCATCCCCGCGGATGCCGCGTACACCGTGGGCTCGTTCTCGGCCCTCGCCTCCGACTCGCCGACCCCCGCGGATGCCGCGCACACCGTGGGCTCGTTCTCGGCCCTCGCCTCCGACTCGCCGACCCCCTCGGACTCGGCCAGCTCGGCCGCCTCGTTCTCGGCCCTCGCCTCCGACTCGCCGACCCCCTCGGACTCGGCCAGCTCGGCCGCCTCGTTCTCGGCCCTCGCCTCCGACTCGCCGACCCCCTCGGACTCGGCCAGCTCGGCCGCCTCGTTCTCGGCCCTCGCCTCCGACTCGCCGACCCCCTCGGACTCGGCCAGCTCGGCCGCCTCGTTCTCGGCCCTCGCCTCCGACTCGCCGACCCCCGCGGACGCCGCGCACACCGTGGCCTCGTTCTCGGCCCTCGCCTCCGACTCGCCGACCCCCGCGGACGCCGCGCACACCGTGGCCTCGTTCTCGGCCCTCGCCTCCGACTCGCCGACCCCCTCGGACTCGGCCAGCTCGGCCGCCTCGTTCTCGGCCCTTGCGGGCGACTCGCCGACCCCCTCGGACTCGGCCAGCTCGGCCGCCTCGTTCTCGGCCCTTGCGGGCGACTCGCCGACCCCCTCGGACTCGGCCAGCTCGGCAGTGTCGGGGGCCGCGGCCGCTGACTCGCCGGCGGTGGCCGACGACGCCTCCACACTCGGCTCGTTCCTTGCCCTCGCCTCCGACTCGCCCGCGCCGGCCGACGCCGCCGTGTCGGCGCGGCCCGAGCCTACCCCCCGCGACCCGCCCGCCCCACTTTACGCCGCGGCCTCGGACGCCCCCTCCCCCGCCGACTCGGCCCGGTCGTTCCAGTCTGCACTGGCGGCCTCTAGCATGCCGCAGGCGGCCGACTCGGCCCGGGCCCTCGCCGGCCAGCTCCCCGCCGCAATCCTCGCCCGCGCCGGGACGGCCCCGATCATAGCCGACTCGGCCTCGTCCGGCGTCTCGATAGCCCCCGGCGACTCGCCGTCCGCGGCGGACGGAATGCGCTTGCTGCTCGCACCCGCTCCCCCGCCTCCGGCCCCCGAGCCCCCCTCCCCCGTCCCTGCACCGGCCCCCGCACCTGTTGCCCCGCAGGCCCCCCAGCTGCAGCGGCCGGCGCCCGCGGCGGGCGGCGCCCCCGCCGCCGAGGGCGGCGGGACCACCGGCGCCCGCGCGGCGGCCGTCCACGGCGCGTCGTGGGACATATGCGGGGACGGCGGCGGCGGCGGCGGCGGCGGCGGCGGGCCTGTCCTGCGAATAGCGGCGGGGCCGCCGGGCCCCTCCACGCAGGTCGTCGTACTGCAGGGATCCTCGCGCATCCAGGCCTCCCCCGCCGTCGGGCCCGCCGGGCCCGGCGGCTACGCGGTGTGGCACGCGGCGGTCGACGCGTCCGAGCCGCGCGCAGAGGTCGTCGTGACGGCGCGGCACGGCGGGTCGTCGTCCTCGGAGGTTCGCGGAATCCTGATGGATCCGTGCAGGGGCGGGGCCGGCTTTTCCGCGTTCGGCCCGCCGTCCGTGCCCGCGGCCGGCGCGGACGGGGGCGAGGAGGGCGGACCGGACGGCGTCCTGCCGCCGCTCGAGCCGCTGCCGGGCGCCGCCGGGCCGCCCGCCCCCGCGGCGCCGGGCGGGGACGCCACGCCGGGCGCGGCGGCGGGCCCGGAGCCGGGGCCGGCCCCGACAGGGCCGCCCTCCCCGCCGCCCGCCGCGGCCGGGCCTCCCGGAATCGCGCCCGGCCAGGAGGGGGACGGGCGGCCCGCCGACGCCCCCGCCGACGCCGGCGCGGCCGGGGCCGGCGCCCCCGCCGGGCCGGCCTCGGCCCCCGACACGGGCGCGGCCGGGCCGGCCCCGAGGGAAACGACCGCCGGGCCGCCCGCCGCCGCGCCCCAGGGCGGGCAGGGGGGCCCGCCGACGCCCCCTGAACCGCCCGCCCCGGACGCGGACGGCGGCGTTGTGGCCGCCGCGGCCGCCGCCACCGCCGCGGCCGCCGCGGCCGCCGCCCTGGTGCTGCTCGTCCGCAGCGGCGGCGGCTCCGCCCTGCTCCGCGCGGCCGGCCTCCGGCCATAGCGTCCCGCACGGGGAACGCTGCGGAGCGGGCCTCGTCCGGGGCCCTGCTGCGGCCGTACGGGGCGGCGGCGCGGCGCCGTAGCACGTGGGCGCGGGGAGGCGGGGAAAGGGAGGGGAGGATGGACGTTGCCCGCGGCGGCGGCATGCCGGGCGTGCCGCCGCTCGGGGGGCAAGGCGGGAGGCATGCCGGCGCCGGGCAGGGGGGGGGGCGGCCGCGGCGGCGGCGGCAGGGCCCGACCCCCGCCGGCCGGGCCGGCGACGGGCGCGCGCACGGGCCCGCCGGTCCCGGCCGCGCCCCTCCGCGGGCGCGAACGGCCAGGGGACCGGCGAGGGCAGGGCCTGGCTCTCGCGGCGCCCGGCGCGACCGGTTCCGCGCATCATTCGGATGCCCGGCGCGACCGGTTCCGCGCATCATTCGGATGCCCGGCGCTGGGCTCAGGATCTCGCAGAGGCCGCAGGCGTAGGATTATATCCCCCCCCCTGCGCGAAAACAATGA
Source organism: Cenarchaeum sp. (assembly GCA_965200655.1). Lineage (GTDB taxonomy): Archaea > Thermoproteota > Nitrososphaeria > Nitrososphaerales > Nitrosopumilaceae > Cenarchaeum. The sequence continues at coordinate 38,679 of CBDAUQ010000001.1, forward strand.
AGAGGACAAGCATTGCGATCGCCACGTGCGCTGCCGTGGTTGCCGCCGGAATGGCGGCGGCGCTGCCGCTGCACGGCCCGGCGGCCGTCGGCACGGAGGCGGGGCCACGGGCCCTTGCCCTGGGCGGCGTTGCGACGATCGTCCACCAGGACGGGGACGGCAACGTGCTCGGCGAGCAGGCCGTCCACAACCGGCTGCTCAACGCAGGCGAGGACTTTATACTCCAGCAGGTGTTCATGGACTCGGCGTCGGCGGCCGACACGGCCCAGATCGGGGCAATATGCCTGAGCGCGGCGGAGGCCAGCACGATTGCCGAGGGCCTCAGCGCGTCCGACTTTAACGACAACCACGAGGCCGTCGCGAACGCCGCTTCGAACGCGGGCGACTCGACCATAGCCGCCGGCAATGCGCACGAGTGCCTGACGGACACCGCGGTCGGCAGCAGCGGCCAGATAGCAACTGTGGGCCCCCTGGTATTCACGGCCAACAATACGGACGCGCAATCCAACTGGAAGCCGGATCTTGCGATCAAGATGATAGGCATATGCCAGGGCTTTAGCGCCGCCAACGGCCAAGACTGCACGGCGCCCCTGTTCGCCGCGGTCGCCATAAACGAGGTCACGCTGGGCGTCGACGAGACGCTGACCGTAACGTACACGTTCAACATGACCAGCAACGACTCGTAGCCGCACCTCTCCCTTTTTTCCGCCCGCGCGCCGCACCGGCGCAGAGGGGGCCGCCGCGCGCATCCCCGCCGCGGCCGGCATGCCGATCCGTACGGCTTTTATCGGGCGCGCGCGCCCGCGCGGGCATGCAGTCGGTGCGGGATGCGGATCGCGCCGCGCCGCGCGGGGATGCGGCCGCCGCCAGGTCCGAGTTCGGGGCCATGTTCGTGTCGCTTGCCGGCCCCGCCGGCCTCCTCGACATGGAAAAGTGCCTAGAGGTGGCCGGGCGCATGGTGGACGCGGCGTCCAGGTCCGGCTACGGCGCCGGCGAAAGGATGGCGGCGTCCCTGGCCGGCATTTTTGCCGACGTGGCCGAGATCGTCAACCGGCCCGTCGACGACGGGGCGCTGGACAGCACGTACGACGCGTTCCGGAGCATGATGGGGGTGCTCTTCGGCGCAGGCGAAGAGTACAGGAGCGGCGGGGACCCCGAGCCGGCCGGCTGGCTGGAAGAGGTGCGGGGGGACGTCGCGCGCTTCCGGTCCTGGGCGGACGCGCGCCGCGAAAAGCTCCAGAGGGCAGACCCGCCCGGCTCGGGCCTCGTTGGCCTGTCCCGGCTGCACCGCGGCCGGATATGCAGGGACGTCGTAAGGGAGGAGCAGGAGCGGGCGCGCGCGGAGAACGAGGCGCTTGGCTTCGACCCGATATTTCCGGCCAAGATCCGGCCCGTCAGCGACTTTTTAGGCGAGTACGACGACCCTAACATTACGTCGGCCGATATGGTCGCCGAGCTCAGGGGCAGGGGCCCCCCCGACGGGTACGAGCTGGTAAGGATCGGGGACGGCGCAGGGCGGCGGGAATGAGGGACGGCGGCGGCCGCGGCCGCGGCCCCGCCGGCGATCTGCGCGGCGGCCGCGGCCCTTGCCGGCATTGCGTGGGCGGCAGCAAGTTTGGGCGCATGCATATCCGGCTGGCGCTGCCAGCTGCCCGGCCGCGCCGTGCTGTGCGACCCCGCGCCCCGGCCGCGGCTGCACAGGCAGGCCCTGCGGGAGCGGGTTGCCGTCCGCCGTGCCGCTTCCGCCGCGCGCTACTGGTCGGTAGCCGGTGGGGGCGGCGGTCCCTCTGGCTGCGCCCCCCTGCGGCGTCCGATCTAGCCTACGCCGCGGCCCCTCGCCGCCCCCACCAGGCGCTGGCAGGCACTATCCTAGAGACCTGAATGCGCGCAACACGGCCGGCATGCCGATCCGTACATCTTATATCGGGCGCGCGCGCCCGCGCGGGCATGCAGGCGACACAGGAGGCGGAGGCGGATCGCTCCGCGCCGCGCGGGGATGCGGCCGCCGCCAGGTCCGAGTTCGGGGCCATGTTCGTGTCGCTTGCCGGCCCCGCCGGCCTCCTCGACATGGAAAAGTGCCTAGAGGTGGCCGGGCGCATGGGGGACGCGGCGTCCAGGTCGGGCTACGGCGCAGGCGAAAGGATGGCGGCGTCCCTGGCCGGCATTTTTGCCGACGTGGCCGAGATCGTCAACAGGCCCGTCGACGACGGGGCGCTGGACAGCACGTACGACGCGTTCCGGAGCATGATGGGGGTGCTCTTCGGCGCGGGCGAAGAGTACAGGAGCGGCGGGGACCCCGAGCCGGCCGGCAGGCTGGAAGAGGTGCGGGAGGACGTCGCGCGCTTCCGGTCCTGGGCGGACGCGCGCCGCGAAAAGCTCAGGAAGGCAGACCCGCCCGGCTCGGGCCTCGTTGGCCTGTCCCTGCTGCACCGCGGCCAAATATGCAGGGATGTCGTAAGGAGGGAGCAGGAGCGGGCGCGCGCGGAGGCCGAGGCGCTTGGGTTCGACCCGATATTTCCGGCCAAGCCCCGCCCCGTCAGCGACTTTTTGGGCGAGTACGACGACCCTAACATTACGTCGGCCGATATGGTCGCCGAGCTCAGGGGCAGAGGCCCCCCCGACGGGTACGAACTGGTAAGGATCGAGGACGGCGCAGGGCGGCGGGAATGAGGGACGGCGGCGGCCGCGGCCGCGGCCGCGGCCCCGTCGGCGATCTGCGCGGCGGCCGCGGCCCTTGCCGGCATTGCGTGGGCGGCAGCAAGTTTGGGCGCATGCATATCCGGCTGGCGCGGCCAGCTGCCCTGCTGCGCCGCAACGTGCCGCGCCGTAGGACCCTGCGCCCCGGGCGCGGCCGCACAGGCCAGAGCCCTGCGGGAGCGGGCTGCCGTCCGCCGCGCCGCTTCCGCCGCGCGCTACTGGTCGGTAGCCGGTGGGGGCGGCGGTCCCTCTGGCTGCGCCCCCCTGCGGCGTCCGATCTAGCCTACGCCGCGGCGCTGCACCGCCCCCACCAGGCGCTGGCAGGCATATCCTAGAGACCTGAATGCGCGCAACACGGCCGGCATGCCGATCCGTACACCTTATATCGGGCGCGCGCGCCCGCGCGGGCATGCAGGCGACACGGGAGGCGGAGGCGGATCGCGCCGCGCCGCGCGGGGATGCGGCCGCCGCCAGGTCCGAGTTCGGGGCCATGTTCGTGTCGCTTGCCGGCCCCGCCGGCCTCCTCGACATGGAAAAGTGCCTAGAGGTGGCCGGGCGCATGGGGGACGCGGCCTCCCGGTCCGGCTACGGCGCAGGCGAAAGGATGGCGGCGTCCCTGGCCGGCATTTTTGCCGACGTGGCCGAGATCGTCAACAGGCCCGTCGACGACGGGGCGCTGGACAGCACGTACGACGCGTTCCGGAGCATGATGGGGGTGCTGTACGGCGCGGGCGAAGAGTACAGGAGCGGCGGGGACCCCGAGCCGGCCGGCAGGCTGGAAGAGGTGCGGGAGGACGTCGCGCGCTTCCGGTCCTGGGCGGACGCGCGCCACGAAAAGCTCAAGAGGGCAGACCCGCCCGGCTCGGGCCTCGTTGGCCTGTCCCGGCTGCACCGCGGCCGGATATGCAGGGACGTCGTAAGGGAGGCGCAGGAGCGGGCGCGCGCGGAGAACAAGGCGCTGGGGTTCGACCCGATATTTCCGGCCAAGATCCGGCCCGTCAGCGACTTTTTAGGCGAGTACGACGACCCTAACATTACGTCGGCCGACATGGTCGCCGAGCTCAGGGGCAGGGGCCCACCCGACGGGTACGAGCTGGTAAGGATCGGGGACGGCGCAGGGCGGCGGGAATGAGGGACGGCGGCGGCCGCGGCCGCGGCCCCGCCGGCGATCTGCGCGGCGGACGCGGCGCTTGCCGGCATTGCGTGGGCGGCAGCGAGTTTGGGCACATCCGGGTCCGACTGGCGGGCGGGCTATCGGCCGATTGCCGCCCGGTCGCGCTGCGCCGCGCCGCGCGACCCCGCGCCCCTGCCGCGGCCGCACAGGCCAGGGCCCTGCGGGAGCAGGCTGCCGTCCGCCGCGCCGCTTCCGCCGCGCGCCGGTCGGTAGCCGGTGGGGGCGGCGGTCCCTCTGGCTGCGCCCCCCTGCGGCGTCCGATCTAGCCTACGCCGCGGCCCCGCGCCGCCCCCGCCAGCGCTGGCAGGCACTATCCTAGAGACCTGAATGCGCGCAACACGCCCGGCATGCCGATCCGTACACCTTATATCGGGCGCGCGCGTCCGCGCGGGCATGCAGGCGACACGGGAGGCGGAGGCGGATCGCGCCGCGCCGCGCGGGGATGCGGCCGCCGCCAGGTCCGAGTTCGGGGCCATGTTCGTGTCGCTTGCCGGCCCTGCCGGCCTCCTCGACATGGAAAAGTGCCTAGAGGTGGCCGGGCGCATGGGGGACGCGGCCTCCCGGTCCGGCTACGGCGCAGGCGAAAGGATGGCGGCGTCCCTGGCCGGCATTTTTGCCGACGTGGCCGAGATCGTCAACAGGCCCGTCGACGACGGGGCGCTGGACAGTACATATGACGCGTTCCGGAGCATGATGGGGGTGCTCTTCGGCGCGGGCGAAGAGTACAGGAGCGGCGGGGACCCCGAGCCGGCCGGCAGGCTGGAAGAGGTGCGGGAGGACGTCGCGCGCTTCCGGTCCTGGGCGGATGCGCGCCGCGAAAAGCTCAAGAAGGCAGACCCGCCCGGCTCGGGCCTCGTTGGCCTGTCCCGGTTGCACCGCGGCCGGATATGCAGGGATGTCGTAAGGGAGGCGCAGGAGCGGGTGCGCGCGGAGGACGAGGCGCTTGGATTCGACCCTATATTTCCGGCCAAGACAAGGCCCGTCAGCGACTTTTTAGGCGAGTACGACGACCCTAACATTACGTCGGCCGACATGGTCGCCGAGCTCAGGGGCAGGGGCCCACCCGACGGGTACGAGCTGGTAAGGATCGGGGACGGCGCAGGGCAGCGGGAATGATGGACGGCGGCGGCGATGGCAGCGACCTAGCCGGATCAGGGCAGCAGGCGCCACGGGGATCCGGGAATGCAAAGCCCATCGCATATCTCGACACCGGCGTACTAGTGGCGCTGGCGCTGGGCACGGCCGACATGCACCACGACGGCGCGGTCAGGGCGTGCCGCGAGGCCGTGCGCGGCGGCTACCAGCTGGCCACCTCGCCGCTGGCCGTCATGGAAATGATCGGCGTAGTGCGCAGGAGGATCACCGCGTCGCACAAGTGCAGGCCGGGGAACAGTAGGGACTACCAGGCCGCGGATGCGGACGCGCGCAGGGCTGTAGCCCACGCGCTTGCCATCATAAACGTCATGACGAAGCAGGGCCTCTTGACCATTGTGGGGGAGAATGGCTGGTCGCCCAACACTGTCCTCCTGCAGCGCAAAATGCTCGAGTATCCCGGCCGCACCGTGTCCGGCAAGCATAGCAGGACCTGCCGGCACCGCGGGATCGGGGCGTACGACTGGTTCCACTTTGAGCTGGCCGAGGACGCCGGCGCGTCGGTGATCTACACGACGGACGCGGCGCTTGCCGACATTGCGAGAAACGACAGCGAGTTTGGGCACATCCAGGTCCGGCTGGTGGGCGGACCGCCGCCCGACTGCGCCGATTGACGCCGCGCCCGCCCATGTGGCCGCGCCGGCCCGGGCCGCCAGCGGGCGGGATGCCCGCCGCCGAGCCGTCTCCGGGCGCGCCTGCCTAGCGCAGCCGGCGGGGGCGCCTTTGTCCGGGACGCGCGCACCCGTTCGCGGTGCAGCGCATGTGCCGCCGCTGCCGCCGGTGTCCAGGGGCGCCCCCTCCGTCACACCCGCGCCAGCTCCAGCTCCCGCCGCGCCCTGCCCTGCCGCAGCGGCCTGGGCGCGGATGCCGCCGGCGAGGCCTGGCGCCTTCCGCCCCTGCCCGGCGCGCAATCCAAACCTATAAAGCCGGCCCGCATGCGCGCCCGCGCATGGCGACCCACGGATCGCTCACAAAGGCCGGCAAGGTCCGCAGCCAGACGCCAAAGGTGGAGGGGCGCAAGCGGCCCGGCACCAACTCAAAGCTGCGCATCAAGAGCAACTATTGGAAGAGGATCGACCTCGGCCGATACCCCGGCCAGAACAAGCCGGGGCAGCGCAGAAGGCGCAGGTAGCCGCCGGCCCTACGCGGCCCTGTCCCCGTACGACTCGGCCGCGCCGCACTTTGACCTGTACGACCTGCCAAAGTCGGGGTTGGCCGCAAGATGCGCCCCGCCGAAGACGGTCCCGTCCGCGCAGACCAGATCGGCGCCCATGCAGCAGCTGCCGCACATGCCGACCCCGCACTTCATGACGCGCTCGACGCTCGCCTCGACGGGCAGCCGGCGCGCGTTGGCGATGGCCACGGCCTTTGCCATCATGATCTCGGGGCCGCACGTGTACGCCATGTCGAACGCGCCGGCGCCCCCGCTCTCCCCGCACACCTCCTCCATGACGTCCGTCGCAAACCCCCTCCTGCCGGCCGAGCCGTCCTCGGTCGCCACGACGACCTCGTGGTCGGTGCCGCGCAGCAGGCCCGCCGCGAGGCGGTCAAAGAACACCTCGCCGGCCGTGCGCGCGCCTATCACGACGGTCGCCCCGCCCGGGGGCCTTGCGCGCGCAAGCAGGCGGACCAGGGGGACCATTCCCGTTCCGCCGCCGACGAGCAGGGCCCTGCCGGCGCAGGCCGAGAACGAGTTGCCGAACGGCCCGCGCACCCCGACGGCGCCGCCGGCCGGCGTCTCGTACAGGCCGGTCGACGACGGGCCGTGCCTGCGGACGGTGAACGCGGCCCTCCCGGCCCCGTCGCCGGGGGCGATCATGACGCTCATGGGAAGCTCGCCCGTTCCGGGCACCCACACCATCGCGAACTGGCCCGGCCGCGCGGCGTGCATCGCCTCGTCGGACACGACGAGCGTGCGCACGGTCGGCGTCTCGTCGATGACCTCCTCGACCGTCCGCATCGCCGGCACCAGGCCCGCGGGCCCCGGCAGGGGCGCCGCCGCCGCCGCCGCCCCGTCACCTGCGCTGCGCATACCCGACCATCTCCCGGACGCCGCCAAAGCCGGCGTCCCGCATGTACGATTCCAGCCCCTCGTTGATCCGCGAGAATACGCCGGCGCCGCGGGGCCCCGCCGCTGCGCTGCCCACCTGCACGGCGCACGCGCCGGCGAGCATGAACTCGGCCGCATCCTCCCAGCCGGCCACGCCGCCGCAGCCGACCACCGGCACGCCGACGGACGCGGCCAGCTCGTAGACGCACCTGACCGCAATGGGGCGTATGGGCGCCCCGGACAGCCCGCCGATGCGGTTGCTCAGGACGGGGCGCCTCGCGTGCACGTCGATCCTCATGGCCCTTACGGTGTTTATCGCCGTTATGGCCGCGGCGCCGGCGCCGGCCGCCGCCTCGGCCGTCCGGACAAAGTGGGTCGTGCCCAGGCCGACCTTTGCCAGCACGGGGGCGTCCGTGGCCCCTACGGCGGCGCCGACTATCCGCCCGACCAGGCCCGGGTCGTCGCCGACCTCGAGGCCGACCCTTGCGACGTGGGGGCACGACAGGTTCAGCTCGTACGCGGCAATGCCGCCGCGCCCGCACCTGTCCTCGAACTCGCCTATCATCCGCGCAAAGTCGGCCTCGGCCGAGCCGACGAGGCTTGCGACGACGGGCGCGCCGATGGGCCCCTCGGCCTTTTCCCGCCCGCCGCCGCCGCCGTTGCCCCCGCCCCCGCCGCCGCACGCGGCTATCATGCCGGCCATGCCGGCCGCGCCCGGGTTGGACAGGCCGACGGCGTTGAGCCATCCACCGTCGATGCCGGCCCCGATGACGGTCGGGTTTGCGTAGCCGTCCCACGGCTCCGTGCTGACGGACTTTGTCACGACGGCGCCGGCGCCGCCGGCGGCCAGGCGCCTGAACACGTCCGTCGAGATTCCGAGTATTCCCGACGCGAGCATTGCCGGGTATTCCATCCTGAACGAGCCGCACACGTCGACGGCAAGGCTCGGCGACACGGCCATTGCGCCCAGATTTGGTTAATAATGGTTGGCGGCTGCCGGGCGCGAGATCCCAGGCCCAGGCGCTTAGCACGGCTGAAAGCGGCGCGGAGCGGGTCGCACTAGGCGCCATGAAAGCTAGGGCTTGGGCTCTCGCCCCGCACGCAAGACTCATATGCCATACACGGAAAGGCGGTCTGTGGAATCTGTAGTAGAACGAACTTGTAGCGGCGGCGGCGGCCGCCCAAGGGGCCGGGCGCAGGCCGGCCGCCCGCAAGACCTGCGGAGCGCGGCCCTGCCGCCCCTTCCGCAGCAGGGTGACAGGTTCACAGAAGATCAGATGCGCGAGACGTTTGGCGTCAACGGGAGCGGCGACATTCGCCCAAGCTGGACCTCGACCGACATCATCATCGTACGTAGCGTGAACGGCGACGGCGACGATGTCGAAGAAGGCAAGCGCATCATACACGACGGCACGTACTACGACGGGACCGATCAGATGATCGATGGCAACCTAAGGCTGGCAAAGTCGCGGGAAAACGGCAACCGTGTCCTGTATTTCACTAAGGAGGATGGCCATCTTGCGTTCAGCGGCATTGTTGAATGTGTAACGCACTACGACAAAAACGATCCCTCCCGACCCGGGGCTCTGGCCTTTGAGTTGGCACTGGTCGATGCCGCTGGCGCCGCTACTGCTGGCCGGCAGGGCGCCCGCGCCGACGGCCGAGGCGATTCGCCAAGCCCTCACACACCTTCCATGCCCGATCTAGACATGATCATGGAAGTGGAGCGCGAAATCTTCGATCGCCACCGCTTTGCCCACAAGTCTGAGCTACTCACCGCCCTGCACACGGACATCGACCCTGCGAAACTCGATCGCATACTGGAGTACTTGGAGCGCTCGGCAAAGATCACCACAAGAAACGGTTCCATCAGCTGGTCGTTCAATCGTGCCGGATCCCCTGAAGACTCAAACGCAGGCAAAAAGGACGGCGGCACGTTGGACGCTGGCGGCGAAGACGGAAAACGCGTCTACATTCTGAGCATGGAAGAGCGCCTGTCTGTGGATCTTGACAACGATCTGCCATACAGCAAGGACATCGAGCAGATGATCGCCGATTGCCGGGCGGGCCGCGCCATAGGAAAGACCTACACGGCAGAAGAATGCCTAAAGTACCTCGATCAGGAGTTCGGCGATGCCGCCTTGGAGAATTCAGCTTAGCGAGACATTCCTTAAGTGCCTTCGCCGTTACAAGGCTGACAAGGCGGTCTTCAGGAACTGCCGCAGGTTCATCGAGGATTTGTCCTTCTCGGACAATCCAGCATCCCTCGGCATTCCGAAAAAAGGTCAGTATGGGGGCTGTCTTGGCACACACATTACAAAATCCGTTGTCCTTGTTTACAGCGTTGACTACGCCCGCCACAAGATCGATCTGATAAAGATTGGAGACCACAAGATGGTGTACGGAAGCGATGGATGAGACCGCTGCAGGGCGCAGTCTCTGATTCAATCCGTGCAAAATCGAGGTACAGATGCGGTGCCTAGGACTTAAACCGTGGCCAAGAACCTCCGTCCGGCACCGGCAAGGCGGGATGCCGCTCCTGCCCCGCCATGCACACGGGCCCGTGCCAGCCCGCATGACAAACTCGCTGAACCCCAATGGCAGACGCCGCTTTGCATCTCAGTTGCCTGGGACGACGCTCATAGCAGGCGGCAAGCGCGGGCCGCCGCACACAATTGACGGCTACGGAGGCCGGGAATTATGGCCCGGATTTAGATCAAAAAGTCAGCTTGACGCCTACGGCGGCCCGCCTCGGGCACCAAAAAGGGCTGAACAGGCCCCGAGAGGGATGCCGCAGCTCCCGCTTGTCGGCACAGAAAGGCTTGATGGGCCGCTCAATGGTCGAACAAGCCCCGAGGGATGCCGCGGCTCCCGCGGCGCCTCGGGCGACACGCTCCGCCCAGCTACTCCCGGCGAATCTGCCCGCGCGCCCTCGCCGCCGCTACTCGTCGGGCACCTTGTACCACTTGCGCGGCTGGAAGAACCGCTTGACGAGCAGGGCCGTGCCGGCCAGGTACACGAATATGCCGATCGGCTCGATCCAGTTGCGGCCCGACTCGCCGGCCGTTATCCCCATCGCCGGCTCGACGACGAACAGGAACAGCGCGCCGACCGCCAGCGGGGCCATTGCGACAAAGAACAGCATTAGCGTGAACGAGTCCCTGAACGCCCTCGCAAGGTCCCTGTACGTGCCGTGCGGCCTCTTCCACTTGCCCGGGCCGATCCACGTCTGCATGCCGCTCGCGTACCAGTGGACCATTCCTTGCAGGAACATGGCCCCGATGATGTTGCCGAGCGTGACGGGCACCAGGTTCTTGAACCACGCCTCGCCCCAAGTGTAGTCGCCTCCGGCCCACAGGCCGGCCGCCAGCGCAAAGTGGTTCACAATGCTGTGCTCGAACCCGATCGCAAAGAATATCGAGGCCGGAATGCCGATGAGCAGCACCTTGCCGACTATATCCTTGGTGCGGTACGCCCCCCACACGCCCATGGCGATGAGCCAGTTGGCCAGTATGGCCCTGTAGAACAGCTCGTCCCAGGAGAGGCCGTTGACCTTTTTCTCGCCGATGCCGGCCATGACGTCCATGAGCGGCGCGCCGAACGAGCCGGCCTGCGAGGCGCCGACTATGATGAGCCAGCCGACGACGAACCCGCCGACCCAGTGGCCCGAGTGCGTGATCGACCACTCCCAGAGCACCTCCCGCCACCGGGCCTGCCGCGTCATCAGCGAGACGCTCGCCGTCAGGTAGTCTCCCGTCACGAGGTTCGAGCCGTACAGTATGACGAGGACCAGGGCCGACACGCCGAACATCATAAAGCCGAGGAACTTGCCCAGGCCCCCCGACAGGTCGTCGGTGACGGCGAACATGACGGCCCACGCCAGGAACGCGCCGAACGCCAGGTACGCGGTCGCCTGCCAGCCGAGCAGTATGCCCTGCGCGGGGTTTACCTTTGACTTTGAGACGCCCATTGCGCTGAGGGTGCGGATCGTGTCGGGCAGGTTGAACAGCCCCGTGTTGAGGCGCGGCGCCTCCTCCCCTTCGCTGCCGTCGGGCGCGGCCGACCTGCTCTCCCCGGGGCCGGCCTTTACGTCGTCCTTTTCGGTCGTTACCCCCGTTCGGCGCCCGCCGTCCTGCCCGCTCTTGCCCTCTTCCGACACGGCGGCGGCGCCTTTTTTCGCCCGAATAAAACCGTTCGGCGGCGGCTCGCAAAAGATCGGGTCCTGGACACCGCGGCGCCTAGTACGACAGGCCCGCGTCTCTCAGCCGTGCCAGCGTAGGCCAGGGACCGGCCCGCACTCCGCAGCCGCGGCTGGGCGCCTTGGGGCGGGCCGATGGGGGGGGGGAGAGAGGGGCGTGTCGGGCTCGCCGGCGGCGCCTGCCGCCGGCCCGAACGCGGGCCGCGCCGCGGCTGCACGTGGGGAGAGGGCGTGCCGGGCTCGCCGGAGGCGCCTGCCGGCAGCGCGGCGGCGGGGGAGGGGAGGGGCCTGTACGGGTCGGCCGTAGCGCTGGGCGCGGGGCGCGATCGCCGTGTACCTGCCCACGGGCGCTCGGCCGATTGCGAATGCCTTGCGCCGGGGCCGCAGGATTCGTGTATCCACCACCTGCATCTTGAGCCGGGACCCGAGCTCGCAACCTGCCGGCCAATTCACACATATACGCCCCCTGGGCCGCGCCGCCAACTTGCAGCGCATCGTGGGGGGGGGGGCGGCGAGAGGCCGCCTCACCGCATCGGCCCAATCGGGGGGCACCCTTGACCCGAGCTCGCAACCTGCCGGCCAATTCACACATATACGACCCCTGGGCCGCGCCGGCAACTTGCAGCGCATCGTAGGGGGGGGGGGGGGGCGGCGAGAGGCCGCCTCACCGCATCGGCCCAATCGGGCGGGCACCCTTGCAGTCGCGCTGTCTGCCGTGGCACTGCTGGCGGTAGCGGCGGCCGCGTCGCCGGGCGACGCGTACGCGCAGGGGGCCCATCCGGAATGCCAGACGGGCGCCACCGCCGGGGCTGACTGCGTCTACCACGTGACGCGGGCGTTTGCCGTGGGCGACATCCGGTCGTACGAAATACGGGCCGACGACGAGACTGGACACGTCTACGTGGCCAACAAGCCGTTCATTTCCGGCAACGACGCCAACCACTCGTACCTGCGCATATACGACAGCCACGCGAACGGCCACGGGCTGATAAAGGAGATCGAGTTCAACGGGACGAACTCGCGCATCGACGACTTTGAGATCAACTCGATAGAGCGGGAAATCCACGTAGTCCACCGGTGGGTGAGCCCCGACAGCCCCAACTCCGCCGGCGAGGCCAACCTGACCACGATAGACATGGGGACGTACGGCGTGGCCAAGACGATCGCGCTATACCACGGCGAGACCGGGCCGGGCGAGGCGGGGATCGTAAACAAGACGCAGTTCAAGCTGTGGGACATGGCGCTCGACGAGGGCCGCGACATGGCGTACGTCTCGGCCGATCCGGCCCTGAGGGCCGCGAATTGGGCGCCCATAATGGCGGTCAACACGTCGGACACCGCGCTGCTGTACGCGGTCGTGAACAACACGGCGGGCGCGAGCACGGGCAGCGGGTGGGACGCGTACGACGTCGGCGCCCCCGCATCGGCGCTGGCCGTTGACAACGACACGGGGGTCGTGTATGCAGCCGTCCGCATAGGGGACAAGGGCAACGCGGACAACGCGTACGCGTGGGGCATCGCCACACTGTCGTTCCTAGACGGCGACGGGAGGGCGACTCCGCACTACACGCGGCTGGGCTTCCACGAGACGGTGACCCAGAACGTCACCGCCGGCAACAAGCCGGCCGGGCGCGAGGGATGCTGGTCAGCCGACTACAACAAGTGGGACTGTAGCCGCGACGTCACGGCCATGTCGCTGCTGCTCGACAAGGAGCGCAGCCAGCTGTTCGTCCTCTACCAGAACCACACCGTGTGGGCGTTCCGGATCAACGGCACGGGGCACCCCGGCTCGCCCGTGCCGGTGGATGCCGTCAACGACGAGCGGGTCCACACGGCATCGTGGACCGCGGACCGCATACACGAAATGGACCTGGACGCCGGCCGCGGACTGCTCCATGTCGTTCGGTACGACTACAGGGACCCGCGCCTGGTCGTGATCAACGCGACCGACCGGGCCAACGGGTACGGCGAGGTCGGCACGGCGTCCCTCACGAGCGAGCCCGTGGGCATCGGGCTGAACCGCGCCGAGGGCACCGTCTACGCGCTGCCCGAGTGGTCTCCGCACGTGTACGTGATCGAGGCCGAGCCAAAGTCCGGCCTGCAAAAGAGGATAGACAACGCGTCGGCCGGCGACGTGATCGTGGTCGGGCCGGGCGCCTACGACAACACCGTCCTAGACATTACAAAGCCGCTGACGCTGACGTCCGAGACGGGCATGGCGGGGGACGCCGTATTCACGGGGTACTCGCGCGTCGAGGTCGAGGCCGACGACGTCACTATACGCGGGCTGGCGTTCGAGGGAACCGACTGCCTGCCGGGGTACGGCGCCCCGCTAATCGAGATACGGACGCGGCACGACGAGCACCGCGACAACCTCCTCATAGAGAACAACGCGTTCCGCGACACGTGCCACGCGGGCATCCAAAAGGAGGGCGCCGCCAACATTGTAAACATTACGATCCGCAACAACGTGTTCGAGAATATCGGCCTTCGCCTGCCGCCGGGGGTCTCCGAGCCGCTCGACACGGGCGGCGAGAACGAGTTCCAGATAATGCACGGCGCGATAGGGCTGGCGCACCACCCGACCCAGGGCACGGTGGGCGGCGCCATATCGGACAACCGCATCTCGGGCACGAGCGCCGCCGGCATACGCGTCTTCAACGCGCACGACCTGGCCATAACGGGCAACTACATAGCCAACACGCCGGCGAGCGCCATAGGGCTGCCCCACTCGCCCGAGAACGTGCTCGTCGCGAACAACACCATAGTCGGCGCGAACAGCGAGCCCGACCTGGACTACCTCTCCGGCGTCGAGGGCAGCGGCGAGCGCGGCTACTACCGGTTCTTCCGGGGCGGGGGCGCGCACCTCGAGACCGAACTCTACCACAACGCGGGCACCGTCCCGCCCCCCTGGGGCGGCCAAACCTGGGCCCCCAACCAGCGCGCGATACTCGACAACGCGGGCATTGTGTGGAACGGGACGGCCTGGGACGGCGTAGCCGTCCCGTCGCCGGACGCCGCGATAAGCGTCTGGTCGAACGCCCAGAACATAACCGTAACTGGCAACACCATAGTCGGCAGCGACGGCGCGTTTACGGTCTGCACGGGCGTGTGCGCGTTCGAGAGCGACGGGCCCGTGCGCATCCATGCCAGGAACATCGCGCCGATCGCGGGCACCGAAGGCATTGGAAGCGAGATCAACTTTAGCGGCAACACCGTACACGCGTATGAGGGCCCCGACAACGGCGGCGTCCTGGTCCGCAGCCTTGCCAACGGGACGATCGACGCGGCGGACAACACGTTCGTCGGGTGCGGCATGGGCGGCAAGCCAGTCCCGACCGCCGGCAGGGTCGACAACGGCTCGGCGGCGTACGAGGACGGCGCCTGCGTGTACCACGTTACGCGCACGCTGGCGGTCGGCGACATCATACCCTCGATGGCCAGGGTGCACGACGAGACGGGCCGCGTGTACGTCGCCAACCGGCCGCACCTGGGAACGGCCGACCAGAACTATTCGCACCTGCGCATATACGACAGTAGCACGAACGGCCACGAGCTGATAAGGGACATACGCTTCAACGGCACGAACTCGCGCATATCCGACATGGAGATCGGCGGGGGATACCTGTACGTGGCCCACATGTGGGGCCTGGGCGACCGCAGCCTCGGCTGGGACGGGCGGTACTGGAACGGGGACGGCAGGGCCAACCTGACCCGGATAGACCTCGGCACGCATGCGGTAGGCGGGACGATCGAGCTGTTCCACGGCGAGGCCATGCCGGGCGAGGCCGCGGCGGCGAACATTACCCGGAACGTGGTCGGGGACCTGGCGCTGGATGCGGCCAGGGGCCGCGCATACGTTTCGATGGACGTGCAGGGCCCGATACTGGCCGTCGACGTTTCGGGGGCGGACATGAAGCTCGCGTACACGTCGTTCAACGGGACGGCCGGCGGCGCCGGATGGAGCGCGTACGACGTCGGCGCCCCCGCGTCGGCGCTGGCGGTAAACGCCGACAGGGGCCTCGTGTACGCGGCCGTCCGCATCGGAGACAGGGACAACTCGACGGGCCACTCTTGGGGAATCGCGACGCTGTCGTTCGGAGACGGCGGCGCGCTGGCGCCAAACTATACGCGGCAGCACCTGCTGCCGCTCGCGTCCAACCCCGCCGCCGGGTGCGACGGGGACTATAACCTCTACGAGTGCAGCGGCGACATCCGGGCCGAGTCGATGATCGTCGACGGGGAGCGCGGCCGCCTGTTCGTCCTGTACGGCAACCACACGGTGTGGGCGTACGGCCTGGACGACGACGGGTACCCTGGCAGCCCCGCCATGGTCGACGTCAGGCTCGACGATCCCCCTCCTGCCGTCTACGGCGAGATCGGGCACCCGCAGACGGCCCAGAACCAGATAGGCGGCATTGCGCTCGACGCCGGCAGGGGCCTGCTGTACGCCTCGCTGTACGACTTTGCCAACCCCAGAGTCGTGGTAATCGACGCCGACGCCCCCCACGGCAGGGTCGGGCTGGCCTCGGCGAGCAGCCAGACCGTCGGGCTGGCCGTCGACAACGGCACGGGGGCCGTGTACGCCCTGCCGCAGTGGACGCCGAACGCGTACGTGATCGAGGCGGCGCAGAGGCCCGTCCTACAGTCACTTGTGGACAACGCCCGGCCGGGATCGACCATCATGCTCCTCCCGAACACGTACAACGACACGGTCCTCGACGTCACAAGGCCGCTAACCCTCCAGTCGGCCGGCGGCGAGGCGGGCCCCGTCGTCCTTTCGGGCCACTCGCGCATCGAGGTCGAGGCCGACAACGTGGCCATACGCGGCCTGTCGTTCGAGGACACGGCGTGCATGCCCGGCTTTGCCGGCTCGCTCGTCGAGATCCGGACGTACCACGACCGCACGCGCTCGAACGTCACGATCGAGGGCAACGCGTTCCGCGACACGTGCCACGCCGCCGTGCAGCAGGAGGGGACGGGCGGCATCGAGGGCGTGTCCATCAGGGGCAACACGTTCGAGAATATCGGCCTAAAGGTCCCGGAGGGCCGGGCGGGCCCAATCGACACCGGCGGCGAGAACGAGTTCCAGCTGTTCCACGGCGCGATCGGCCTGGCGTTCCACCCGTTCCAAAAGCCCGTCGGCGGCGTCGTATCGGACAACCGCATTGCGGGCACGAGCGCCGCCGGCATACGCGTCTTCAACGCCGACGGCATGACGATATCGAACAATACGATAGAGGACACGCCGGCGAGCGCGATCGGCCTTGCGCACGGGCCGAGCAACGTGGCGGTCGCGAACAACACGATAGCAAGCGCCAACAGCGAGCCGGACCTGGACTACCTGGACGGCGTTTCCGGCAGCGGCGAGCCTGGATACTACAGGTTCATCGACTACACGATGCCCAACCCGCTCCTGCACCTGGGGATGGTAGTGCTGACGGACGAGGACGCGCCCCCATCGCCGGACGCGGCGATCAGCGTGTGGGCCGACGCCGAGAACGTCAACGTGACGGGCAACACGATACGGGGCAGCGACGGCGCGTTCACGGTCTGCACGGGCGTGTGCGCGTTCGAGAGCGACGGGCCGGTCCGCAACGACGCGCGCAACGTGCCCGACGACACGGCGACGATCACGGGCCAGGTGCGGTTCAACGACAATACTGTCCACGCGCACAACGGGACCGACAACAACGGCACGCTCGTGACCAGCTATGCGCTAGGAACGCTCGACGCCACGGGCAACGAGTTTGTCGACGCGGGCGCCGGCGCCGAGGCGGCGGGCATGGTCCGCACCGATGCGGATCGCGCGGCGCTAAACGCCTCGGCCGACGCGTCGTTCGCTTCTGCAACCTCTGTTCGAATCGAGTACGACGCCCCGCTCGGCCCGCCGGCGGGCCACGGCGGCCCCGTCTACGGCAACGTCACGGGGCCGGGCGGCCTGGACGCGGCGCCCGTCTCGGTGTCGGGGCTGTACACCAGGACGCACACGGTCGAGTTCGCCGGGGCAGGGGCCGGCGCCGGGCAGAACGGCACGATCGCGCTCGTTGCCGGGCTCGAGGGCGTCAGCATGGGCGGCGTCCCGTACGAGTTCGGCGCGGGTGCGATCTACGTAAAGCCCCGCCTGGCGACCGTGTACGGCGTGTCGACGGCCAACGGCACGGCCGGCGCGCCGTACCTGGCAGGGGACCGCATATCGATAGCGGTAGAGTTCGGGAGGACGGTGGCGGTGGACGCAGAGGACGGGGGCCGCGCGCCGACCCTCGAGCTGGAGACGGGCGCGACCGACCGCAACGCCACGTACGCCGGCGGGAGCGGAACGCGGGTGCTGACATTCTCGTACACGGTGCAGCCCGGCGACAGGTCCGGCGCGCTCGACTATACGGGGACCGGCGCGCTCTCCGCCAACACCGCCACGATCAGCGACACGGCCGGCGCCGACGCCGTCCTGGCCCTGCCCGAGCCGCCGAGCGCGCTAGCCTCGGCCGGCCTGGCGGTAGGGCAGGAGGCCAACGTGCGGCTGGGCTCGGCGGCGTTCACGTCGCCGGACACGATAAGGATCGCGTACAATGCATCCCTGCCGGCGTCGGCGTCCGACTATGCCGACCTCCGGGTGGGCCCCGCCAACGAGTCGGCCGCCGTCACGGGCGTGGCCGGCTCGGGCACCAGGGTACACACCGTGTCGTTCGAGTCCAACTACAGCGTCACGGGGGCCACGGGAGGCTATATCGACATCGCGCCGCTCGCCTCGCTGCCGCCGCTGCCCCGCGGGTACCTGTTTGCCGGCGCCGACGACCAGCCCGTGAACAGCAGCGCGGGCGCCGGAATGTCGGTGGCCGCCGCGCCGGGCCTGCCCCCCGTCGTGATCGAGCCGGACAGCTTTGTGGAAAGCGTCAACGGCACCGACAGCGCCGCAATCCGGGTGCCGTCCGGCACGGTCCCCGCCCGAAACTTGACTGTGGCTACGGGCCTGGCCGCGGTCACGTTTGCGCCGAGCACGAACATTACCGTCAGCGGCACCACGAGCCCGTACACGGGCACGATCAACGTCACGGAGGCGAGCAAAGAGAGGGCACAGGCGGCGGTGGCCGCGCTCGGCACGGCCGGCATTGCCAACGCCAGCGACCGGATCGGCGTTGTCGTCGAGATCGGCAGCGCGAGCGCCGACATATCCCTCGACGTTCCGGCGCGCGTCCTGCTGCCGAACCAGTCGTCGCCCGCCAGGGCCTTCCACATGAACAGCACCGGCGGCGTCACGGAGATATCGGCGTGCGGCGGCTCGCCCGCCGCGGAGTGGCTGGCCAGCAACGCCACGACCGCGCCGTTCTGCTACACGGTGCCCGGCGGCGATGCCGCGACCAAGGACTATACGATCTACACGTACCGGCTGAGCGCGTTCTTCACGGTCGCCGTGGCGCCGCCGCCTCCGTCGCCGGCGCCGGATCCCAAAGAGCCCGATCGGCAGCCGCCGCCGGCGCCGCCCGCAGTGGTGGTGGCCGTCCCGCCCGCGTCCGCCCCGTCCTTCTTTGGCGGAGGCGGCGGAGGCGGGGGCGGAGGCGGCGGAGGCGGCGGGGGCGCGCGTCTTGCGCCCGGCGGCGGGGCCGTAACCCTGTACGCGGCCTCTTGGGACTGCGACGAGGGGACGATCAAGGTCACGGTCAACGACGGGGTCCGCCCCGAAGTCACCATCCTGTCGTCCGAGGGAACGGTCGCCGCGCAGAGGGGCGACGGGCCGCACCCCGCGGGCCGCGTCGTGTACGAGGCGCCCCTGCCAGGCGATCCGATAATCTCGATCAGGGCGATACTCGCCGAGGGCAGGACGGTGTCGACGGCGTCGGAGGCCGTGCGCACGGGCGGGCAGTGCGCCGGCGAGGCCACGTTCAGGGCGTACGGGGGGCCGGCGCCGGCCGCCGAGCCGCAGGGTCAGCAGCAGCAGCCGTCGGAGCAGGCGCAGCCGCCAGGCGACCCGGCAGAGGCCGAACCGCAGGCGCCTGCCGAGCCGCAGCCCGGCGCGCCGGCCGCCGATGGGCCGCCTGATGCATCGGCGCCCCCGCCGGCATCCGATGCGGCCGCGCCGCAGCCCGACGAGCCGGCAGAGGCCGAGCCGGCCGAGGCGGCCGCGCCCCCACCGCCGTCATCCGATGCGGCCGCGCCGCAGCCCGACGAGCCGGCAGAGGCCGAGCCGGCCGAACCGGCGGCCGGGGAAGACGGCCCTGCCGCCGAGGACGACGACGCCGGCTGCCTGATCGCGACGGCCGCGCACGGCACCGAGCTTGCCCCGCAGGTGCAGCGCCTGCGCGAGGTGCGCGACGGCACGCTCCTGGCGACCGAGTCGGGCCGGGCGTTCATGTCGGCGTTCAGCGCGGCGTACTATGCAGTGTCGCCGCAGGTGGCGGATCTTGAGCGCGGGCATCCCGCGCTTCGGCAGGCCGTCGCCGTCCTTGCCGCTCCAATGCTGTACGCGCTCCAGGTAGTCGACGCGGCCGAGCCGGGATCCGAGCGCGACGTCGTCGCATACGGCGCGCTCGCAATTGCGCTCGTCGCCGGCATGTACGTTGCGGCGCCGGCCGCCGGCGCGTGGTACGCGGTGCGCCTTGGCCGCGCCCGAAGCTGGAGCAGCCGCGGCGGCCGTGCCGCCTGACCGCCCGCCCGCCGCTTCGGTGCGCCCCGAACTTTTGACCTGCTCCCTGCCCGACCGCCCGCCTGGCCTGCCTCGCCAGCTTGATGCCAAGGCGCCGCGCAAAAACCCCGCCTGTCCCGCTCTGCCCGCCGCCTGCCGGAGAGGTGGCAGAGAGGGGGCGCAGCTTCCGGGCCTGCAGTCTGCGGCCGGCCGGCCTGCTCCGCGGCGGGGACGGCAGGCACACCTTGCGCCGCGACCTGAGTGCTGCCGGGCGCGCCGGCCCGTCCCTGCAGTGCCGCGCATTCGCGCGGCCGCGGCACGAATGCCTTTGGCAGGGCGCGCCAGCGCCGCGCCGTACGTGCATCAAAAGGGACGTTACATGCCTCGCAAAAGGGGGCATTGGCAACCCCCTACCACTGGTCGCCCACGGGTTGCGGCAGGGCAGCCAGCGGGGGAGGGGGCGCCCCGTGCGCCCTGGGCGCACCCGTCCACCGTTCCATGAATCCCAGGTCCTGCGCCAGTCACGGGAGCCGCCGGGGTGCCGCGCCGCAGCCCGACTGGTGGTAGGCGGGAACGCTGCGGGGCGCCGCAGGCGCCACCGGGCGCCAGCTGGCCGGCCACTTGATCGCGTACGGCGGGATCGCATCTCTCTAAACCCGTACTTATCATAAGCGGCGGCAGACGCGGCGTACAGCATCCAGAGGCCTGCGGCCCTCCCCCGCTCGCTCTTGTGCTAGATGCCGGGTCGCTAGGCCTGGACCGCGACCCTCGGAGGCAACCTGCGGGAAGGGGGCAAAGTACCTAGACTGTTGGCCCCGAAGCCGCCCAAAGGCCCCTCGCGGACGCGCGGATGGCCCCTGAGGCCTGGACTAGGAACTGTTGGCCCCGAAGCCGCCCAAAGGCCCCCTCCACGCCTAAGGGCAGTGCATCATTGGGATCATGCGCGCTCGGCAAATTCCAAATGTATATAAGCGATCTATGCGGCCGCTACTTGAAGTAGCATGGATGACCGCAACCGCCGTACGATCGAGTACGCGTCGCTGACAAACGATCCCGACGCTAGGAACCGCAGGAACATGCTGTACGTCCCACACATCTCGTCTGACCCGTACATGCCATATGCTACCAAGAAAAATCCCCCCGCGCCCCCGCGCGACACCGTCAGGGACAGGCTGGGCGCACTCAAGATCATATTCAACGAGGCGCTGAAATATGAAAGTCTTTGACAACGAGGACAGCATGAAACGGTCAATAGCGTTTTTAACGAGCTCCCAGACCGGGACAAGGTGACGATCGTCTCTGATCTCAACCCCGCAACTTTCAAGTCTAAGCACTACAACTACCTAGCCCCGCTCCTCTCGGAGGTACAACTAGCCATTTCAAAGTTCGACGACAATATAATTGGCAACCGACTCGTGGACCTCGGGCTTGAAGACACGTATGCCAGGCTGTTCGTGCCAAACACAAAAAAGCACGCCCCGACCGAAGAATACCAGCTGCGTCAGATATCCAAGATCCGACGATGCGTTTTTAAAGTCCATAGAGGGGATCATAAAGGCCGTATGGGTGCACAACGCGAGCGAGGATGAGCTGACGGAAAAGTTCAGCGTGACCAAGGAACAGCTGCGATGCGTCTTGGATGTCAGCCGTACGGTCTTGAACGCCCTTGCCAGAGGCGACATAACTAAAGAGGGTATACGGGAAAGGTATTCGGGCAAGCTGTCGCCCGCCAAGTTCGAGTCGTTGTCCAACACCCTTCTTGTAAACCAGAAGCACTGGTACGACTCTCTCTTGTTCAGCAACGCGCAGGACTCGCACTATTCGATAAACCATGTCGTAAAACAGAACGCTGCCATCATAAAACTGCTCAACGAACTACTGGACACGCTACAGTCCGATGCCCCGCGCGGGAGAAGTCAAACCAGCTGAGGCGCAGCGCGCCGCCCCCCGCCGGGCGCAGAATGCAGGCGGCCTTGGCAGCGGACTGTATCCTACCATCGGCCGCGCACTGGCCCGCATGCGCGGCCCGCCGCTCTTCTACCCCTGCGCGCCGCGTTGCCGGGCTTTTGGAATTACCGACAAGCAAAAGCCGCGCCGTTGCGCAGACGGCACGGCGCATGTTTGCCTTGCGGGCGCGCATCTCCCTACCAAAGAGCGTGCACGCCGCGCGCTTCCCGCACTTCTTCCCGTTGCCACTCCCGACACGCAGACTTTTGTGCTCCCGCCCTTGCACTGCGGCCCCTGGTGCCACCAGTACTCCACACCGCGGGCCTGACCGGCAGCGGGCGGGAGCGGGCTGCAGGGAGTCGCTGGCGTCGCAGGTGCCGGCTGGTCGGCAACTTGATCGCATGCGGCGGGATCTCGCCTCCCAAAAATCAGACATATTACAGGCGGTAGCAGCCGCGGCGCGTGTCGCCGGAAACCACTACCGCGGCGCGCCGGGACGGCGGCCGTCGCCGCGTCTGGCGCCTTGCGGTTGCGGCCGCGGTAGTAGCCGTTGCGGCGGTTGCGGCGGCGGCCATTGCCGCGCCGGGCGGCATGATTGGGGACGCGCCCGCTGCGCCGCCTTTTGCCGCGGCGCAGGCGCCCGATGCCGCGCCGCCGTCCCTCCAGGGCGCCTCGCAGTACCTAGATCTCAACGCCGCGCCGCCTGCACTGACGCTTTCGTTCAGCGAGCCCGTGCTCGCCGCCCCGTCTGGCTCGGCTCCCGGGGTGAACATGTCGCTCGTCGAGATCGTCGGGGTGTCGGGGCGCCCCGTCGTCGGCCTGGCCGGCGCGGCCGCCGGCCACGCGCCCGGATCGCAGTCCATGCTCGTCGCAAACCTCACGGCTGCCCAGCACGCGGCCGCCTCGGCCGCGCACCGCGCCGCTGCCCCGCTCACGCTCATGGTGCGCTACGGCGCGGTCTATGATGCGGCGGGCAACGCGTTCGCCGGCGAGTCGAGCGTGCGGCTCGACGTGGTGCCCGACACGGCAAGGCCGAGGCTCGCTGGGTCGACCTCGGTACTCAACCTCACCGACGGGACGATCCGCATGTACTTTGGCGAGCCCATAGACGCGGCGGCCGTCGACCCGGGCGGCATAGTAGTCCGCGTAGAAGTTTCGCCGTCCGTGTTCAACGTGACCGCCATGGTCGGAGCATCGGCCTCGCAGGGCGGGCCGGGCGAGCTCGTCATTTCAATGTCCGACGAGCAGCGCCTCCAGCTTGTCGGCCTCCGGCAGACCGGCGCCGGTTCGGCTGCCGGCTCGGTGGCCATCACCGTAACGCACACGGCGATACCCGACTTTGCGGGAAACTACTGGTGGGGGACGCTGCGTGGGTCGGTCACTCCGGACGTTGTCGACGACGCGTCGGGGCCGGCCCTGCTGCGCTCTGTACCTCCCCTGCTGAACCTGCGCGCCGGAACGCTTGCGCTGTACCTGGACGAGGCGGCCAACCGCACGTCGGCGCGCACCGAGCTGGTCAACATCGCGCACGCGGGGCGTCCCGCATCCGGCATTGCCCCCGTAACGGTGGGCCTGGGCGGCGCGCGCGTCGCCTCGCACGCCGACTCCGACATGCTGGTGATCGGCCTGACGGCCGGGCAGGCGGAGTCGCTGCGTGGGGCTGCGGAGGCGGCCGCCGCCGCGGCGGGGAGCGGCGGCCTGGCGCCGGCCCCCGAATGGACGGTCTCGCTGGCAGCCGGCGCCGTACGCGACATGGCTGGAAACCCGATGAACGCCACGGCCGCGGCGCCCGCTGCGGCGGCCCACGCGGCCCCGGAGCGGCACGCGTGCATGTCGGGCGCGGCGGACGCCGGCCCGTGCCGGTACGGCATACTCGGGTCGTACGGCGAGGCGGCCGCGTGGAGCGGGCAGGCGATCGCCGTCTCGGACGACGGCAGCCGCTCGTACGTCGCGTACGGCCCGCCGCCTGGCTCGCGCGCCGCGCGCGTCGACGCGGTCGGCCTGCAGGGGGCGGCCCCTGCCGCCGAGCGCACTGCCGTTGCGTCCGTCGAGTTCGAGCCGCCCGCGCCCGGCGTCGCGTCGTCGGTGCGCGCGGTGGCTGTCGACGCGGCGACCGGCGCGCCGCTAGTGGCGGTGCGGGAGGCGCTGGCGGCGTCCGGCAACGGCACCTCGTCCTACCTGGCGCCCCTGCACCCGGCGACGCTCGCCGAGATGCGCCGAGTGCCGCTCTCGTACGCGTCGCACAACGGGACGGCCGCGCCCGGCGACGCGCCCGTCTCGGTCGGGGCCGACGCGGCGCGCCGCCTCGTCCTCGCAGCCGTGTCCGGCGAGCCGGCCGGCGGGCCGGGCAGCCCGTACCGCGGCCGCGGGGCGGTCCTGTCCGCCGATGCCGACACCCTGCTCGCGCATTCAATGTACTCTGCCCCTCCCGACCCCGCGGCGGGGTACTACCACCCGCACCACGCGTGGCAGCCGACGGCCATGGCCGTAAACGCCACCCCGCCCGGCCCGCCCGCCGCCGCCGCCACTACCGCGTACGTCGCCGGCGCGGCCCTGAACGCGACTGCCGCGGCGTCGGGCCTGGCGCACCCGAGCTCGTACGGCATCCACACGGTCGCGTTCGGCGGCCCGTCCGCATTCTCGCCGAACTATACGTCGGTCCACTCGCTGATCCTGGCCGGCCCGCACGCCGCCGCGCGCCCCGATGCCGGCTCGTTCGCCATAACGTCGCTGGCGCTAGACCATGGCGGCGGAGCCCTGTACGCCCTGTACGCAAACGGCACCCTGGCGGCGCATGCGCTTGCGCCCGGCGCCGGCGCGGCCGCGGCGCACGCGGTGCCGGGGCCAGGCTCGGCCGTAGCGCACGGGCTGGCCGGCGCGGGGCCCGGACTGTCGCTCGACGCCGGGCGCGGCCTCCTGTACGCCGCGCCCGCCGGCCTCTCGTCCGTCCTAGCGTACGACCTGCGCGCCGCCGGCGGCCCAGCCCTGGCCGCCGAGGTGCCCGTTCCCGCCCCCGTCTCGGCCCTGGCCGCGTCGGCCTCGGACGGGACCGTCCACGTCCTCGGCGGCATGCCGGGCGTCCCCCCGGCGCCGCCGGGGGCGGCCGCGTACGTCGTCGGGCCCGGCGCCGCCCCGCTTGCGCTCGCCGCCCCGCCGTCGCTGGACATTCGCACGGGAACGCTCTCGCTTGCCCTGGACAGGCGGGCCGACGCCGCGTCGATCAACGCGTCGGGGATGGTCCTGTGGGGCGCCGGCGGCGCCGGCGGGCCCCCGCCGCCACCGATCCGGCTCGACGGCGCGGCCGTCCTGTCGTCCGGCTACACGGCCGCGCCCGAGCTTCGGCTGACCGAGGGGCAGAGGCGCGCCGCGTCGGCGGCGCACGCGTGGGGCGGGCCGCTCCTGGCCAACATGTCCGAGGGGGCCGTCCAGGGCGTGGTCGGCGCGCCGCTCGCCGCGGCCTCGTACGTTCCCGTCAGGGTCGACGCCGCGCCCCGCAACGCGACGCTCGTCTCGGCGCATGCCGTGTCCCCGTACGAGGTGCGCGTCGAGTACGACGCGCCGCTCAACGCGACGGCCGGCCTGTACGCGGGGCTGTCCCTCGATCCGGGCGGCCGGCGGGCCGTCGAGGCCGTGCGCGGGGCCGGCTCGGCCGTGCACGTGCTAGAGGTCGACCGGTCCGCCCCGCCGATGCCGCCGGACGCGGCCGGCGCGCTCGAGGTGCGGCGCCTCCCCGACCTGGGATCGCGCTCGACGTTCGACGGCGCGGCCGCGGCCCCGGTCGCCGACGGGCAGCGCCCGGCGGCCGCGTCCGCAGTCGTCGTCGACAACGCGTCGGTCGCCGTGTTCTTTGACGAGCCGGTCGCCGGCGTCGACGCGGCCGACTTTGGCGCCCTTGCCGTCGGCGCGCAGGGCCAATCGGCCCCGTTCGAGGTCGCGCGCGTGTCGGGGTCGGGCCCCTACCGGCTGCTCCACGTAGCCGACGGCTCGCCGCCCGTGCCCCGCAACGCGCACGGCTCGCTTGCGATCAGGCCCGCATCGTTTGCGGACCTTGCCGGCAATCTTGGCGCCGGCACGGGGGAGCCGGTGTACGTCACGCCGGGGCGCGCGACGGCCACGACGGACGGCAGGGCCCCCGTGCCGGCCACGCCCGGAATGTACGCAAGGGCGATCGTCGCCTCCACGGCCCTCGGCGCGTCGCTGGACCTCTCGCCGCTCGGCGGGCGGCCGCTGCCGGCGGACGGCCCAGTGACCCTGGACGCGTTCGACGCGACGGTCGTGCTGCCGCCTGGCGCGGCGGTCGCCGGGGGAATGCCCGCCGACGGCGTCATACGCGTGTCGGGGTCCGACGCGCAGGCCGGCGTACGGGCGTCGATCGGCGGCGGCCGCATCCTCGCCATGGCCGACACGGGGGGCGCCGGCGGCGCGCCGGTGCGGCTGGACGGCCCCGCAGCAATCGTCGTGCCCGGCGCGGCCGGCGGCACGGCGTTCCTGCAGGAGCCGGGATCCGCGCCGGCCGCGGTGGCGGGCGCGTGCGGGGAGCGCGCCGCCTCGGCCGTCCGCCCCACAGACCTGCGCGCCGCCGCCGAGGCGCACCTGGACGGGTCGGGAGCGTGCGCGGCGGACCTGGCAGGCGACAAGGTGGTCGTCTCGTTCGTCCTCACGACGGTCGGCGTGGCGGCCAGGTCGGACGCCGCGCCGCCCGGGGCTGCCGCCGTGTGCGGGGACGGCGCGGGCAACGCGGCCGGGTGCGCGCCGCCGCACGTCGCGCTGCTCGACACGGGGGGCCTTGCCGCGACGGCCGCGGCCGCCTCGGCCCCAGCCGATCCGGCGCCCCCTGGGGCGCCGGCCGCCCCGCAGGGGACGATCCTTGTCGCCGCCTCCCCTCGGCCCGGCGCGGGGGGCGCCGAGGGGGGCGCCGGCGCGGGGCCGTCAATCCTCGTGTACGGCGCGGGGTCGGGCCCGTCCCCCGCGGCAAGGTCCGATCTAGGCGCCGGCCGCTCCGTCCTCGCGCTGGAGGCGGCGCCCGGCGGCGCCGCGTACGCGGTCCTTGCCGGCGCGGGGGCGCCGGCCGTGCTTGCGCGCATCGATGCGGGCAGCGGCGCGGCCGCGCCCGGAGCGGCCGAGCTCGAGTACGTCGATGCGCGCGGGCTTGCCGCCCGCGTCGGCGCGTCCGACAGGGTGCCGGCGCTGCACATTGACGCCGCGGGGAGCAGGGCCTACGTGGCCGTGCTGGCGAACGCGAGCGCCCGCGGCGGCCTCGGCGACGACGGCCCGATACTCGTCGTCGACACGGCCGCCGACCCCTACGCGGTGCTGCGGCAGCATGCGGCCCCCTACGGCCCGGGGCCGGCCGCCACCGGCGCGTACTACTACCCCGCCGAGGCGTGGAGGCCGACGGCCCTCGCCGTGGGCGGCGCCGCGGCGGCACCAACCGCGTACGCGGTCGGCGCCAGGCTGCCGGCATCCGGCGCCGCGCCGGCCGATCCGGCCTCGGCCCCCGCGACGTACGGCGTGCAGGCCGTCTCGTTCGCCGGCCCCGGAAACCCGCCCGCGTTCACGCCAAACTATACGCTGTTCGCCGAGGCCGCGGCGGCGCGGCTGCCCGGAGGAGTAGGCGCCGCCTCAGCGCCGGTGCCGGGCATGCCGGCGGCCGGCGCCGCGCTCGACGCCGCCGGCGAAAAGCTGTACGTGCTGTACGGGAACGGGACGCTGTCCGTGTATGCCGCGGGCTCTTCGCGAGGCCCCGGCGCCGCGCAGGGTCCCGCGGCCGCCCTGCGCCACCTGTACGACCTAGACTCGATCGACGGGCCGTCGGCCCTGTCGGCCTCCCGCGGCGGCGGCATGCTGTACGCGGCCGGATCGGGCGGCATACGGGCGTACGACATGGGCGCCGACATGCTGGTCGGCTCGATCGGGATCGCCGGCATCGTCGACATGGACGCCTCGGTGCGCGGCACCGTGTACGCCGTGGGCCGCGACGGCTCGGTCCGGGCCATCGGCGACGCCGCGGCGCCCCCGGGCAGCCGCCCGTCCGCGCTCGAGTCCCTCGTGGCGGCCACGCCGGACGGCGGCACGGCCCTCGTCGCGCCGGGCAGGTACGACAACGTCTCGCTGGTCCTGGACAGGCCGGTCAGGCTGGCGGCCGATCCGCCCGGGTCCGCCGTGCTCGGGCCCTCGTCGCGCGTTGCGGTGCTCGTGCCGCCGTCCGGCACGGTCTCGGTCGAGGGCCTCGCGTTCAACGGCACGCGGTGCCCCGCCGGCGCCGATCCGTCCGCGCCCGCGTCGGCCTCCATACGCGTGTCCGACGGCGCGTGGGCCGCGCAGCCGCGGGCGCCTGCACTGGGAGGCAGCGTCTCGATATCGTCGAACCTGTTCCTGGGCACGTGCGGCGCGGCGGTCGCATCGGATGCGGCCGCCGCCGCGGGCCTCGCGGTGCGCTCGAACACGCTCGAGTCGGTCGGGGCCGGGCGCGCGGGCGGCGGCGGAGGCGGCAACGGCAGCGGCGGCAACGCCGCCGCCGCCGCGGCTCCCCCCGCCGCGGCCGTTGCGATCTCGGGGCTGGCCGGCAGCGCGTCGGTCGAGTCGAACCGCGTGTTCGGCGCGTCGGGGTACGCCGTGTCCCTGCACAACGCGTCCGGGGCATTCGTGCACGGAAACCATGTCGAGGACGCCGCCGGCGGGGTGGCCGCCTCGTCGTCGTCGGCCGTGCGCGCGGCGGGCAACACGATGGCCAACCTGTCGGGGCCGGCCTTTCTTGCGCGCGACATGAGGCCGGCCGACGCCGCCGCCAACGCGACCGGCATACTGTCGGACGGCCTGGCAGCCGTCCTCAACAACGTGCACGAAACGGCCGTCGCTCTGACGGTCGAGGGCGCCGGGCCGGGGCCGGCCGGCGGGGCCCCCGGGAACCCCGCCGCCCAGCCGCCGGTGCGCTTCAACTACAACACGCTGCACCCGCACGCGGGGAATGCCCCCGCGATCAAGAGCTCGGCGGCCGGCGCTGCCGTCGACGCGCGCAGCAACTACTATCCGGGCCTGGGCAGCGGCTCGTACCCGCGCATCGCCGGCGAGGCGGCGGGTTCCGTCCTGGCCGACCCCGCCGCGGCGCCCACGGGCGGCCCCCTGCGCATAGGCGTGCTGCTCGACGCGGCCGCATCGCCGCACATTGACGGGCCGGCCGCCGAGGCCGCGCGAGCGGCGGCCGACGAGGCCAACCGCCGCGCCGCCGGCCACGCCTTTCTGCCGCCCGTCAAGCTGGTGGAGGCGCCTGCCGGCAGCGGGGGCAAGGACGGCGGGCCGGGCCAGTCGTCCGCCTCCGCCGCCCTGGCGATGGCGTCCGGCACCGCCGCCGACGGGCGCGTCATGCCCGTGCTCCTCAGGAGCATTGGCGAGGCGGCGTCGTGGCATGCCGAGTCGCCGGGCGGGGCGCTGGAGAGGATCGCGGCGGCGCCGTACCGCGGCCATGTCCTGTTCGCGGCCGACTCGTCGGGAACCGTCCTTGCCGCCTCCGCCGCCGGCCCCGCGCCCGTATCGGCCGCGCCGGGCCTCCCCCTTCCCGCCGCCGCGGCCGATCCGGCCGCGTTCGCCTCTGCGGCCGCAGCCCTGCTCGGCGGCGGCAACGCCACTGCCTGGCTCGGGCACGAGCCGCCCGGCGGCACGGCCGTGCGCACCCTCTTGGCCCCTGCCCCGGGCGGCGGGACGCTGCTCGGCGCCTCGTACGACGCGGGGCCCCCGCCGCGCGCCTACGTCGGCCCGACGTCCCCTGCCGGCCTGGCGGCCGCAGCCGCGGCCCTGCCGCCCGGCATGCCGATCGTGTCGCCGGCCGTCGTCGACGGCCGGGCGGTAGCGTCCGCCGGGCCGTCGGTCTTTAGCATGGCCCCCGCCTCGGCCGGCTCGGCGGCGCCCGTGGCCGGCCAGGTAATGTCCGAGGAGCGCGTGGCCGCCGTCATACCCGTGGTGCAGGCCGACAACTACTCGCTCCGGTTCGCCGCGGCCGCCCTCGCCGAGTACGCGGCGCGGTCGGGCGGGAGCGGCACCGTGCTCAACTCGGTCACGTTCGCGCCGTCCGAGGTGTCCGCTGCATTCTGGTCGGGCGCGGCCGACGGCATGGAGGCGGCCGCGGCCGGCCTGGCCCGGGGCGGCCTCGGCCCGCACGGGGTGGCCGTCCTGTACGTCGGCGGCGGCGGCCCATTCGAGGCGCTCGCCGGCCAGGCACTGGCCCGCCCCGCGCTCGCCGGCGCGCAGTGGTACGTCGGCGACGCAATAGCCCAGGCCGCGCAGCCCGGCGCGCAGGCGGCCGCCGGCGTTGGCCCGCCGCCGTGGTACGCCCCCGGCAACGGCTCGGGCAACGCCACGTCGGCCGAGGCGCTGTCGCGCCGGACCTCGCTGATGGCGTTTGCATTCGAGCCGGCCCGCGGGCTTGGCGCCGATCCGGCGTCCTCCGCGGCCGCCGCGTCCGTCCTCGGCGAGATGCTATTGCGGCAGGCCGCGTCGCCGGCGCGCGGCGTCCCGCCGCCGGCCGAGACGCTGGCGACCGCCTACGCGTACCTAGCGCACGACGCCGTCCTCGCCCTGGCCGCGGCCGTGCCGGCCGCCGAGGCGGCCGATCCTGCCTCTCCCGAGTACGGCGCGGCGATCCGGCAGGCCGCGGCCGCGCCGCCAGCGCCGTTCCACCCGCACCCGCGCCCGCCAGGCGTCGTGCGGGGCGCCGCGTTCGACGCAGGCGGCTCCCTGGCGTACCCTGCCCCGTACGCGCTCTGGGTCTCCGCCCCGTCGGGCCCGCCCGCCAGGGCCGGCACGATGGCCAGCCCGCCGGCCGCGTGCGGCATTGCGCTGGCCGACGCGCGGCTCGACTTTGGCGGCGTGCGCCCCGGCGGCGCGTCGGGCCCGCAGGAGCAGGTGGTTTCCAACGCGGGCACGGCCTCGCTCGGGTCGGTCGCGATGAACGCGACGGACTGGGCCGCGCCATCGGCGGCCGGGCCGGGGGACGGCCGCGGCGCGCCGCCAGCCCTGCCGTCGGGGATCACGGAGGTGGCCGCCGGCCGGCCCCCGCCGGGCGCGCCGCCGCCCTCCCTGCCGCCGGGCGCGTTCGCCCCCGCCGGCGGGGACGCGGCCGCCCTGGGCGGCCTGGCGCCGGGCAACTCTGCCAGGCTCCAGTTTGTGCTGAACCTGACGTCCTTCCCCGACGCGCCGCCCATGCCGGTCGAGCAGGCAGTGACGTACACGGCCAGCTGCGGGTGACCGGCGCGCAAAGCGCCTACGGTAATGCTTATAACTACGCTATTCGTAGCACGCCCAATGAGTGAACGCGCACTGGGAACATTGGGGCGGGGCGGCTGGCACGCCCAATCCGTGTTGCCTATCGGCCATGCAGACGGCTAGCATGGGTGCACGGGCATGGAGCGCTACGAACTTGCGGCCATCCTCAAGGATGTCGGCAACTTTAGCATGGACGACTTTGCGGGACGGCTCACCCTCCAAAAGACGGTCTGCATTCTCCAGGCATTTGGCGTGAACCTGGGGTACCGGTTTACATGGTATCTGCACGGGCCGTACTGCAAGGCCCTTGTCGGGGACGGCTATGCGGCACGCCAGGTCGTAGGCAGCCTGCCCGAGCTGCATGTCGCCTTTGAGGGCGAGTCGGTCCAAGAACGCTACGAGCAGTTCAAAGAATTCATGGCTGACAAGAAAGACGATCCTGCGCTGTTGGAGATATCCGCATCGATATGCCATCTTGCAGCGGCGGGGATCGGCAGGGGCGCCATACTCAAGTTCACCGAGGATAAAAAGCCGGGCTTCACCCGCAAGCAGTGCACATCCATGTGGGACGAGCTAGAAAAGTACGAGGTGGTTGGCAATGGAGCCGCGTAGCAGCGTAGCCGTCCACAAGACCGGGGACGACGATCTGGCCGAGTACATGCGCCAAGCGGGTGTAGAGGATGCGGCCTACTTGTCTCGCATGATGGGCGATGGGGACTGCTTTGTCCTGCTTGACAAGGATGGCCTGCGTACACCCTTGGAGGGATCTTTGCGGGCGGGCACGGAGCACCGCATTGTACACGTGTCAATATCCCTGACCAAGGGTGGCGTAGAGGGCGGCAAACTTGCGCCGGGCCACGAGTCCAAGCTCGTAGTCGTGATGGACAGAAAGGATCGCGATGCGGCTGGTGCTAGGCTTACCCACGAGACAAGGGAGCGGTTGGAGCAGGCGCGGCCGGAGCAGGCGCGGCCGGATCGACGAAGAGGCATGCTAAACTTGGGCCTAGGGGTTGCCATTCTTGCAACGATGTCAATCACATCCTTGGCAATCTTGCCGTCGCCGTACAGCTATGCCATAGCGGCCGGCGCACTGGCGCCTGTCGGCATTATGCTGGCACGGGCGGCAAGGCGCCATGATTGATCTGCGGGCTGCTGTGGGAATCCCGTGCACCACATGCCGCTTCATCGTACTGGTGATAATACTGTCGATACTCCCCCTGTCACACTACCACGGCTTGGAGGAGACGGATTTTTTTGGCTTGCGGCACTATATGGGCAGTCACGTGCCCCCCGCCGTCGACGTGATTCTTGTATTTCCATTCGTGGCTGGCATATGGATACTGTGCGAGCGGGTTGTGGCGGATTATTTTCTACACAGGAAATCGACAAGGGGCGACAAAGGCAGCGGCAAGCCCCGCGGTCCGGCTGGCTGAGCCGGCCCTCGTCATACGCGCACGGCGCCCTGCGAGCAACCGCGCATCAATTTTTGGACCGGCCGCGTGCGCCGCTCGCTAGCGTGCCGGCCCTGCGCCTACCCGCGTCCGCCGTCCTGAGCACGGGGGACGGGGGCGGGGGCACGAGAACGCCGCGCAGAGTTTGCCTTCACCACTGTCACATTCGGGCCTACCCTGGCCCTGGCATACCTTGCGCTAACTGCCACTAGCGCAGAATCCGTTTGACTTGAAGGTGCACCGCGCAACACGGCGGCTGGCCCGCAGGTTTTATAAGCCGCCCCTTGGGCTTCAGGGCGGCGACGGCGGGAGTCGAACCGCAAGGCGCTTGGTTGCTCAAGTGCCGCCGTGGTCTCAGCACGGTGGGCTACCGATTGCCCATCGTCGCCATTTTTCGCTGAAAAGCGCATCTTTTTATACCTTTTCCATTAGTAGCATACGGTATAGGCATCAACGTCCTGTTCCTTCGGGCGCCGGGCGATGGCGGCCCCGCCGCCGCCAAAGGACGGGCCGCCTCCCCCCGCCGCCGCCGCTGGCGCCGCGCCGCCCATACGGAAGGCGCAGCCGATCCCCCCACTTTTCCCGCCACGAAGCGCGGCCAAGAGGCCGCCGCGCGATCCGGCCTGGACGCCGTTGCCGCCGCATGCCTGCCCGCACGCACCCTGCCCCGCGATCCAAGTGGCGCGCCGCCAAATGCCACTTCAAAAGCCGGAACCGTTGCACTTTGAGGCTCTTGCTGGCCTTTCGGCGCATGGGCGGCCTGCGCAACCGGGCCGCCGGCCCGCAGGTTTTATAGCCACTCCGTTGGTCTCTAGGGCGGCGACGGCGGGAGTCGAACCCGCAAGGCGCTTGCTCAAGTGCCGCCGTGGTATCAGCACGGTGGGCTGCCGACTGCCCATCGTCGCCATTCCTACCCTGAAGGCGCCCCGTTGCACCTTTCCAGTCGGCGCACGGCGCAGGCGGACGCCGTCGGGCCTCCCTGCGGCGCCGGACAGCGGCGGCCCCCTTCCCGTCACGCCCTGGCGACCTTTATCAGGTCGGCCATGCGCACGCGCATGCCGAACCTGTCCTCGTTCCTCTTCATGTACCTGAATATCGAGACAAAGTCGGGCAGCGACCGGGCCACGCTGTACTCGCGGCGTATCTTTGACCTGACGAACCTGAACACCTTTGCGTACACCCTGTAGTGCTCCTCGACGGCCCTCTCGTACGCTTTCATGTCCCCGATGTTGCCCAGGAACAGCTCGGCGCACTGCATCGACGGGATGATCCCCTCGCCGAGCAGCGCGTACACCGTCCCGATCGACTCGCCGACGCCGACGACCTTGCCCGACCGGTACGGCTTGCACCTGTCGGGGGTGGCGAGGCGTATCGGCCTCCCCTTGGTCGCCAGGATGCGCCCGCCGTGCCTGGCGATGAACTCGTCGGTGGCCCGCACGTGGTTCTTGCGGTAGTCGCCGGCTCCGACGTGGGCCCACCTCTCGCCGAGCGGAAAGTACCAAAAGTAGCCGGTCATCCCCTCGAACGGCTCGATGTAAAAGTCGTCGTACGGCACGCCGCCGTCGTACTCTACCTTGTGCTCGTACGTGGGCAGGAAAAAGTCCTCCTTGAGCCTAGGCAGGTACGCCCTGTGGAACCCCGTGCAGTCGACGATCATGTCGTACTCTTTCTCCAGGGCCTCCTTGGGCGGGGGCCTGCCGTACCTGACGTCGCAGCCCCTGATGAACTCCTTTATCAGCCCGAGCTTGTCGTACGTGCACAGCCCCTTGAGGGTAATGTCGAACCTCGAGCCGCCGCTCATGCGCACGTGCATCTTCTTGCCGTCGTGGATGACGTAGTCGCCAAAGTCCCTGCCCACCTTTTCGCAGAACTGCTCGAGCACGGGGCGTATCGTGCCCCACGCGCAGATCGAGTCGTGCCTCTCCCTCGGGGACAGCTCGTACCCTACCGCCTCGTGGCCCGTTCCCTGCAGGCGCGCCATCAGGTACGAGCCGGCCACGCCCATGCCCATGACGGCTATCCTCACGCCGCCCTGCGCGGCCCGTCCAAATAAATACGTGCACGGGGGGAGGGGGGCGGCCCGGAGGAATGCGCGGGGGATCTGCAGGGGCCGCGCCGGCGCAACGCCGCCCCTCGCCGGGCGCCGCGCGCCGCGCCGCCACGGCGCCGCCCTGATGCCGGGTCTTTCAATCGCTGCGAGCGTTGCGGGCCGCGCGGCCCGCTAGCGGCGGGCTGGGCGGGGTAGGGGCAGGGCACCCCGCCGCGGCGGGGCCTGGACTGGGGCAATGCCGTTGCCGCGGCAGGGTGAGGGGGGAGGCGGCATGCCCCCGCCGCCCGTCCGCGCCGGGCGCCCCCCGCGCCGGCCGTGCGCCCCCCCCAGCGCCGCGGCCGCGATCAGTTCGCGCATCCGCGGCGGCGCCCCATGACTTTTAACGGCCGCCCCCGCCGCCCCGCCGTGCACAGGGTGGTGCTTACCGAGCTCGGCGTGGCAGTGTACGACGGCGCGTCGCACGCGCGCTCCTTTCCCTTCAGGGATCCCGCCGCCGAGTACCTGGCCGCCAAGGAGGGCGACCTGGGGATGCTCTCCGGCCTGGTCGAGTACCTGTCCGGCCTGGACGGCGCGGGAATCGCGGTCAGCGACGCGGGGCTGCTCGCCGGACTGCGGCGGGGCGCCCCGCTCGACTGCCAGGCCATGGACGCCGGCGACGCCGAGGCCGTGCAGGCATCAAAGCCGACGGTGCTCGTCGAGTCGGGGTTCGCGTCGGACCACGCCGACGCAATGTCGCGCCTGCGCGACTTTGCGCTTGCCCTGTCCGCCGCGAGGGTGGCCGAGGCGTCGGGCAGCGCCGACATGCACATCATACAGGCGATAAAGTCGCTCGACGACGTCGACAGGATGGCAAACCTGCTGGACCTGCGCATGCGCGAGTGGTACGGGCTGCACTTTCCCGAGCTCGGCAACCTGGTCGACGGGGTCGCGGGGTACGCAAAGGTCGTCCTGGCCGGGCGGCGCGGAGGCCTCGGGGCAAAGGACTTTGAGGCGGCGGGGTTCGACGACGCAAAGGTGCAGATGCTCGCGGCCGTGTCCGGGCAGAGCCGCGGCGGCGAGATGTCCGACGAGGACCTCGAGGCGGTGCAGGGCCTGGCCCGGCAGGTCGGGGACCTGCACGAGCTGCGCGGCCGCATCGAGGAGCGGCTCGAGGGCCAGATGGGCAGGGCCGCGCCCAACCTCACGGCCATACTCGGGGCTGCCGTCGGCGCGCGCATAATGGCGAGGGCCGGCAGCCTCCGGCGGCTCGCAATGATGCCGGCGAGCACGATACAGCTCCTCGGCGCCGAAAAGGCCCTGTTCCGGTCCCTCAAGGCGGGGTCGAGGCCCCCAAAGCACGGCCTGCTGTTCCAGCACCCGCTCGTGCACGCGGCACCCCGGTGGCAGCGCGGCAAGGTCGCCCGCGCCGTGGCGGCAAAGGCCGCCATTGCGGCGCGCGTCGACCTGCACGAGCCGCGCCTCAACGAGTCGCTGCTCGAAAAGCTCAACGTCCGCGTCGGCGAGATCGGCAGAAAGTACGCCGACCCGCCCGAGCCGCGCGGCGACGAAGACGAGGGCGAGGACGGCGGCGGGCGGAGCGACGACGACGGTGGCGGCGGCGGCGGCGGCGGCCGGGGCGGATCCGGCCGGCCTGGAGGGCGCCGCCCTCCCCCGCGCGAGAGGTACGGGCAGCGCAGGCCGCGCGGCGGCCGGGACGGCGGCCGGGACGGCGGCCGGGACGGCGGCGGCTACGGCCGCGGGCGCGGCGCCGGATACCGGAAAGGCGGGCAGGGCCGCCCGCGGGGCGGCGATGCGCCTCCGCCGCGAGCGGGACGCCGGCGCGGCGGCGACGACGGCTACGGACGCGGCGGCGGCGGCGGGGCCGGAAAAAAGGGCCGGTATGGCGGCCGCGGCGGAGGCTCTGGCCGCGGCGGCTACCGCCGCGACTATGACGGCGACGACGATGGCGGCCGCGGCGGAGGCTCTGGCCGCGGCGGCTACCGCCGCGACTATGACGGCGACGACGATGGCGGCCGCGGCCGCGGCGGAGGCTCTGGCCGCGGCGGAGGGGCGTTTGGCAGGCCGTTTGGCGGGCGCCGCCCCGCGGGCTCCGGCGGAAGGGCCGGCGGCTACGGCCGCGGCCGGGAGCGCGAGCGCGGCAGCGGCGGCGGCGATGGCGACCGCGGTCCATCCGGCCGGCCGGGGGGGCCGCGCCGCGGCGCAGGACGGGAGCAAGGGGGCAAAAATGCCCCCTCTTGGGCCCCCAAGCAGGGCGGCCGCGGCGCAGGGGCTGGCTCTAGGGGCAGGCGGGGCGCCGGGGGCGGCTCCGGGACGCGCTCGCCGGCCGCGGCCCGGCCAAAGCGCCGCAAGAGGTTCTAGGCGTGGGGGCTCGCGCCGCGGCCGCGGGGCCCGCGCGGGCGCAGCGGGGGCGGGGGCGGGGCCCGCCGCCGGGCGCCGGCGGCCGCGCCGGCGTGTACCGCGTGTGGCACGAGGGCGCCGAGAGGCTTGCCACCGAAAACCTGGTGCCCGGCAACTCCGTCTACCGCGAGAGGCTCGTGGGGCGCGGCGGGACAGAGTACCGCCTGTGGGACCCGTTCCGCAGCAAGCTGGCCGCGGCGATACTCAACGGGATGCGGGCGTTCCCGCTCGCCCGCGGCTCGCGGGTGCTGTACCTCGGCGCCTCGACGGGCACGACCGTGAGCCACGTCTCCGACATAGTCGGCCCCGGCGGAGTCGTGTTCGGCGTCGAGCATGCGAGCAGGGTGGCCCGGGACTTTCTGGACAGGGTCGCCTCGCGCCGCCCCAACGTGGTGCCCGTCATGAGCGATGCGCGGCGGCCAGGCGAGTACGCGTCCGTGTTCGGCAAGGCGGACGTGGTCTACTCGGACATTGCGCAGCCCGACCAGACGGCGATAGCCATGTCCAACTGCAGGGCCCACCTGCGGGCCGGCGGCGACCTGCTCATGGTCGTCAAGACGAGGAGCATTGACGTGGTCCGCTCGCCGGCGAGCGTCATCGACGCCGAGATCGACCGCCTTCGCGCCGGCGGCTTTAAGGTCGCCGAGAGCGTCGGCCTGTCCCCGTACGACAAGGACCACGCCATGGTGCACGCCCTCATGGGCTAGCGCCCGGCGGGCTCGGGCTCGGGCTCGGGCTCGGCCGCCCCGCCCCCCTCCGCCGACCACGCGTCCCACAGGGCGTCCATCTTCATGGCCCTGACCGGCCTCCAGCTCGCCCTTGCGAACGGCGGGGCCTCCCCGCCGCTCTCGGCGATCCACTTGCCGACAAACCTGACCGTGCGCCCGTCCGACGGGTACCCGCTGCCGACCGCATCGCGCCCGCCGTGCCTCCTCGCTATCCTTGCGACCTCGCGGTCCCGCGTGACCTTTGCTATTATGGACGCGGCCGCGACGACCTCGAACCGCGAGTCCGCCTTGTGGTGCGAGTGCACGGTGCACCGGCCGCCCCCGCAGCGCACCCTGGACGACACCTCCCTGCCGAACCGCCCGGCGTCGACGTCGCACGAGTCGACGTACGCCGCGCCGGCGCCGAGCCTCGAGATCACCCTGGCCATGTACGCCGCCTCCAGCGCGTTGAGGCGGTGCCTGAAGACGCTCCTGTCCACGGTGGACGGGCCGATCTTCGACGCATGCCAGCGGTAGGCCGCCTCGGTTATCTGCCCGTACATTTCCTCCCTGCGCGCCGGGGTGAGCGCCTTCGAGTCCCTGACGCCGATATCCCGCAGCCTCCTGAGGCCGCCCCGCCTGACTGCCACGCCCGCAATGACCAGCGGGCCGATCATCGAGCCCCGCCCGGCGTCGTCGACGCCGCAGACGATCAACGGGCATGCCGGCCGCCGGTCATCTATTAAACCGTGTGAGCCACGCGGCGCCGTCCTCTCTTTCCACCGGCCGAGAAAAGGGGCCGCCAAATCGGGGCGGCACGGCGCAGCCCGCCGGGCACGGCGGGCCGGCGCAGGCGCCGCGCATCGCGGGGGGGGGGGCGGCAGGGGCAGGCGCGGGGCGGGCCGATTCACGCATGCCGGCGCATCTGGAAGTGCCCCCGCCGCAGCGCGGGCGGAGGCTACGTTCATTGCACGACAGCCGCGGCTGCGGCCGATCCCAGCGCATGCGGCAAAGGGCCTCCCTTTCGCGCGAACAGTGCGTCGACAGGAGCACGGACCGCAGGGCGCATCCTCCCGCCCGCAGTTGATCTCTGCGAGCTGAACTCCTGCCCGGGCGCAAGGCGCTGGGGCGGGAAGGATCTTTTCGCCTTCGGCGCCCCGGCGCATCGGGCGGCAAGCGGCCGCCGGCGCAAAAATAAACCGCGTCGCCTTCAACGGCGTTTGACGCTTCAGGGAAAGCCGTCTTCGAACGGCACAGCCCGGACCTTGTCCTTCATAAACGCCTCGCCGTCTATGCGGCCCCTGACCTTGCCGTACTCGTCATGAAGGCCCTGGAGCTCTACGAATGTCAGCGGCTGGCCCGTGGCTATGTTGATTGCCTTGCCGCCGGCTATGGCATCCTCGCAGATCTTTGTATCCTCGGGTGTCCACACTCTCTCCTTCATGGCCGGTAAAATATCGTGGTCTCATAACTATTAGGCCTAGCTGGCCTAGTTGTGCAATCTGCTCAGATGCTGAAGGATCTACAACAAAAAGCCTCGAAACTGCAATATTTTGCAATTGAGCACGTTCAGCCCCAAAATTTTCATGCCACACGGCATTTGCTGCTAGCCTGCTCAGGTTGGATGATCGCCGGCAGTGCGGCTGTCTGGCGGCATGCGCATTGCGGCATGCGGCACCGGCGCCGCCCTTGGATGCCAATGGTCCCCGAGGCATGCTGCCCGCCGCCGCCGAACCTGCATGCCGTGCACCGTACCAGCATGCAACCGCGCCGCCGCCGAACCTGGCGCCACCGGGCAGTGGGGTTGGCCTGTGTTGCCGTGGGCAGGCGCGGGCGGCGATCGGTGAAATGCCTGCGGGCGCGGAGCGCCCGTGCCGGCCGGCCCGCGGGGCGGTGCCTGGCGCCCTGCGGCCGCCCTAGACTCGGCGGCCATGGCCCGTCGCACCCCCGCGGCCCGGCAGGCCCCGCTCCCCCCCCGCACGTCCCCTCGCCCTTCCAACCCATATAGGGCGCCCCGCCCGCCCGCGCGCCGCCCATGGACGACGCGGGCCGGGAGACGGCCGAGACGATCGAGGGATCGACGCGCCTGCTTGTGCCGGCGGCCTCCCTGTCCGGGCGAGTGCCGCCGCGCGAGCCCGCCTTCTTCAACCCCAGGGCGCGGCTCAGCAGGGACGTATCGGTCGTCGCATACTCTGCATTTGCCGCCGAACTCGGCCGGCCCGCGGTAATGCTAGAGGCGCTCTCGGGCCTCGGCGCGCGCGGCCTGCGCGCGGCCAACGAGTCCGGCGTGGGCCTCGTCGTCCTCAACGACCTCAACCCCTCCGCGCTCTCCCTGGCCGCCCGGTCGGCCGCCGCCAACGGGCTCGCCAACGTCGAGACGTCCCGCCGCGAGGCGTGCGCCTTCCTGCTGTCCCGGATGTGGGGCGGCGGCGATGGCGGCGCTGCCGGCCGCGCCCGCCGGGCCGACATCGTCGACATAGACCCGTTCGGCTCGCCGGCCCCCTACCTGGACTGCTGCCTGCGCGCCGTCTCGCGCGGCGGCATGCTGTCGATGACGGCGACCGACCTCCAGGTCCTCAACGGCATGTTTCCTGCCGCCTGCGCGCGGCGGTACGGCGGCGCTCCCATGCGCAGGTCGGGGTTCGGCGACGAGACGTCGCTGCGCCTCATGCTCGGCTGCCTCTGCTCGATCGCCGGGCGCCTCGACCTGTCCGTGCGGCCGCTGCTCGTGCACAGCGACCAGCACTACTACCGCGCGTACGTGCGCGTCGCCGGGCGGGCCGACCAGACCGGAATGATCGGGCGACTGCACCTGTGCAGGAGGTGCGGCTGGCGCGCGGCCGCGTCGCCGGCCGCAGCGGCAGAGGCGGCGCCCGCCGCCCCGCCGGACGGCAGGGGCGGGGGCCGCCGGGAGCGGAGGGCCGCGGCCGCGGCCGCCTCCCGCCCGCTCGGGGAGTGCCCCGCGTGCGGATCCCCCTACCCCGACTCCGCCGGCCCGCTCTGGGCGGGCCCCCTGTTCGACGGGCCGTTCGCGCGGCTCATGGCGGCCCGCGCCGCATCCCTGCCGGTCGGCCGCGAGTGCGCCCCACTGCTTGAGCGGGCCGCCGCCGAGGCGGCAATGCCGGCCGCCTACTATACGCTCGACGAGGAGGCCTCGCGGGCGGGCACGCATCCGCCAAAGCTCGGCCGCATGATCGAGTCGCTCCGGGCCGCCGGCCACGCCGCCTCGCCGACGTCCCTGAGCCCGACGGGCTTTCGGACCGGCGCGCCACCCGCCGCCATAGCCGAGGCCCTCCGCGCCGCGGCCCGGTAGCGCCTCCCGGCCGGCCGGCCGGGCCCCTGCCTACCCCCTGTACCCCAGGCACACCAGGTACAGCTCGCTGCTCTGCTTGCGGCTCGCCTTTGGCTTTGTGGCCTTTACGCGCGAAAAGAGCCCGCCCATGTGCCCCCTGAACTCGGCGGCGTACTCGCCGTCGAACACCTTGAAGACGGCGTTGCCGCCCGCGCCGAGCACGCGCTCCATGACGCCTGCCGCCGAGTAGTTGAGCGATATCTGGCGCGCGTGGTCCACCGACCAGTTGCCCATTACGTTCGGCGACAGGTCGGATATGACGGCGTTGGCCCTGCGGCCTAGCCTGTCGAGTATGATCCCGGGCACGGCCGCGTCCTCGATGTCCGCCCTGACAATGTCGGCGCCCTCGATCTCGTCGACGTGCGCGGTGTCGATTCCGACGACCCTGCCCCTGTTGCCCGCGAGCCTCGCGGCCACCTGCGTCCACCCGCCCGGCGCGCACCCGATGTCGGCCACGTAAAAGCCGGCGCCGATGATCCTGTACGACTTGTTGAGCTCCTTGAGCTTGTACGCGGCCCGGCTCCGAAGGCCCTGCTCCCTTGCGAGCCTGCGGTAGTGGTCCCTGCGGGCGTCTGCTAGCCTCATCGCCGCCCGGAGCGTCCCCTGGCCGCCGGCGCCATTACCCACGACTCGATGAGGGTGCACGTGAGGGGGCTGACCTCGGCGTCGACGGCGCACCGCGCCTCGACGGGGCACGTGAGGCACGGGGCGTTCTCGATCGACTGCGTGCTCACGGGCGACTTTCTTAGTATGAGGCGGTACGTCCACCTGCCCTTTTCAACCACCTTTTCCCTGTCGATTATTCCCCTGCGCTCGAGCTTGAGGGCCAGCCTGGCGCCGTCCTTGCTGGAAAGCTTTAGCTTTTTCCACAGCACGTTCTGCACCAGCCCGGCGCCCTCGTACTCGAAGAGTATCTCGCACACCTTGTTCGTGAGCCTGCTCATGTCGTGCTTTTCGAGCATAAAGTTGCGTATTTCCTCGTCGGTCAGCTGCGCCTCCATCTCTTCCTCGAGCGTGCGATACTTTTCCCTTTCCTTCTCCGCCGCGGCTTTTTCAGCCGCGGCCTTTTTCTCGGCGGCGGCCTTCTTCTCGGCCCTGGCCTTCTCGGCGGCGGCCTTCTTCTCGGCCCTGGCCTTCTCGGCGGCGGCCTTCTTCTCGGCCCTGGCCTTCTCGGCGGCGGCCTTCTTCTCGGCCCTGGCCTTCTCGGCGGCGGCCTTCTTCTCGGCCCTGGCCTTCTCGGCGGCGGCCTTCTTCTCGGCCCTGGCCTTCTCGGCGGCGGCCTTCTTCTCGGCCCTGGCCTTCTCGGCGGCGGCCTTCTTCTCGGCCCTGGCCTCGCCGGGCTTTTTCCCCGCCGCCTTCTCGGCGGCGGCCTTCTTCTCGGCCCTGGCCTCGCCGGGCTTTTTCCCCGCCGCCTTCTCGGCGGCGGCCTTCTTCTCGGCCCTGGCCTCGCCGGGCTTTTTCCCCGCCGCCTTCTCGGCGGCGGCCTTCTTCTCGGCCCTGGCCTCGCCGGGCTTTTTCCCCGCCGCCTTCTCGGCGGCGGCCTTCTTCTCGGCCCTGGCCTCGCCGGGCTTTTTCCCCGCCGCCTTCTTCTCGGCCCTGGCCTCGCCGGGCTTTTTCCCCGCCGCCTTCTTCTCGGCCCTGGCCTCGCCTGGTTCTGCTGGCGCCGGCTTGCCGCCGCCCCTCGCATTTTTCTTGCCGCTGGCGCCCACTGGCCTTCCGCCGCCGCCGGCTCCGCCGGCCTTGCCGCGCCCGCCGGCTCCGCCGGCCTTGCCGCGCCCGGCGCCGCCGCGCGCCCCTCGCCCTGCCCCCTTCCCGTCCGTCGAGCCCCTGCCCTCCCTGGCCGCGCTTAGCATGCTCTTGGCATCGGCCAGCTCTTTCCTGAGGTTTTCAATCTCGGTCGCAATGCTGCCATCGCCGGAGGCCGCGCCGCCCTTCCCGTTGCTGTCTTCCGCCAACTGATCCCGCC
Organism: Cenarchaeum sp.; assembly: GCA_965200655.1. Classification (GTDB taxonomy): domain Archaea; phylum Thermoproteota; class Nitrososphaeria; order Nitrososphaerales; family Nitrosopumilaceae; genus Cenarchaeum. The sequence goes on from CBDAUQ010000001.1 coordinate 81,698, forward strand.
GCGCCCGCGCGTGGCAGGCCCCCGCTATTTATGTATCTGACTACCCGATCGTGAACACCCCGCGCACCGAGGCCGCCTCGGTGCCGCGCGGGCTGACCAGGCTGGCGGTGATCTCGTACGAGCCGGGAATGTCGAACGACTTGGCGTACCTGCCCTCCTCGACGGGCAAGGGCAGGCCGCCCTCGGCGTAGCACTGCGCAAAGTACCCGTCCTGGAAGATGGCCTCGCCGTCGCCCGCCCGCGAGATCGTCACGTACAGGTCGCCGCAGTCGAACGAGTCGTCGAGGGCCAATATCTGGACGACGATCGTCTCGGATGCGGCGTACGACGGGCTCAGGCCGAGGATTGCAATGCGGTCGCTCTCGAGCGGGGCGGCGCCGTCGATCCCGATGAACTCGAGGGCCCTGCCGGGCTCTTGGAGGACGGCGCCGAGCACGGCCGCGGCGAGCGCGATCGAGAGGGCCGCCGGCAGGACGTACGCAAGGTATACAATCCTTGACGCCAACGCCTCGGCCGGCCGCGGGCCATATTTCTACCTAGGCGGGCCCCGGCCCGCTCCCGCGATCAGAAGCGTTATCAATGCCGCGGCCCGCGCCGGGGGCGATGGGGGCACGTGCCGCGGCCCGCGCCGGACTCGTGCTGGCAATCGCCGCCGCCCTGGCGTCGTCGGCCGCGCAGATGCCCGCCTCTCCCTACGGCGCGCCGCCCGCAGCGGCGCAGCACGGCTCCGCGCCGCCCCCTTCCCCCCCGCCGCCGGCCGACGACGTGCTCGACGCGTTCACGAACAGCCGCGTGTACACGGCTGGCCAGCCGCTGTTCGTGTCGGGCACTGCCATACCCGGCGAGACCCTGATCGTGCGCGTGTTCGCCCCCGACGGGACGATCCTGTCGTTCTCGCAGGTCGACGCCGACCCCGAGGACGGCTCGTACAGCGTGCGCGTCCTGGTCTGGCCCGAGCCGTCGGAGGCGTTCCCGTACGGCACGTACGTCGCCGAGGTGATCAGCACGCGGCAGAACGGCCTGTCCGTGCCGCTCGACGTGCTGTACTCGTCCACGGACGACCTCGTCGACGTGCCGGTCAGCCGCCACGTCGACACGCGCGTGTTCGTGCCGGAGACGGCCGGCGTCGGCGCGCCGCTGCGCATATTCGTCCAGGTGACGAGCGACGGGTCGCTCGTCGGCGGCCCGCCCGACGACCTGCTCGCCCGGACGCACGTGCACCTGCCAGGCGGGCAGGTCTCGGTAATATCCGGCGAGTTCCAGGCGCTCCACCAGGGGCTGTACTATGCCGACTACACGCCGACGCAGCTCGGCACGTACGTCTTCCACATAGTGACGTTCCACCAGGGGACCGTGTCGCACGGGTCGGCCGCGACGAACGTCCTGAGCCAGGACATCGGCGGCATCTCGGACCACATCGAGCGCCTCAATACGATAATGAGCGACGCGTCGGCCGAGCTCGACAGGCTAAAGTCCGAGGTCGCCGAGTTCGACTCGGCCCTCAGGGAGGCGAGGTCGGACCTAGACTCGAACGTGGGCGCAATATCCGAGTCCGTCGCCAACGTCGAGGAGGCGTCCGGCCAGCTCAACTCGCTGCTCTTCCCCGTGGTGGGCGCCATAGGAGTGATCGCCGCCCTGCAGATAGTCCTGCTCGCGCGGAGCCGGTGACGGCGCCGCCCTTTCCTCCTCCCGCCGCCCCCGCGCGGTTTGAATAGGCGCCGGCCCGCGGGCGGGCGGGCAATGGCTACGGCGACCGGGGCGGCGCGGGCGGCGTGCGCTGCGGCCGCCTGCGCGGTGCTGCTCGCGGCCGCCGCGGCCGCCGCGGCCGCCGCCGCGCCGGCGCCGGCCGCATGGGCGTACGCGCAGGGGACCGGCGACATGGCGGGGCGCAGCCTCGCCGGCCACCCCGCCGCGCCGCCGCCGGCCGCCGCGCTCGAGTCGTACAGCTCGGGGATACTCGCCGTCCCCGACGAGTACCTGCGGCCGGCCGACGGGATCGGCAGGTACGTCGTGCTAGGCGCCGCCGCCGCCCCCGGCTCCGGGCTCGGACACGGCGCGCCCCTCGTGGCAGTCCTGCGCGACTCGGACGCGGCCGCGCTGCGCGCTCGCGGCCATTACGTCCTGCCCGACTTTAGGGTCGACCTGCACGCCGCGCCGTCCGTCCCCGAGCCCGAGCCGCCGGCGCGCCGCGCCGATGCCGGCGGCGATCCCGATGCCGCCGCCGGCGCCGCGCTGCCCGACGCGTCGCGCCTCGCCGAGCTCGTGTCCTCGCGGTCGTCCTGGGCGCGCGGGTACGACGGGTCGGGCGTGCGCATCGCCGTCGTCGACACGGGCGTCGACTTTTCAAACCCCGACATGCACCACGCCGTCGCGCGCGACGGATCGGGGGCCCCGATAATGCTCGACGCCGACGGGCAGGGCATTGTGCTGACGAACGCGACGTTTGCGGCCAACATCGACGAGAACGGCGTCGTGCGCAGCTTTGGCCGGGCGGCCGAGGAGGCGGCGCGCGAAAACCACACGTCGGTCGTGTACCGCAGCCGCGACGGCGTCTTCCTCGACGTCGAGCAGGGCGGCGAGGGGACGCAGGTGCCCGTGTACAACTCGTTCTACCCCGGCGCCGGCCCCCTCCCCGTATTCAACGGGACGATGGACGACGACCTGCGCATCGGCGACGGCGCGACGGACTACATACGGTCGCAGAGCGGCGTGTACAGGCTCGGCGCCATATACCAGGGATCGATGTCGGGGCGGGCGGTCGGCGTGCAGGTCGTCCCCGTGCTGCTCGTCGACTCGCGCACGGCAGGCGTGTACGACACCGTCATACCCGACATGTCGACGGCGCGCGCCGACTTTTACGCGTCCGAGCTCGAGCGCGGAGAAAAGCCCGACTACGACTTTGACTTTACCGACGAGGAGCCCATACGCCTGGGGGAGGGATCCGAGTTCCTCGTGCACGACTCGGACGGCGACGGGGCCGACGACTTTAGCGCGGGGATGGTCGGCGCGCGCGTGCTCGACGTGTACGGGGTGACGGCGGGGGCGCGCGCCGGCGGGCCGGGCGGCGGGGGGGACGGCGCCTCGCACCTGCACGACGTGCTCAACGCGGTCAACGGCACCCTCCTGCCGCCGATCGACCCCGGCGGCGAGTTCTTTGGGGTAATGACGGACCTTGTCGGGCACGGCTCGGCCTCGGCGGCGGCGATCGCCTCGGCCGGCAGGTCGGGGTACGACGTGTACAACAACTCGGAAAAGCACACGGCGCGCGGCGTCGCGCCGGGCGCCTCGATAGTCCCCGTCAAGGCGCTCTGGTTCGGCGACACCCTGTACGCGTCCATGTGGGCCGCCGGGTTCGACGCCGTCCAGGGCGGCGAAGGGGGCGAGGCGGCGGCGGCGGCGGAGCGCGGCTGGTCCTGGCGGTACTCGGGGGCCGCCCGCGCCGACGTCATAACGCACAGCTGGGGCATATCGGCGTTTCCCCTGATCGGGGCCGTCCCCGGCGCCGACGCCGTCTCGCTCGCCCAGGGGATGATCGCGGTGCCGCACTCGCTGGACCGCAGGTACCCCGGCGTCCTCGTCGTCGCAAGCGCCGGCAACTCGGGGCACGGGTACGGGACGACCGGGGCGCCGGGCGCCTCGCCGTTCGTCCTCACGGTCGGGGCCGCGACGAGCAACGCGTTCGTCGGGCACGGCGCGTTTGCCGGCCAGCCGCGCTTTGGCAACACGACCGGCCACGCCGGCCACCTCGTCGACTTTACGAGCCGCGGCCCGACCCCCCTCGGGCACCCAAAGCCGGACATTGTCGGCGTCGGCGCGTACGGGTTCGTCCCCTCCCCCGTCACGAGGCCGCCGCGCGCCGAGTCGCACGAGCCGTTCGGCCTGTACGGGGGGACGAGCATGGCGGCCCCGACGGTCGCCGCCGCCGCGGCCGTCCTGATCGGGGCGATGCGCGATGCGGACCCCGCCTCCGCGCCGGGCCCCGCCGAGGTCCGGGCGCTTCTCATGTCGGCCGCGTCCGACACGGGTAACGACGCGCTCGCGCAGGGCGCCGGGATGGTCGACGTCGACGCCGCCGTCGGCGCGGCCCTCGGCGAGAACGGCGGGTTCGCCGTAAGCGTGCCGCAGTCGTACGCGGCGGCGCGCGCCTCGCTGGCGGCCGCCGTCGAGTCGGCCAACGCGACCGAGTTCGGCGCCGACCGGTTCGTCCTGCCGCGCCAGGGCCCCTCCCCCGCGTCGTGGTTCGCCGGCGCGCTGCACGCCGGCGAGCGCGCGACGGCCTCGATTGCTGTCCGCAACCCGTCCAACGAGACGCTATACGTGGCGGTCGAGCCGCAGCGGCTCGGCCTGGTGCGCGCCGACGAGCACGCCGCCGCGACGGCGCCGCGCCTGCGCGATGCGGACATGAACGAGACGGGCAAGTACGCGCCCAACTACGTGCGGCTCGCCGACGCGCGCGAGCACCGCACCGTCGCGTCGTACGTCGCCGGCGCCGGCCCCGACGCGGGCGTGCCCGCCGGCGCCGGCCTGCTCGTCCTGTCGGCGCGGTTCTCGGTGGACAGGTTCATGAACTCGTCGGCCGACACGTACGCCGACGACCTCTCGATAGCGTCGCTGTACCTGTACGACTGGGACGACGCCGACGGCGACCGCTCGCCGTCGAGCTCCGAGCTGTCGATGGTGTCCAGGGCGGGCTCGTGGGGGACCGTCCAAGAGATGCGCGTGTCCGATCCCGCGAGCGTCTTCGAGGACACGCCGCTCGTCGGCGTGTACCCCGTGCCCGAGAGGTACTCGTACTGGTACGGGGCGACCGGAATGGACGCCGCGCCGCTGCCCTACACGGTGGCCGCCGAGTACTATGAGCGGGAGCGGTGGGACGACGTGTGGGTCTCGAGCCGCACCCTCGAGGTGCCGCCGGGCCAGGAGCGCTCGGTGCGGGCCACGCTCGTCGTGCCCGCCGGGCAGCCGAGCGGGGTGTACCAGGGGTTTGTCCGCGTCAGCTCGTTCGACGGCGGCCAGCCGTCCGTCGACCCGCCGCGCGGCTCGTCGTCGCCGCCGGCGCCCGCCGCGCCGGGCGGGCCCGGCCGGGCCGTCCCGTTCACCGCCGACGTGCCCGTCTCGTACGCTGTCGCCGAGCCGGTCGCGGGGCCGGGGGCGGTCGTCGTCGGCGGGCTGCGCGGCGGGGACGGCGGGGCCGGGGCAGGAGGCGGCGCGATACTCGACGGGTCGGGCCGCGTGCGCGGCGCGTTCGACATGACGAACCGCTACATGTCCGGCGACTGGCGCGCCGTCTACTTTGACGTCGCCGACCCGTCGATCGACACCGCGCTCGTCGACGTGGCGTGGGACGACCCCGGCACGACCCTGGCCGCGTTCGTCGCCGGCCCCGACGGGCGCATCCTGTCGTCGACGGCCGGCCCCGGCTCGTTCGGCGAGCTGCTCGGCTGGCCCTCGTCGGACTGGCTCGGCCCGACGCCGTTCAGCGAGGGGGGCGGGTTCTTTCCGGTCGAGGCGAGGCCGCCGTCCTCGACGGGGCTGATTGCGCCGGTCAACGGAACCGGCGTGTACACCGTCCTGCTGCACTCGACGCTGTTCGGCGCGGACGCGGGCGGCGCGTCAGAGCGCATCTCGGTCGTCGCCGAGTTCCTGGACCTGCCCGACCGCCTTGGCCGGGGGCGCTAGGCGCGCGGCCGCCTGCTCATTCAGCGCCTAACCGTCGGCGAATGGGATGTCCCTCTCCAGCCGTTCCAGCAGCTTTGCGGCGTGCCTGCGGACGCCGTCTCTGATCCTAAACCCTTCGCAATACCGTGCCCTCATGCTTATCAAGTAAAGATCGTCGTAAGTGTCGAACACATGGGGAATCTCGTCTCTAACTCTATGCCTCCTTTCCACATGGCTCTTGGGAACGCTCCCCGTCTGCGTGTCGAACCAATAGTTGACCCTGTGCAACGCCGAGTAGAACAGCACGGTCACCTTCCAGTCGATCAAGTCGGGGTAAGCCACTTGCAACCGTTCATAGACTTGCTTGTTGTACTCGCTTTGTAGCCTGAACCATTCAGTGTCTCTGCTCATAGTCAGGTCGCCCGCGTATAGACTGCCTCGTAGCCGCGAAGGACATCCGCCGGCACGTCGGGGCCGTCGTGGATTGACAGCGGGCTGATCATGCGATCGGGCATTTCCCCTCCGATCTCCCTGCCCCTCCTGCCGATCTCACTAATCATCTCGCCCACCCTGTCGGGGTCGTCATCGTGGAAGACCAGGATAGTCACCTCCTGCCCGTCGTCCCGGTACCCTGCCCTCGTGACATAGTCCAAGCTGCATATCCTGTCGGCAATGAGGGACTCCAGCCTTGACACCTGCAGCGTGGACAACGGGTTTTTGCGCCGCGCCGGGGTATATGAACACTGCTATCCGGGGCGACTCGCATGCCGAAGGCGGCATGTGGGCAGGCGCCGGGGCGATTTTGCTGGCCGGAGTGATCGCGTCTGGCGGCCCCTGCCGCCCCTGCCCTGCCGCCCCGCCACCGCCGTCTGTCGCCGCCCGCGCGGCCGCCGCTTCCGCCCGCGGCCACTGCCACAGGGAGCCGCAGGCCCGGTCTGCCGACGCGGGCGCCGCCCTGCCTACCGCGCGGAGGCGGCCCGCAATTTGGGGCGGGGACGAGGCCCGGTCCTGCCGACGCGGGCGCCCCCCCGCCCCCGCCCCCATCCCTCCGATCGTGCACATTCAAGCCTACGCCCGCCCGCCCTTGCGCCGGCAGGGGGGCGGCCTGGGCGCGGACGCTACCAGACCTGAACGCGCGCCGCCGATCGGCGCCCGCCCGAAACTAGGTTTATAACCAAACCGGCGGTTTTTAGCCACGAATGCAAGAGGGGGAGGAGAGCGCCGCGAGGCGGAGCGGCCTGTCCCGGCGAGACTTTCTAAAGCTCATGGGGGCGGCCGGCACGGGCCTAGCGTTCGCCCCATTCGTGCCGTGGGGCAACTTTATGCCCAACCCCTCGTCGGTCGTCCTTGAGCGGGTCCCCGTCGAGCTCCCCGACGGCCTGCAGGCCAACGTCAACACGTTTCCCGTAAACCACGCCGAGGTCATTACCTACCCAAAGACGGGCGATGCCGTCCTGGACGAGGAGGCGTTCCGCAAGTGGCAGTTCATACGGCTGCCCGCCGAGCTCGGGGGCGAGAAGAACGAGGTCTCGGCGTTCCGCACGTACAGCATGGTATGCCTCCACCTGTGGTGCCTCTGGAAGTACTGGCCGCAGGAGGGGCGCAAGCGCGGCGAGTGCCCGTGCCACGGCACCATGTACGACCCGCTGACGGGCGCGGCGTTCGAGGGGCCGGCCTCCCTCCAGGCGCCCCCTTCCAACGTGCTGCCTAACCTTACAGTGGAGGCCGACTCGGACGGCGCGCTGTGGATACTGCCCCCCACGTGGGGGGTAAACCAGAACGGAGTGGTGGGATTTGGACGCTACCTTAAGTAGGCGCACGGGCTTTGTGGCCTTCCTGTACTGGGTGTGGGACGGCATCGACCGGACCATTTTCACGGCGATAAAGTTCTCGTTCCCTGCCAGGTTCGTCAGCCCGTTCGGCTTCCTCGGCATGCTCACGTTCATCGTGTTCGTCATACTCGGCATATCCGGCGCCCTGTTAATGTTCTACTACGAGCCGATACTGGACCGGGCGTGGGACAGCGTCGAGTTCATCAACGACGAGGTGCCGTACGGGTTCCACATACGCAACATACACTACCACGGCTCGAACGCGATGGTGCTCCTCGCCATACTGCACATGTACTACCAGTACTTTAGCGGGCGCTACAAGATCCGCAACGAGATACTGTGGGTCACGGGCGTCATACTGGGGACCGTGACCATACTCGAGGCGTTCACCGGGTACGACATCATATTCAGCGAGCGCGCCGAGCTCGCGATCAGCATAGCCGCGTCGCTCACGAACTCGATCCCCGTCGTGGGGCCGACCATACGCGACGCCATGTTCGGCGGGGGGTTCCACGACTTTGTGCTCCGCTTCTACGCGCAGCACGTCTTCATACTGCCCCTCGTCATGCTCGGGCTCATGGCCGTGCACTTTCCGAGGTTCCTCGTGTTCGACGTGCCCATGGTCATGGCCATATCCGGCGCCATCCTGATCACCGGCGGCGTGTTCCCGATAGACCTCGGCTTCAAGTTCCAGCCTACCGTGCCGCCCGGGATCACCGTCCCCGAGTGGTACCTGACGGGGCTCTACGCGTTCCTGCGCACGCAGTACGACAAGTTCGTCACCGGCGTGCTGTGGCCGGCGCTGTTCATAGGGTCGCTGCTGCTCGTGCCGTTCCTGGACAGGTACAAAAAGTTCTCGTGGAAGGACAGGCCGATCATCACGTCGTTCGGCATCGTGGGGATCGCCCAGATCATCGTGACGACGTACTGGGGGTTCTACATACCGGCCGACACGACGCTCCCGCTCGTCGAGCGCCTGGTCATCGACCCCGTGTTCCTGTACCTGACGATGATACTGCTCGTCCCTCTCGGGTTCGGGTTCAGCTACATGATGATCCACATGGCCCGCGAGTCCGAGCGCAGGGCCAAGATGCAAAAGGCGCGCGGCCCGAACAGGGTCGCCGCCATCGACCTGTCCGACAAGTGGGTCAACTGGGTCATAGTCGCGCTCATTGCGTTCCTGGTCTTCCTCAACATCGCGGCGTACAACGCGGCCATTACGGGCTTCAAGAACCTCTCGCTGTTCTGGGTGGGCCTCATACTGTTCGTCTTTGCCGCGTTCTTCCACGTGTACAGGTACGCAATGGGGCGGGCCAAGGACGCGCCGCCGCCCCCGCCGGGCCTGGCCGGCGGCCTGGCCGCCCCCGAGAGGCCCCGCCTGCCAGAGCCCGCCCCCGCCGCGGCCGGCCTGGAGGGGGGCGGGCGGGCCCCGGCCGAGCTGCCGGCGCCGGCGCCGCCGCCTCCCGCGCAGCGCAGCGCCCCCGCATCCGCGCAGCGCAGCGCCCCCGCCCCCGCATCCGCCGGATCGGACGGGGCGCCGCCCCCGCCGCCCGCCTCCCAGCCGCCGCCCGCCCCTCCCTCCTCCACGCCCCCTCCCTCCTCCACGCCCCCTCCCTCCTCCACGCCCCCTCCCTCCTCCACGCCCCCTCCCCCTCCCTCCTCCCCTCCCCCAGCTTCCCCTCCTGCGCGGGGCGCGCCGCCTCCGCCTGCAGGGACGTGATGCCGCGTGCCCCGGCGCCCGCCTGCCAAGTCAAGGGGGGGCGCCGCCGCGGACGCCGGCGCCACTCGGCGGCCCGAGAGCCGCCAGGCCCCCGCCCACGCCGGGCCGGACGCCGACGAGCCGAAGAGGATGTGCACGGGCAAGTGCAAGCAGTACAGGGCAAAGAGGCCCGCAAAGGGCGGCAGGTACGAGGCGGGGCACGGCCGCTGCCAGACGTGCGACATTTGGATCGACTACCGCGGTTGCCACATGCACAGCGGACGCCCCGCCGTCAAGGGGTCGATCGGCTGGTACTGCAACTGCTGCAACTTTCGCATACGCCGCAACCCGCGCAACACCGAGTACAAGCAGAGGCTGAGGCACTCGAGGGGGCGGCGGCCGCCGGGGCAGGCGGCGGCGGACGGGGAGGGGGGGCCCTCGGCCCCTGATGCGGCGGCGAGCCGGCCGGCTGCCCCGGCCGCGTCCGACGCGGCGGGAGGGGAGCCCGGCCGCGGCGCCGCGGCCGAGATAGACCTGAGCTACTTTAACAAGCGCCGCGCCCGCCTGTTCAGGGATCTGGGCAGGGTGATGGCCAAGTCGGCCGGGGACAGCCTCGACGTCCCCGAAGACCTTGTCGAGATGCTCGAGGACGAGTTCGGCGCCTCCCTGGCCGGCATCGTCTGGCTGGCCAGGTCGGAGTCGCCGAACAAGGCGTCGCTCATAGTGGAGCTCGAGAGGATTCGCATCGCCATAGGGAGCGTGCCGACCCGCCAGGAAATGAAAAAGAACGGCGCGCGGTTTCCCCTGTCGGCGTACGACGAAGAGTTCGAGTCGTGGGGCCACCTTCTCGACCGGCTCGGGTACGACCCGTGGTACAGGCACTGACCGCCGCCCCGCCCACCCGCCAGCTTGCAGCCCGAAACCGGAAAATTCTTAACCGCCCCGCCCGGCCGCCCCGCCGTTGCCCGCAGAGCTTGGGGCTGTGGCCGACGCGGCCGACGCGGCGGCCGACCGGGCGGCGGCGGCCGCCAGGGAGGCGCGCGCCGCTGCCGAGACGATCCGCCCGTCCGCGCCGCTGCCGCCGGGCGCTGCCGATGCCAACTCCGCCGCCGATGCCGCGGCCGCGTCCCGCGCCAGCATTGACCGCGCCGACGCCGAGGACCTTGCGTCCAGCGTGCTGAGGACTGCGGACATTGCGGACGAGGCGGCCGGCGCGGCCCGCGGGGCGGCCAGCGCGGCCCGCGGCGGCGACGCGGACCGGTCGCTGGGCCGGGCGTTCGACGCCGCGCTGTCGGCCGGCGCGGCCCGCGTGGCCCACGAGTCGTCGGCGGAGGCGGCCCGCTGGCTGGCCCGCACGCAGGCGCCGACGCCGGACGGGGGCCCCGGCGCGGCCGCCGGGGCCGAAAGGGCGGCCGATCTGGCAGGGGGGGCCGCAAGGGCGTCGGCCGACGCGGCCGACGCGGCCGGCGCGGCCGCGTGGGCCGCCGCCCGGTGGTCCGCCCGCATGTCGCTCGGCGTGCAGGCAGCGCCCGGCGCCCCCGAGGCCGAGGCCGCCAAGGCCGCAACCGCGGCCGATGCGGCCGCCGCCGCGGCCGACAGGGCCGCAAAGTCGGCCGAAAACGCCGCCGCGGCCGCCGACCGCGCCGTCGAAAAGATGGCCGACAAGGCGCAGCGCATGGCCGACGCGGCCGCCCGCGGCGCCCGGGCCGCCCTGTCGGCCGACACGGCGCGGGCCGCCTCCTCGGCCAGGGCCGCCGCCGTGTGGGCCGCCAGGGCGGCCCGCCAGACCCGCCCCGCGGCCCGCTGCGTGCGCACGGTGGCAAAGGAGCGCACCACGCCCAGGGCCGACGATGAAAAGCGGACGGCCGCCGAAAAGTCTGCGCAGGCGGCGCGGGCGGCCGGCTCGGCGCGCGAGGCGGTGGCCGCCGCGCAGGGGGCGGCGGACGGGCCGGCCGGCGACGACAGGGCGGCCGAGGCGGCGGCCCGGCTGGCCGCAAAGGCCGCAAGGGCGGCCGAAAAGTCGGCGCAGGCGGCGCGGGCGGCCGCCGCGGCGTCCGTGCGCGTCGGCGCCAGGGGCGGCGGGGCGGACGGGCAGGGCGGCGCCGCGCAGCGGGCCTGAGCGGCGGCCGGCGCGGCCTCTGCGCGCCGGCATTGCGCGCGCGCATGCTCCCTTGAAGGCTTTATAGACCCGGCCGGCCGCGCCCCGCCGTGAGCGAGGCGCGCACGTCGAACGCGTACGGCATCGGCATCATGACGGTCATCGTCGGCGTGGCCACCGGCGCGGTCTTTTACCAGGGGTTCTACCTGCCCGAGTCGCTCGAGAAGCCGTCGGTCGACGAGCACATCCTGCACCCCGAGGGCGAAAAGACCGTGATCGACATGATCATCGGCTCGGCCCTGCCCGACCAGGAGGAGAACTTTGTCCCAAAGCTCGTCGACATACAGCTCGGCATCGACAACATCGTCCTGTGGAACAACATCGACGACGTCGCGCACACCGTGACGCCAGACCACGCGTACGCCGACGGGTACAGCGGCCAGTTCGGCTCGGACGGGGTCGTAATGCCCGGCGAGTCGTACGAGTTCGTGTTCACCGAGCCGGCGGTGATCGAGTACCACTGCACGCCGCACCCGTGGATGAAGGGCACGCTGTCGATCACAAAGCAGAGGTTCTAGGGGGCGGGGGGCCTGTCCCCCCCCCGAAGCGGCTTTTCGCGGGCGGCTCGACGCCGTGGCATGCGGGGCGGGATGAGCCGGCGTCACGCCTGCGGCGGCGGCGGCGGACGTGCCCGAATAAAGTTCAAAACCGCGCCGGTCGGGGTGCAGACCGGGAAAGGCCCAGGGCGAACCCAGGGCGCCGACCGCCGTCTTGACGGACCGTCTAGGGAACCGCGCGGGCCTGCCGCGTCGTCCCGACGCCTGCTTTTTCGCGCATCGGCCAGCGTTTGTATCCGCCGCCTCGTTTTATTATGCAGGGTACTACAACTTTGCGATCGGGAGCGCATATGCGGAAAGGTGTCCCATAGTCGCCAGCTCTGGCACTGCGCGCCTTTTTGGACACTGGTTGCTTTTCACTGTGGGGGCCGTTCTTCAAACCCTCCGACCTTTTAACAGCCCTCCCCTTTGTAGCCCCTTGCATAGATTCGAGTGCCTTTTTGGCGCGTTTTGACAGCATCACTACGTACATTTGACATCGGACTCGGAGCGCAGATCGTCAAGCGTCACATATTCGCCTCTTGCGAGCTGGCGCAGCCCTTCGTCCATCTCTTCAGCATCCTTTTGCGTACACAGGCCGGGCTCCATTATGTTGGCCATCCTGACTAGGTATTCTCCCACAGTTTCTGTGGGAAGCTTGTCTTCTTCGAGTTCGGCCACCCACGGACACCCCAACGACTCCGTCTTGCCACCCGTCGCCGCAGTGGGCATTCCTGCGACCCTTTTCAGCCTGAATTTAATGATCACGCGCGCCCGCTTGTCGTCCTTCTCCTCAACTTCAAGGCGGTGCGAGTCATACTCTACGCAGGAGTTGAACACCAGATTGCCTTCCTGCTTTATGAAGTAGAGGACAGTGTAGCCATTATCCTTCGAGTGCCTCAAGGCAAGGTTGTTGGCCGACATGTCCTGGTTTTGCATTCCGTCACGATCGGAGTCCTAGCCCATGTACGAGACGGCGTCACCCTCGTCAGTGCTGGCGCACTTGGCATCGGCATCTACAAGGTCTACAAGGACTATGCACCTCCGTTCTTCGTTAACCCGTATGCCGCCGCGCATCGGAACGCCGAATCTGGCATGCAGCTCCTCGTCTTCAAACTTTTCGCCCGTCTTGGGCACGGCGACGGCCGGGGCAGCAATGGGATTTGACACTGTGCCTGCCTTGTAGACAGCCTCTTGGCGGGCGCTCACAAAAAGCCACCAGCTTGGTTCTTTGTAATCCGCGGTGGGCGGCCCGGCCGCCCCGCCTCTCCGCCCGCCAGGATCGCCCGATCCGGGGGCTTCGCTGGCCGTGCATGCCGCGCCCGCCTGCCGATTTCGGCCTCATTGCAGCCGGACGGTCGATCTTGGGGCGCCGCCGGGGCGCCTCCGGGCGCCCTTGGCGCCCGGCGGCGCGGGGGCCGTCCTGCGCGGCGCCCTGTCCTGCTGCGGGCGCAGCCCCTATGTCCGGCGGCGAAGCCTGTGGACGGCGGCGTTCTGCGCCAGTGTCATCGCGGCGTTGGGCCGCTCTATGTCGATTCCGGCGGCCTGGGCGGGTGTGATCCCGCCGAGCCCGCCGTGCAGGCGTACGAAGTTGTGGAACACGCGCAGCCCGCGCAGCATCGCCGAGTCGATGCTCTTGAGCCCCCTCGCGGCCCTGGTGCGCGCCCTGATCCAGCCGTTGAAGCGCTCCATCAGATTGTTGTTGTAGTCGGTGTCGGTCGCGTGTATTGTCTGGATGTGGAACGTGGGGCGATGCATGAAGTTCCTGGCGCGGTACAGGTCGTGCCACGCCCTGTGGAAGTTGGCCGCCTTGTCGGAAACGAGGATGGCCGGCGCGTCCATGGACGCCAGGGCCGCGGCGTGCTCAAAGAGCGGCTTGACGTCGGACGTTCCCTTGTGCTCCGCCGTCTGCAGCGCAAGGACGTAGCGCGTGAGGTCGTCGATCATCCAGAACGCGTACTGCTCCCTGCCCCGTATGCCGTAGTACATCTCGTCGGTCCTCCACATGTCGGAGACGCGCGGGGTGAGGACGCTGTCTGCGTACTCCTCGATCAGGCCGATCTCGGACTCTGCCCAGTTGAGTATCGTCTTGTGGCACACCTTGATCGAGGCGAACTCTTCGAGCCACAGCGCAACCGCCGGCAGCGACATTCCCGCCAGCCACATGTGGACGGCCTGCGTCACGATCTCGGGGCTCGCCTTGAGGCGGGCGAACCCCACGTTCCCCGAGAACGTCTTGCCGCACGAGCCGCACTTGTACCTCCGGGTGTCGTAGTTCTGGTTGTGGCGGGTCCCGTGCCCGGTGACCGGCCCGCCGCCGCAGAGCGCGCACGAGGACGGGTCGAACTTGGCTATTCGGAGCGCCGCCCCGCCGGGCGCCGCCGCCGCCGTCCCGCCCCACTGCCACACGGCACGGTCCGCGCCCCTCTCCCCCTCCTCGTCGCCGGCCATGCACCGGTACGCCGCGTACGCCGACCTGGCCGCGCCCGTCTTCCCGCTAGCCTCTTCCGCCCCGCGGCTAGCCTCCGCCGCCCCCCTGAACATTGCCGCGACGACCGAATCCTCGACAAAGTTTGCCTCGGCTTCCTTCTCGGTGTCCTCCTTGTGCGCCAGGGAGAGCGCGGCGTGGATGTGCTTGCAGAGGACCCGGCCGCCCCTGTTCTTGTGGTCGGGGCAGGTGCACGACGACCCCACGCCGGGCAGGATCAGCACGTTGTAGATCCGGTCTCGCTTGGCCGCCGGGGCGCGCTTGCCCGTGTTGGCCGGAGTGACCTGGAACTGGAACTCGTCGAGGCGCTTGACGTGCCCCCCTTCTTCAAGGAGCTTGCCCGCGGCGGACCGCTTGGCGTTTTCCATGGCGACGGGCACCATGTCCACGATGTCGAGCAGGGTCTGGAGCATGTCCACTTCCGTGTCGGCATCGCCCGGCGGCGGGATGGCGAGCCAGGGGTGTCCCGTGCCGCCCTCGGCGAACGGGTCGGCGAACGGGTCGGCGAACGGGTCGGCGAACGGGTCGGCGAACGGGTCGGCGAACGGGTCGGCGAACGGGTCGGCGAACGGGTCGGCGAACGTATCCGCCGCTAGACCAGCATGCCGGTCGACCCCCGCCGCATCGCCACTGTAGCAAACGCCCGCGACCAACGGCGCGCGTCTCCAAAGGGGGGTTATAAATCTACTGAGTTTTATGTGCTTATAAAGGAATTTTGAGGCCAGTGAGCATGGGACGGTGGCGCAAGGACACCAAAGAGTTCACCGTGGGCCTCGGCTACTATGAGGGGCGGGGCTACCAGAGCACCATCCCA
The DNA here is from genome assembly GCA_965200655.1 of Cenarchaeum sp. Classification (GTDB taxonomy): domain Archaea; phylum Thermoproteota; class Nitrososphaeria; order Nitrososphaerales; family Nitrosopumilaceae; genus Cenarchaeum. The sequence goes on from CBDAUQ010000001.1 coordinate 96,883, forward strand.
AAGCCAGTCGTCGACCTGTTGGGCCTCACCGACCGCATCACCTTCAAAGTGTCGGGCAAAAGCGTCCGGATACTGCCCAGTACCGGCTAGGCGACCCGCACACCGGCTTCGGACGGCCGTGGGCGGGTGTCGAAGGCCCGCCAGCCCCCCTCGACCCCCCCTCAAGCGACCCACCGCGGATTACAAAGAACCCACCAGCTTGACTATTTTATAAGCCGTCAGGATCCCCCGTCCGGCCCAGTCGGCGCAATTCTCCTGCCTGCATGCCGTCCCTCCGCACCCAAGCGCGCGCGTTTCCAGCCGAAGCCGCGCCAGGGGCGCGCCGGCATATCTACTCCCTGACACCGTCGCAGGCTCCCCGCCCGGCTCTCCTGCATGCGGCGGCCGCGGCGGGGGCGGCCCGCCGCGGACCCTGCGGCGCCCGGTCGCGGCGGCCAGAGTCGACGTGCCGCTCGCGGCGTGGCGGGGCGGCCCGACGCGGCCCCTACGGCGCCCCCGCCGCCGCAAGCCTTGCAAAGAGGATGTCGCTCTCGACCTCTTTGTGCTGCTCTATTATGGATGCGCGAAACTTTACGTCGTGGGCGCGGTCCGAGGCGAGCTCGACGGACGCGGTGAACTCGGCGACGGCCCCGCCGCCCGACATGAGGTCCCTCGGTATGAACAGGCGCGAAGTCTTTTTTTCGATCTCTTTGCCGGCGTACGACCTGTACACTACGAGCTCGTTCGAGTCGAGCACCTGCGTGTTGACCACGACGCCGTCGAACCTGCCCCCGTAGGACACCCTGACGGTCCCGCGTATGATCTCGCCCGGGCCGAACTCTTTGCTCGACAGGGACACCTCGATGTCCTTCACGCGCGGCGGCCGGCGCCGGCCCGGATAATACGGTTGCGCGCGGCGGCCGGCGCCGGGCGCGCGGCGCTGGTCGGTGGCGGGCCCGGAGAGCTTCGATCTCTCGACCATTGGATTAGAAGTCCAACACTCTATCCATGCTGAGCTACGGACCCGCGCGGCGGCCGGACCGGCCCGCTTTTAAGATTGGGCGGCAGCCGGGCAAGGCGGCGCCTAGCCGGGCGGCGGCGAAGGGGTGGGACGAGGAGGGAACCGCCGCCGTCCGACCGCGGCCTGGACGGGGCGGCGATCGCCGGCGGAGCGGCGCCGGGCCTGGCCGGGCGGAGGAGGGGGCAGGGGACCGCCCGCCCTGCGGGGAGGGGGGGGAGGGCGGAGACGCTCCCGCATGCCGGACGGCGGCGCTGCCCTGCGCGGGGCGACCGCATGGGCCTGCCCGCGCAGGGCGCGGCCCTGATCTTGCCCCCTACCTCCCCGCCGGCAGCCTCCACTCCGCGCGCCGCGCTCGGGGCCGCGCCCGCGCGGCGGCCCCCGCCCGCCCCTCGGCCCCTAGTAGCAACCAATAAGACGAAGGCCAATCCGCGCGGCCGCGTGAGCGGAAGCGGGGGCGCCCTGCGCCAGGATGTCCGGCCCGGGACGGGCGCCCGGCCTCCCGCCCCCGCCCCCTCCCCCGCGCCGGGCGGCGGCGCCCCGCAGGCGCCGGGCGCGGGCGCCGGGCGCCAGCCCACGGGCGTGCTGTCCCGCCTCGCGCCGGCGCTAAAGTCATACCAGGACCGCCTCCTGCAGGTGACGACGCGGAACCGCTCCGTCCTGCTCAGGCGCGCCTACATGAAGAGCAACCTGGACCTTGTCCGCCTTGACGAGTTCGGCGAGGGAACGGCCGCCAAGGCGGTGGAAAAGGCCGCCAAGAACCTTGCCGCAGCGCTCGACGGCAAGATCGACGAGGGCGCGCGCGTCCGGCTCCTGCTCGACTCGGCCGGCAGGAGCCCCGGAGCCGACGCAGCCGACGCCGACGCCGACGCAGCCGACGGCAACGCCGGCCGCGGGGACAAAAAGGGCGCCGGCGCCGACGCCCTGCGCTCGTCCCTGCGCTCGCTCAAGAGGAGCCTGGACCAGATCGAAAACGAGACCGGGCAGCACACCGGCTACCTCGGCTACCCATTCCTCGAGGGTTCGCCCGATGCGGGCGTGTACGTGCGCGGCCCCGTCGCGCTGTTCCCGATGCGGATAATGCACGAGAAAAGGGCGCGCGGGGCCGGCTGGTACATGCGCCTGCTCGACGAGAGGCCCGTCCTGAACAGGGCCCTGTTCGCGGCCCTGCGCAAAAAGGGCGGGTACGACCTGTCCGAGGGGTACGAGGAGGACTTTGACGCAATGATCGAGGATGCGGCCGAGGCGCAGGGCGCCGCGCCGGCCGCAGACGCCGCCGCCTCCGGCGAGGCGGCGCGCCTGTTCTCGGCCGTCGCCGGATGGGCGTCGGGCCTGGTCGACATAGGCGACGCGCCGGCCGAGCCGGGCCCCGCCGCCCTCGGCCCCCTGGACGCCGACGCCATCAAAGAGCTGGACGGCTCCCCGCTCCGCCTGGTGGGGCACGCCGTGATCGGCAGCTTTCCGCAGGCCGACAGCGAGATATACAGGGACTATGCGGAGATGACGGACCCCGCGCGGGCCGGCGAGGCCGACGCCGGCATCGTCGGCGCGCTCATCGAGGGGCACGGCGGGGCCGAAGAGCCGGACTACGAGGCCGACCCGTACGGGGCCGCGGATGCGCACGCCGTCGACATCGACTCGGCCGGCGCGTCGAGCCTCGACACCGTCCTCGGGAGCGACTCGAGCCAGGACGAGGTCATCGTAAGGTCGGCGTCCGACGAGCTGTGCGTGGTGAGGGGGCCGCCGGGCACGGGCAAGTCGCAGGTCATTGTAAACCTGGTCGCAAACGCCCTGTCGTCGGGCCAAAAGGTGCTCGTCGTGTGCCAAAAGCGGTCCGCCCTAGAGGTCGTCCGGCAGCGCCTCGGCAGGGTCGGCCTGGCCGACTACGCCGTGTTCATCGAGCGCGAGCTCGCCGACAGGCGCCGCATGTACGAGCAGCTGCTCGCCACGATCGAGGCCGACGCGCACGAGGCCGACGTGTCCGAGGCGGACCGCCGGGTCGCCGACGTGTCCAGGCGCATCGACGGCTGCATCGAGTTCCTGGTCGGCCTCGGCGCGGCGCTGCGGGAGAGGCACTTTGGGGGGGCGAGCGCGCACGACCTGTACGCCTCCACCGACGGCTCGTACGAGCCCGCCATGGACATTGCATCGCTGAACCTGCCCGTCGAGTGGGGCGGCCTGGACGAGTTCGTCGAGCGGATAGCCGGCGTCGAGGACGCCTACCGGCGGTTCGACGCGCCGGGGAGCCCGTGGGCGGGGCGCCGCAGCTTTGCCGACATGGGCTCGGGGGACGCGGCGCGCCTGCGCGGGCTGCTCGACCGCATGATCGCCGAGGCGCCTGGCTGCGCCATGGCCCCCGACGAGGGCCGGCAGCGGTCCCTCAGGGATGCGCTCGACGGGTACCTGGCCGGGGGCGGCCTCTTGGGGCTCAGGAGGCGCGGCCACGCAAAGGCGATACGCGCCGAGCTCGGCGAGGGCGCGGCGGCCGACAGGGCCGGAGTCGAGGCGCGGCTGCCCGGCGTCGAGGCCGGCCTGCGCATGTGGGGCATGGTCGGCGAGCTGGCGGGGCATCTCGGGGATGGATCGGCGGCCCGCGAGGGCCTGCTCAGGGACGCGGCCGCGGCGCCCCCGGGCGAGCCGCCCGCCCAGCTGTCGCGCACGCTCGCGGCGATGCGCTCGGCGCTCGACGAGTTCGAGGCGATGCGCGACCTTGACCTGAAAAGGGCCGACTATGCGGGGCAGGGCGTGTTCGAGGCGCTGGCGCACGCCGACGGGCGGCTGCCCGGCGCGGAGGGGGCCCGCTGGGCCCCGCTCGTGCGGCAGGAGGTGTGCCGCTACTGGCTCGACGAGATCGAGCGGCGCAGCCGCCTGCTGCGCGGCGACTTTGTGGCCGAGTACGACAGGCGGCGCGCGGACCTGGCCGCCCTCATGGAGGAAAAGGGCCGCCTGGTCACCGAAAAGATACGGCAGTCCATAGACGGGGCCGTCCGCCCGGGCAGCCTGCGCGGCCGGCGGGGGCGCGGCGGGGGCCCTGGGCCCGCCGCCGCGGAGTGGATGGAGCTGCGCCGCGAGCTGTCGCGCAAGCGCCGCGTCATGCCGGTGCGCCGCCTGTTCGAGAGGTACGGCGGGCCCCTGCTGCAGATCGCGCCCTGCTGGCTTGCGTCGCCCGAGTCGGTCTCGAGGATATTTCCGCTCAAGCGCGGCATGTTCGACCTGGCCATAGTGGACGAGGCGAGCCAGCTCGCCGCCGAGCGGGCCATGCCGTTCCTGTACAGGGCCCGCAGGGCCGTCGTGGCCGGCGACGAAAAGCAGCTGCCCCCGTTCGACCTGTTCCGCATACGCGGCGACGAGGACGAGGACGAGTACGACGGCGGGGACGGCGGGGACGGGGGCGGCCCCCCGCCCGAAAAGAGCCTGCTCGAGCTCGCCGCGGCCCGCTACGGCCACACGACGCTGTCCTGGCACTACCGCTCGGTGTACCAGGACCTGATCAACTTTTCGAACCACGCGTTCTACGCCGGCATGCTCAACGTCGCGCCCAACGCCGCCTCCGACCCCGAGCACCCGCCCATACGCTGGGTGCGGTGCAGCGGCGTATGGGAGAAGAGGCGGAACCGCGTCGAGGCCGAGAGGGTCCTCGACGAGGTCGCCGCCGAGTGGGAGCGCTCGCGCGGGAGCGGCGCCCCGTACCGGTCCGTCGGCGTCATCACCTTCAACGAGGCGCAGCAGGAGCTCGTGATGGACCGCCTCGACCGCAGGCTGGAGGACGACGCGGCCTTTGCCGAGCTGCACGCGGCCGCCCACGAGTCGGCCGGCCGCGACGACAAGCTGTTCGTAAAGAACATAGAGAACGTGCAGGGCGACGAGCGCGACGTGATCGTATTCTCGATAGGGTACGCGAGGGACGCCGACGGCAAGTTCGCCAACCGGTTCGGCACCCTGAGCGCCCGCGGCGGCGAGAACCGGCTCAACGTGGCCGTCACAAGGGCCCGCCAGGAGATGGTCGTCGTCTCGTCGATCGACCCCGCCGACGTCCGCCCGACCCCAAAGAACGACGGGCCGCTGCGCCTGCGGCAGTTCCTCGAGTACGCCCGGGCGACCGGCTCGGCGGACCGCGACGCGCAGGCGGCCGTCATATCGTCGATCAACCCGTCAATGTCCGCGCGCGGCAGGGGGGGCGCGCAGGCGGCCGGCCGCAGGTTCGACTCCGAGTTCGAGGTGCAGGTGCACACGGCGCTCGAGCGCCGCGGCCACCGCGTCGACACGCAGGTCGGGTTCTCGGGGTACAGGATCGACCTGGCCGTGCTCCACCCCGACGACGAGAACAGGTACGTGCTCGGCATCGAGTGCGACGGCGCCTCGTTCCACTCGGCCCGGAGCGTGCGCGAGCGCGACGTCATGCGGCAGCAGTTCCTCGAGGGCAAGGGGTGGTCCATCGAGAGGGTCTGGAGCCGCAGGTGGTGGTCCGACAGCGAGGCCGAGGTGGACCGCCTGGACCGCCGCATATCCGAGCTCGTCGAGGCGGACCGCCGCCGCCGCCGCCGGCCCGGGAGCGGCGCCGCCGCCGGGGCTGGCCCTGGGGCGCCCGCGGGGGAGGCAGGTGGCCGGTAATGGCCCCCGACGACGCCCCCTCCCTCGGCCGCCTGCCGGCGTCCGTGGCCGTGTGGATCGCGACGGCGACGCTCCAGCGCGAGAACGGCCCCGACGCGGTATTCTCGAACAAGCGGATAATCGGGCGCGTGCGCGAGCTCGGATTCTGCCCCGAGGTGTCCCGCAACGCCCTCGCGGCGGCCGTGAGCGTCCACGGCGTGGCCAACGCGCCGTCCTCGCCCGGCGCGCACCGCTTCCTGTACAGGACGGGCCGCGCGCAGTACCGCCTGTTCAGGAAGGGCGACCCGTTCGACCCGACGCGAAAGGGCGGATCGGCGACGCCGGCGTCGTACATACTGCCCTCCAAGTACAAGAGCCTGCTGCCGTGGTACGTCAACGAGTACTGCGCCCAGATCGGCGCCGGCGGCGGGGCCGAGCAGGAGCAAGAAGGCTCCGGCTGAGGACGCCGGCCGCCTACCGCCCGCCCGCGCCGCTGCTGCCGCCCTCTTCGTCCCAGCCGAGCACGTCGTGGTACGCCCTCGGGACGAATCGCCTCATCTTGTGCAGCAGCGTCCTTGCGCCCTCGTCGAGCACGTGCGTCTCGGCGTAGTCGTCCTCGCCGCGCACCGACCTGCCGAACCCCTGCAGCAGCTTTACGAGCGCCGTGTACTGGTACCACAGGGGATCCCTGTCGGCCTTTGCCTTTGTGCGCTTGTCGCCCATGGACGGGTACGGCGCCTTTACTATGATCTGGAACCGCGACAGGTCGCCCTTGAGGTCGACCCCGTACCACAGCGACGGGGACGCCAGGACGCTCGGCCCGCCGGCCCCCGCGTGCCTCTTGAGGACGGCGTCCCTGCCCATCCCCTCCCGCTCGTACGCGATCTGGACCCTGTCGCCGATGGCGTCGGCCACGTCGTCGCAGTGCCTGCGCGTCGTCGTCAGTATGAGGCCCTTTTCGTCGGCGTACATGGCCGCTATCTGCCTGGCCTTTGCGTACACGGCCGCATAGTCCTCGCGGGTCGAGCGGTAGCTGAGGCGGCGCACGTCGTGGAAGGTGATGGCGCGGTTCTCCGCCCTGAACGGCGACCGCTCCACCTCGATGAACCTGCACTCGTCCTCGCCGAAACCCATCGTCCTGCAGAACATCGTCCTGTCGATGGTCGCGCTCATGAACAGCTGCAGCGGGTAGTCAAAGTACTCTTGGATGTACGACGATATGTCGAGCGGCTTTATCGACACGGCGACGATGTCGCCGTCGTCGGCCCTGTCGCTCCACCCGCCCTCGCGCCTGACCTGGTACACCATGTTGTCGGGGTCCCTGCGTATCTCCCTGAGGATGGTGTCGAGGCGGTCGCGCCTGGACTTGTACGCGGCGATCAGCGGGTTCTCCTCGGGCTCGGCGCGCCCCGCGTTGGCGCGCTCGGCCTCCTCCTCCATCCTGCGCACCATGCTGTTGTACGCCTCGGCCGTCACCTCCACGGCCGCCTCGATCCCCTTCATGCTGGTGATCTCGAACCCCGAAAAGTCGAGGTTTGCGTCGCGCAGCATCGGCGCGTGCAGCTCGTACCCGACAAAGTCGATTATCTGGTCCTCGATCTCGTGCGTCTCGTCGGCGACGAGGAGCTGGCGCTCGAGGTAGTCCTGGATGCCCCTCGAGTACTTGCGCGTCTGAAAGTACGACGGGTAGTTGAAGACGGCGTGGCCCGCGTTGAGGGCCCTGTACTTTTGGTCGTAGTAGTAGCACGCCTGGTCCGTGCCGGGGGGCGGCGACTCGGGCTCGCCGTCCTCGTAGTCGTCGATGCGCGGCTTGTACTTGCACCACACGGTCTTGGTCACCCCGTTCCTGCGCACCTCCCTCGAGCAGTTGCCCCTAGCGCACGACACTGACGGGTCGCTCGCGGCCGTCGCATAGTCTATCTTTTTGCTGTCGTACAGGTCCAGGCACGGAAAGTTGGGCATGCCCTTCATGGGGATCATCCAGCCAAAGTCGCCCGTGTACTGGTCCTGGAGTATCTTTTGCGCCGTCACCGTGAACGACGAGCCGCGCGCGGCCGCCACGGTCGCCGCTATGTGGCTCTTGCCTATCCCCGTCGGCGCGCACAGCAGTATGTTGCGGTAGCCCGAGCCGATCGCCTCCTCGATCTGCCGTATGATGTCGGCCTGCACCGGCCGCGGCTCGAACCCCTTTGGAAACTTGTCGATGAGGGCCAGTGTGCCGCGCCCCGCGCGGGGCCCTTTTGTGTCTGCCGCAGGCGCGGGCGGGGCGCCATTCCACTGGCGCACGCTGACGGCGCCCCGCGCGGGGGGTGTTCCGCCGGGCGCCGCTCGGCGGGGCGCGGGCGGGGGGCGCGGGCGGGGGCCCTGCGGGCGACCCAGGACCGCCAGCGCCGTCCTGCTGTAGGGCGTGCCCGCATCGCTTTGCGGCGCGGGCGCCGTTTAGCACTCCCTCCGTGACGGGTTGCCTGGCCTGCCGCCTTCGCGGAGGGCTCCGCGGCGGCCGCCCGATACGCAGCGCATAGTGCTCGATGCCTGCGCACGGCCCAGCGGGGCATGCGTGGCGTGGCGCCGGATGGCCGCCGTGCACCGCGCGCTACGGACATGCCGGCTGACCTAGCAGTTTTATGGCCTCAGTTTACATGGGAGCCACATGGCGCATGCCGCAGACATGACGGGCCCCCGCTGCGGCTTGGCGGAGATCGACGGGCATCCCGGATCCTTAAATGTTCCGAATGATGGCGCGCACGGCGAGGCCCGCGCGGGCGGGGCCGCCGCCCCCTCGGCCGGGAGCGCGATGGAGGCCGACCCCACATATTCGCCACCCCTGTCGTCAGAAGAGATTGCTGGCATTGACGCCGTCGCTTTGGGCGCTGAAAAGCTATACTGCGTGTCAAAGCCGCAGTTCGTCCGGATTATCATGGGCGATACAAAGCCCAACGCGGATGCCCAGTAGGCTGCTGATGCTATACAGATCTGCTATCGCGCCGCCCACAGGCCAACGTACGGGAAGGGCTAGCATTGCATCCTCCCTGTGCGCCCCCCGGGCGCCGGTGCGCACGTGCGCCCCCCCCGCCCCCTCGTCCGTGGCAATACAGCTGGAAGCGCAGGCCGACTCGCCGGCCATCGCGTCGAATTCGCCCCTGTTTTCGCCCCTGAGCCTGGACACTGCCCAACCATTTCGGCAGTGGAGCGGGGCGTTTCCCGTGTCGACCACCGCCAGCCGCTGGCGGCCGCCCGCGCTGAGCGGCCTCCTTCCATCCTCTGCACTGTACGCGCCGAGCCCGCCGCGGGCGCATGCATGCGTGTCGACTCCCGACGCCCCTCAGAACGCGGCGCTTTCCGAGCCGGGGGCGGCCGCGGGCGCCGGCTACGCCGCACCCTCACCCGAGCGCCGCACGCACGGTAACGGTGGCGGCAGCGCACCATGCGGACGACTAGCCGAGGCCGGCGCCGAGCGGCACCTGGCCGTCCACGCCCGCCCGCAGTCCGGCCCCCACCAGGCGCGCCGCCGCGTCTATGCTGCAGACCGCCGCAGGCGGCGCCGGCAGGCCTTCCGGCGCGCTACTGCCGGGGCGTACGTCCGCCGGTCCCGGCGGCGAGTCGACGCGCACGGTTTCGCCCCGCATCGGCCCCGCCTACACGGTCACGCCCCTGCCGATGGCGCACGCTACCGCCGGCGCGCCGTGCACCGCGAGGTGCTCGCCGAACCGTATCGCCTTGCCCGGGGCGCTCGTCGCCGCCGGCCGCACCGCCGTCATCAGCAGAACAACACGGTAGCCGCAGCATGGCCCTAGACCTAATAGTTATATGCCCCATGTCTGTTTGGCCGTTAAATGCCACGCGCCGCAAGCATGACGGGCCCCCGCCGCAGCTTGGCGGAGATCGGCGGGGATCCTGGACGCCCAGATGTTCAGGATGGCGGCTCGTCGGGCGAGGCCCACACGGGCGGGGCCGCCAGCCGCCGGGCGCGGACCGCGGAGCAAGCTCTCATGCAGGGCGGGGCCCGCACGGCAGGGACTTCTCGCCCCGCCGTCGTGGGCGCTGTAGAGGCCGACTCTGTACACTCGCCACCCCTGACTCCCGGTGAGATCGCCATACTTGACGCCATTGCCTCGGGCGCCGAGAAGCCATACTGCGTGTCAAAGTCGGAGTTCACCCAAATTATCAATAGCTATGCGAGGCCAAAAACACATGACTAGTTTTGTCTTAGACGATCATTTGCTAGACGGAAGCCGCAAACTTTCCCGTCGCGAGGATCCGGCTCAGCCAAGCCAACGATCATGACTACCCCTTGCTAGCTGGTGAGTGGCTTTGAGGCGCATCATAGTCTTGCTCGTGTTTAGTAAGCAGTTCGCCAAATTAAGCGCGGAAATAGGAGCGCGTGCCAGTGTGGCGGCATGCGATATCGAAGAATCTGCAGATCATGCGTCACTGGGCGTGCGCAAAAAAATCGTGTATTCCATTCAAGGTTGCCCAAAATGCGTGATTTTTGCATATGAAATCAATCGATCGTACAGGATATTGTACTGTGTTGGGAAAGACTGCTTGACCTTTATTAGTGTAGGCGATCATAAGGCAGTGTACGGGAATGATTAGCATCGAATACTCCTAGTTCCCTACAGGGTGCCCGCGCGCACCTGCACGCCCCGCGCGCCCGCGTCCGTGGCAAAGCAGCCGGCGGCGCCGGCCGACAGCATGGCCTCCTCGACGCGGCGCTCCCCCTCCCTCCCGGGGCCGGGCAGGGCGATGACGCACCCTCCCCCGCCCGCGCCGGTGATCTTTGCGCCCGGGCTGCCCGCCCTTGCGGCCGCGCCGGCCAGCGCGTCGGCCGCGCCGGTGGAGACGCCGATCCTGGACAGGAGCGCGTGGCTCTCGGACATAAGGCCACCCAGTGCGGCGGCGTCGCCCCCCGCTATGGCCCGCTCCCCCTCTCTCGCAATTCTGGCCGACTCGGCGGCCATTGCGTCGAACTCGGCCCCGTTTTCGTCCCTGAACCGTGACACCGCCCCGACCATCTCGGCGGTCGAGTGGGGGCTTCCCGTGTCGGCCACCACCAGGCGCAGGCTCCCGCCGGCCTTCAGCTGCCTCCACCCGCCCCCTACGCTGTACGAGCCGAACCCGCCGCGGGCGCATGCGTGCGTGTCCACCCCCGACGCCCCGCCGAACGCGGCCCTCTCCGCGCCGAGGGCGGCGGCCGCCACGTCGCCTACATCGCATCCCTCGCCGAGCGCGGCGCGCACGGACGCGGCGGCGGCCACGCACCACGCCGACGACGATCCCAGGCCGGAGCCGAGCGGCACCCCGCCGTCCACGCCCACCCGCAGGCCGGCCCCCGCCCGGCGCGCCGCCGGGACGGCTATGCGGCAGACCGCCGCAAGCGGGGCCGGCAGGCCGCCCGGCGCATCGCCGCCGGGGGGCGCATCCGCCGGCCCCAGCGGCGAGTCGACGCGCACGCCCCCGCCCCGCATCGGCCCCGCCGACACGGTCACGCCCCTGCCGATGGCGCACGCGACCGCCGGCGCGCCGTGCACCACAAAGTGCTCGCCGAACAGTATCGCCTTGCCCGGCGCGGTGGCCTCGGCGCGCCGGATGCCGCCCCCGCCCTCGGCATCCCCCGCGCGGGGCCCCGGGCCGCCGGCCATCAGCGAAACACTACCGACGCGTACCCGACGACGGACGACTCGTCGGCGCCGGCGACGTCAAAGCTCGTCGCGTACCTGAGCAGCCTGCCCTCCGCGGCCCCAAGGTCCGCGCACGCGACCATCGTGGCCGCTATCGCGCCGTACCCGCACGCCGAGACCCGCCTCTCCTCGAGGACGCGGTAGAACGCGTCCACGTCCATCGACAGGACCGCCTCGACGAGCGCGGCGTCCTTTTCGTGCGCCGCCGCGTTCGGCTCGTAGTGCGTAAGGTCGGACGAGCCGATCAGGGGGGCCGGGCCGCCCTTGCCCTCCTCGGCCGGGGCGGCGGCCACCTTGGCCATCGCGTGGCCGAGCCTCTCGGCCGCCCCCCTCGACTGGTCTGCCATGAGGACGGGCAGTATGGACACGCGCGGCCCGGCAAGCTCTTGCAGCATCGGCACCTGCACCTCTAGGCTGTGCTCGCCGGCGTGCGCCAGCGCGTCCGGCTCGGCCATGCCGCCCGACTCGGACGCCAGGGCGGCGGAGGCCGGCGCGTCGACCTCCACGTCGCCGAGCGGCGTGCGCCACGCGCCGCCCGGGTACGTCGCCGTCGCGGCCCCCACTCCCCTGTGGTTGGGGCCGGCCATGATGAACAGCGCAGGCTCCTCCTCGCTGCCTCCGCCTCCGCCGGCTGCCCGGCGGCGCGCCTGCCCCGCCGCGAGGGCCTCGATCGAGTGGCAGGCAACGGGCCCCGAGTACCGGTATCCGGCGTGCGGGCAGATTGCGCCGATTGCGGGCGGCCCGTCCAGGCCGCCGCCGCGCGGCCCGTACTCGTGGGCGGCGCACCTGCGTATCTCGGCCGCTAGATCGTCCCTGCCGCCGGGGTAGAACATTCCCGCAACCGCGGGCTCCCTGACCTGCGGCATCAGGCGGGTTCCCCGCTGCCCGGGGCCGCGGCTTCGGCGCCGCTGCTGCCGCCGCCGGCAGTGGAAGCGGAAGCGGAATTGGAATCGGAACGTGCATCGGCGCCTTCCGCCGCGGCGTCGGATGCGCCCTGCCCCTTTTCGCCTTCTGCGGCCTCCGCCGCGGCCCCCTCCCCCTCGGCCCCGGCCGCCGGCGCGCCGCCCTCTTCCGCGCCCGCGGCCGCCGGCTCCTCGGCATCGGCGGGCTTTGCGGCCGCCGCCGCGGCCGCCGCGGCCGCGTTGCCGTCGCCGGCGGGATCGACCGCGACCCTCTCGATCTCCTCGGCGAGGCGCTTGTACACCCCCTCGAGGGCCCTGCGGTCGCGGTTGTTGGCCGGAATGACTATGTCGACCCTGAACGGCATGCCCTCAGTGCTCGAAATGCCGACGACCGGCACCCCCGCATTCGTCGCCTCGGTGACGGCCTGCGCGTCGGCCTGCGGGTCCGAGACGACGACGATCTTCGGCTCCGTATAGTAGTCAAGCGACGGGTTTGTCAGCGTTCCGGGCATGAACCTGCCGGTCTTTGGCGTCGCGCCGGTCTCCTTGCAGAACGACTCGATCGACTCGCGGGCCAGGTCCTTTGACGAAAAGACCAGGACGCCGGCCGGCCCGCCGTCGCCCATCATTGTCCTCTTGATGAACTTGGCGGCCGTCCTTATCCTGCTGTACGTCGTGTCCAGGTCAAAGTTGTACTGGCCGTCCCGGCCGGGCTCGGTGACAAAGCGGCTCATCGACTTTGTGACGACCTGCGTGCCGGCCCTAATGCTCCGGCTCTGCTGCTCGCGCTGCGGGTCGTGCCCGCCCTCCTGCCGGCGGCGCTGTTGCTGCTCCTGTTCCTGCTGGCTCACTAGGGCCACGCCGCCGAGATTCCTTGTATTAAACCCTGCCCCGCCGGGCCGTACTCTTCCTCGGCCCTGACGAGCTCGTTGAGCTTTGCGACCCTCTCGCCGCCGACGATCCCCGCCTTTAGCATGGCCGACGACGTCGCTATCCCGACGTGCGCGATGTGGGGGTCTGGCGTCTCGCCCGAGCGGTGCGACGTGACCAGGCGCACGCCCGACCGCGCCGCCTCGGCGGCGAACTCGGCCGCGTCGCGCAGCCCGCCGGCCTGGTTGACCTTTAGGATGGCCGCGTTGCACGAGCCGAGCGAGGCGGCCCTGCGCAGCGACTCGGCGCTAGTCACCGTGAGGTCGTCGCCGGTCACGAGCGTGCGCGGGCACCTGGACGCGACCTCGGCCATGCCCTCAAAGTCGTCCTCGTGCACGGCGTCCTCGGCGTACGCCAGCTTGTACCTCTCTATCATGGACGACGCAAACTCGACCTGCTCGCCCGGCGAGTTGGACACGCCGGCCCCCGCGTACTCGTACCTGCCGGCCTTTTCGTTCCACTGCGTCGACGACGCAAAGTCGACGCCGAGGGCGACCTCTCTGCCGAGCGTGTACCCGAGGCTCTCGCACGCCCTGGCAGCCAGGGCCAGCGCCTTTTCGTTGTCGGCCCTCGGCGCCCACCCGCCCTCGTCGCCCCTGCCGCCCGGGAACATCGGGTCGTCGCGCTGCAGGACGGCCCCGAGCTCGGCGTGGACCGCAATGTTCGTCTCGACGGCCTCGCGCACGGTGCGGGCCCCGACGGCGCACACCAGTATCTCCTGTATGTCCGGGGCGCCGGCTCCGGCGTGCGCCCCTCCCCCCAGTATGTTTCCGAGCGGGCGGGGGAGGGTCCACGGCCGCCCGCCCATGCCCCCCTCGGACATGGTCTGGAACAGCGGCTCGCCGCGAGCCAGCGATGCCGACTCGGCCGCCGCGATCGAGACCGCAAAGGCCGCCGCCCCTCCCACGCGCGCGTATCCGGGCGACGGATCGATCGAGCGGATCGCGGCGTGCACCGCCTCCATGTCGGCGGGGTCGACGCCGACGAGCCCCGCGGCGCCCCCCTCGACCGCCCTGGCGCTTTGGGCGGCCCCTCCCCCGGGGAACGACACGGCCTCCCGCCGGCCGACGCTTGCGCCGGACGGGGCCGCGACCCTTCCCCTGAACTTGCCGTCCGAGACGACGTCGACCTCAACGGTCCTTGAGCCGCGGCTGTTGTACACGACGCGCGCGGCCACGGACGTGATTGCATGCGCACCGCCCCCCGCCGTGCCCCTTTGGCCGCCGGCCCCGTCACTCAAGCTCGCTCTGTACCTCTAGCCTTCGCCTGTCGACGGCCTCGTAGAACGGGATGATCTGCTTTATGGTCTCGACCGACGTGAGGAGCATGCGCCGGCAACAGTACCTCATGATCCCAAGGTCGTCGAGCACCTTGCCGGCGTTCTCGCCGCCGCCCGTGCGCTCCTTGTACTCGGCGTGCCTGTCCGCGATGACGTTGCCGCACGTAAAGCACCGGACGGGGATCAGCACGGGCGGCGGGCCTTTTCCGGCCTATAAAAACCAGCGGCGCGGCCGGCCATGGATTATAAAAAGCGCCCCGCGCCGCGCGGCGCGGGTGTCGCCCAGCCTGGCCAAAGGCGCTAGCTTGAGGGGCTAGTCTCTTAGGAGTTCGTGGGTTCGAATCCCATCGCCCGCACTACCACGCAAAGGCGGGCCGCCGAGGCGGCCGCCGCCGCGCCGTCACCCTCCCCCCGCCCTCAACCTTGCCTCGTTGAGGGCCTTGATCATGTCCGCCCGCCTCGACTCTTCGGTGACGGCGGCGCGCACGCCCTCGACCAGCGACCTGTCCACGTCGAGCTTGCGGCGCGCGTCCTTTAGCACCTTGTCGAGCGTCGCGAACGGGTACGCCGCCTCGTACAGCCCCTGCATGACGTCGAACACCCTGCGCGCCTCCTCCGCGTCGCCGGCCCTGATGCGGTCGAGCGTCAGGCGCTTTAGCTCGCCGATGCAGTCGAGCAGGCCGAGCACGTACGCCCCGCCGGGCGCGCCGAGCTCGGCCGCCGACGGGACGGGCCTGCGGGAGGCGATCGCGATTAGGGCCCTTGCCTCGACGAGCTCCTGCTCGGCGACGGCCAGGTGGCCGGCCATGTCCGCGCCGGCCCTCTCGCGGTGCGACCTGAGCAGGCGCTCGGCCTCGTCGGCCTTTGAGGCGGCGCCGTCCATGTCGCCCCGGTGCACCGCAGCTATGGACCTGGAGCAGAGTATGACGACATCGCGCGTGTTGCGGATGAGGAACTCGCGCCTGTCGTGGGCGTCGGACAGCGACCTTGCGATCGAGTCCAGCGACTCCCTGGCGGCGTCGAGCGACATGCGAGGCGCGGGCCGGCCGCAGGCGATAAAGGCCTTTGCGCTTGGCCTGCCGGCGCGGCTCTTCTAGGCGCCTTCTGCCGCGCCGCTCTGCGGCATGCGGCTCTGGCGCCCTCCGCCCCCTCCGCCTGCTTGCGCTGCGTTTTCTATGCGGAAGGGTCGGCCGCAGTAAAGAACATTGGCTCTTCAGCTGCCGACAGCCGCGTCGCAAGGCCGCCCGACATGAACGGGCGCTGCGCCGGCCTGGCCTCTCCTCCGGTGCGCGGCCCCACAAGCGCCCTGTAGGGACTGGCGAATCCTGGCGGCAGGACCTCTGACATGGCGTCCACCTCCACGATCGAATGCAAGCCAGATCCGTAAAAGGACATGCGGTTGTCGGCGTACAGCGAGCGGTGGAGCCCTGCGAGCGTCCTGGACACGAACATGAGGCTCAAGCCGTACTCGCGCGACGACCGCGCGAGATCGACCGCCGCGTCCCGGAGCCTTGCAAGCCTCCAGTCCGCGGGCATGCGGCGCGGCGCTATGCTTTCTGCCCCGCAGATTACGGCGAGCGCGTCGAGCCTGCCGCCGCTGCCGTACCTGTCCTCGCCCTGCGCGGCAATCTCGCGTATGATGCGCCGCGTGACTATCGCCCTGACGCCGTCGTTCCACAGCATATTGTCTGGGGCGGACTTTTTGGACAGGTTCACCACCATGACGGGCCTGTTCTTTCCCGCCTCGCATGCGTGGCGCACCACGCCTGACACCCTCTTGCGCCCCTCGGGGTTGAACAGCTCCGCCATCGGCAGCCAGTGCGCCTCGTACGCCTTGTGCTTCCACGCTTCGATCCTTTTTGCAAACATGGAACGAACGTGCCTTTCGTCAGGGTATATCTCCTCTTGGACGCCCCCGTCGCAGAGCATCTCCATCATGCTGTCGTACGCGCCGCGCTCCCGCAGCCTGGCCATGGTGTACTTTCCGCCCGTGTGGAACTTTGCCCTTACCATTCCCATGAAGATCTCGCGCCTGTCCATGTCGGGCAGCAGGGTTCTGAGCATGTCAGACTCGCGGAGCACGTCGTGGAACAGGTCCCAGCGGTCCAGGACGAGGTCGCCTACGCCGTACGAGTAGAACCGCTTTCCCTCGTTCCGGCACATGCTGCCGAGCAGGACGCTCTCCGCATCCTCGCCCCCGCCCCTTCCTGCAAGCGACCCGTCGGGGTCGATGGCAAGGATCGACGACGCGGGCGACTTGGCGAAGGCGGCGATTAGCGTCCTGGCCAGCGCCATCTTGCCCGATCCTCTTGCACCGTATATGCCGATGTTGTAGGGGCCGGCGCCGGACGCCGCGAACGGCGGCAGCGACACCGGAAATGCGGCGCTCGACATGTAGAACCTGCCAATGTACGACACGTCCTTCCGTTCACCGACGATCTCGCCGATCAGCATGTCATCCGCCTCGAAGACAGGCGTGCCGGCGGCGGGGATTGTTCCCAACGCGGATGGTATGTACGCAGGGCCAGACCTAGCAAAGGCGCCCCCGATCGCCATTGCCCCACGGCGCATGCGGGCGCCAGTCGCAGCTTCGCCGCCGCCAGCGACACCGACTGCCGTTATCTGTCCGAACGCCACATTTTCCACGCCGTCCTGCACAAAGTCGAACCATACGGGCTTGCCAACCAGCCGCTTTTCAGCCTGCGGACTGTCAAAGTCCAGCACTACGCGCGTGGGCGCCGCGGACCCTGTGCCGATCGTTCCTACTGCAGCTACCGGTTGCTGGCCCTGTGCATCCCCCTGGGATCGAGGAGTCATGCGCGGTGGCGAATCGTGTACCTGCATGGGGTGTGCACCGCCGGCTGTTGTAGTGCTGACACTGGCTCTGCCTTGTTCTGGCTTGGCCGTGCTGCTTCCTGCACTGGCAACTGACATGGCTACGCGAGAACACCGGCCATAATATAACCGCATCCCTGAAAAATCACGTGCTGATCAAAGCGGAAACTTGGCTTGTGCAGGATCTGAGTCTGGCTTGAGCGCCTGCACGCGCCGCGGCATGTGGGCGCTTTTGCCTCTGCTGGTTTTTTTAGCAGATTTTTTTGTTGGTTTTTTGATTGGAGTAAGCTGCAAGTCCGTCTGTGGACCCCATTCCATGTGCCTCAACTCGTTGCGGAGTCGTACGGTTTCTATGCAAACCGTCGTGACTCGCCTAAGGAGCTCGATTACTTCTTCCTTATGATCACTAAAATTATACGTGCTAAACCTTTCGCGTATATTTTTGTTGTCACAGGATTCCACTTTCATCTGATTTTTTGATTCTTTGTAAAAGTCTAGAATAACCTCCAACGGTGTTTTTGATTTGAACGTCCACTCTAGGACCTCACGTGGCACACCTTCAAGTGTGGTGACACTGTCTATGACAATTTCAATGGCGTTTTTGCCCTTCTTGAATGACAGTTGTGGTGTGTTTTTTTTCCGTTTTCTGTCGACTCGTTGGAGATTCTATTCTTCGACCTCGTAAAATTTACGATGTAATTCAAATAGTTCACGCCCAATAGCAGACCATCTTGCAAAGTTTTCGTTTACTAGGGGAATTTGCGGAAGTCGTCTGCGGAGGTTGTAGCGATATGCTTCTTCGTATTTAGGATC
Organism: Cenarchaeum sp.; assembly: GCA_965200655.1. GTDB lineage: Archaea > Thermoproteota > Nitrososphaeria > Nitrososphaerales > Nitrosopumilaceae > Cenarchaeum. The sequence continues at coordinate 114,910 of CBDAUQ010000001.1, forward strand.
GTTAAACATGGCATAAGTGTAATAGAAAACATCTTCTTTTTTAATGTCGTGACCCTTATTGCGATCTTTATACAGTTTTTTAAACAATTCCCACCCATATTTAGTAATATTATATGTGCGTTTACCACTGTCATCATATTGGTAGAGTGGTATATTTTGTATGATGTTAACACACCCAAGATCCGTCATTAAACTAGTTCCAATCACGTCAAATTTCACATTTGTACTTGGATTAGGAAATCCGATTAGGAAGTTTTGTTGGCCGCCATGAAATAGCTGTCGGAAGATTCTCGGTCTTTCGGTTATGATATCTGCATAATATTGTAACTTTTGAACAAATGGTCGGTACAGTGTGGGCACGATTCGACTTGAATCGTACACTATTTTTTGGTTACGGCGGAGGCCGCTCAGTGGCTTGTCAGACCACTTTATTTTTTTACTTACCCAATTGGGAAGGTCTGTTAGCGAAATATGCAGTTTTCTATACTTATTTAGCACACAATTGTATGTAGATATATAGTACATCATTTTTTGTTTTAGGCTAGATTGATCAAAATCATACACCCAGTCATCCTTGGCTGCAGTACACCCCAAAGTGTAATCTGAAAATAGACTTTCTTCAAATCTGCCAGGCAGGACGGGGCACAGCATGTCAAAATCGTTGTCTGTTTGATTTAGCCAATTTGCGTCGTCGTCGGGAACAATAATTCGGAGATCCAGTGTCTCTATCGTATTTTTATCTAGCCACTCCAATTTTGTTTCCCTTGTGGTGTGGTCTTTTACTTCGGCGTAGCGTATTTCGGAGTGGCCTTTTCCCGTTTTTATCAGAAATGATATGCAAACACCGACCCGAGCCTGCCCACCGAACAGCTTTCCGCCTTCACGTCGCCACGCATCACCCGAAAGGCGTGCGTTACCCTTTAGGTTTACTACGTAAATGTAGTCGAATTCATCGTATAGGGCCCTGCGGATGCCATCATCCGCCTTGGCATCTAGGAAAGAGTTGTTGCTAATGAACACCACCATGCCATTGCCTTTTATGCGGTCGGACGACCACTTTAGGAAGCGCTTGTACATGTCGAACGATTTGTTCTTGTTAGTGGCATTGCTGGTGCCGTAATAGCTCCTCTGGATATTCTCGTCAAGGTGCTCGTATTTGTCCGCAGGATTTGCGTTGTTAAAGCTGGTCTGAACGGCGTTGTATGGTGGATTGCCTATGGCCACGCGTATGCTCGCCATTTGTTGCCGTTGCATGCGCTTTACGTTGTCGTCGTTCCCAAAATGCGATGTTAGCTTTCCATAATCCTTGACACCACTGTCAAGCGTATCCATCCAGCATATGTTCTCGAATTCGCGATACTTTCCAGTCATTTCTTTGTATGTATGCTCGATGTTGAGGGCAGCAATATAGTACGGCAGTATGGATATCTCGTTGGCGTGTAAGTCGCCTGTGTACTTTTGAGCAATTTTTGACTTTCCTATTTGCCTCATGACATACACCAGAAAAGTCCCCGTTCCAGTCGCAGGGTCTAGTACACTAACACCGTTGTCCGACATGCGCTTCCCAAAGTGCTTTTCGAGCAAGAGGTCTGTTGATTTTACCATAAAGTTAACCGCCTCGGACGGCGTGTAGACTATCCCGTCTTTGTCCGCCCTGTCAGGATCGTACTTTTCATAGAATGTCTCGTACAATTTTTTGAGAAACTCTTGCCTCTGATCCGTGTCGGTGACTGATTCGGCGATCAACTCCATCGTCTTGTAGCTTATTTTGTCGTACGGCATATTCAGCGTCTTTTTGATCTCCTCCAGCGATCTTGCAACTGCGTTCGTTTCATGAAAATCCGTTATGTCGTACACCAGTTCAAACATGTGGTAGGTGAGTATATGCTGCAGTAACATCGACTTTACATCCTTCATGTCTATCTGCTTGCTAATGACCTCCCTGCACATCGCAAGCATTTTTTTGGCCTTGGCATCGTACTGCCTGTTGCCTACGATGGCTTGATCCATGCCGTCTCGGTTTTTCTTATTATGACACTTAGGTTCTTACCGAATTCGTCTATGGCCTGCTTGTACTCTGAAAACTTGTCAAAGGCGGCCTGGACTTTACGATCTATCGCTACGTGATCGTCATGCGGACTAGCTTTGACAGCTTGTATAAACTCTAGCAATAGATTTGGACGTGATTTCGTTTCGAGCACAACGTGCCTTGGCTTTGCATTGCGAGTTCCGTGGTTTTTCATTGTGGTGAATATGTGGTGGGTGTCTCCATACCTAGTGATCACCATGCATAGGTGTTGGCTCTTGATGGCCGCATCACTAGCTATGCCCCTCCAGCCTGACTCAGCTTCCATGTACATGACGTTAAAAAAGTCTTTGCGTGCTATGATCTCGCAGTCGACTACCTTGTCTGCCTTTGCAAAGGACGATATGTCCACGGGATTACGTATTCTTTCATAGCCGTTGTCCCTGAGTGCAAGTTGTAGGGGCCGGACGTTGTCATCAAAGCTCATGCTCTCACCATCAGGCTGTACAATATTCGCGGTTTGCGTATGATCCGCACGTAGGCGGCGTCGCCGTGCCGCGCCCTGATCTTTTCGAGGCCTAATACGGTCTCCTCAAAACCGTCTATTTTCCCTCGATCTATTCTCCTGTGCAAATCGATTAGGCTTCGGTACGGCTGGTGAGTGGGGCGCATGCGTGCTGCCACGAATGGCTGTAACCGCTTCGCCCTGTCTGCAAGCCTTGTATCGTGCGTGGCAATATCGACTAGCTTGCGCTCAAAGTATTCTTGGTGCTTGCGTTTGGGGTTCTTTGCACTCTCGTTCTTGATATCGCGACTAAATCTTTTCCAAGCGATGGCCACTAGCTCGTTGTACCGTAGGTTGTCACTGTTAGCGGTGCGACCAGAGTTGGCGCCTACCTGCTCAAGGAACGACGAAGCAGATATAGCTTTGATGCCGCCACCGCCGGCCGACACTTCGTAGTGTCGGCGCAACGGACCGAGTGTCTCTTCAGTATGGCCCTTGTCTCCCCTCCGAGCCAGCACGTCTTCTGCTTCGCAGGCTATGAGGAGCTTGTTCGTGCCGGCTACACCCCTGATGCCAAACGGCATGTCCTCGAAGTACTTTTTCTTGTCGTTGTCGAGGCGTATCGCAGCCGCATGCTTTTCGGCCTCGGTTTCCGGGATGTCCAGCACACTTGTGCGCAGTTTTGGGTCAAGGACGGAGTCGTCGCCCCGTGGGTCGTATATGTCTGAGACACCCGCCTCGTCTATGTCCTCGGTGGCCTCCAGTATGCGCTGGTCGGTGCCTATGATCTTCTTGATGGTCTGTATCTTGTTGGCTACACGTTCCCTTAGAGGCTGGCGCTAAATTGACGGCTAAAAATGGGTATCCTCGGCAAGGGCGCCCTGCCCGCCCCAAAGCACGATAATCCAGCCGGGCGCAACTGCCTCGCCTTGCTCAATTTTGCGTTGCTTTAGAAGATGCGGATTTGTTTTTTTGTGGTTTTTCGCGCCGGAACCGCTTGATGTGCTTCTCAATCGTGAAACCTTTCGGTTTCTTGACCCGTTCACGGCGGGGCCGGTTTTTGTGGCCCCAGTCGACGGGGTGGCGCCTGCGGTGTTCTGTCCGGAAGTTGATCACGCCGCAGATCACCTGCAGTAATTCGTCCAGCTTTTTACTGTCCCTCCAGCTTAGATTGTCCAGTATGCCGAAGTTCTTGATGAACGAGTTGACCTGCTCCACCCGGTATTTCCGGCTGTTTATCCACGAGTTGATCTTCCGGTCCTCTTCCGACAGCTCGCCGCCGGGGCGCTTCTTTATGCCGTGCACGTGGTTGACCCTCTCGTCCTTTTCCGCCCCGTAGAGCCCCCTGTCCGAGTAGGCCACGTTGAACCGGGCCATGAACTTTGCGTTGCGGGTCTTCTTGTAGGTCTTGGCGTCGTTCCAGGAGGCGGGCACTGCCTTGGACAGCCAGGCCACTATGCCGCCCCCATCGACGCCGGTCATCACGTTGAATCCTACGCCCTTCCCACGCCTAGCATACACCAGGAGCGTCTTCTCGTCGGGGGGCTTGGTCGTGTTGACGACGGTTCCGTCGAACGACACCTGCCTTGGGTCCATCCACTTTCTGAGGTCCTCGTTCTCCCTCGCGTGCGTCACGTACCAGAAAATCCTTTGCGGGGTCTTGAGGCACTTGGCGAGGACCGGCATGAGCTCGTTATAGGCCTTGTTGATCGTGTCGTGCGACACGTCGAAAATGGTGGCAACCGTGCGCTTTTTGAGCCCTTTCAGCAGCATCAGGCATGCGCATGCCCTGTCCTGGAGCGGGAGCAGGTGAGCCCTGCCGGCGCCGTACTTTCTTTCGATCTTGCGCTGCTTGTGCTGCCTGTTGTGCTGTTTTCCCGCCTCGGATTCTACCACCTTGTACATCTCTTCGAATTCTTCGACGGTAACCGACGTCGTTGATAGGAAGTTGTCCTTTCGCTGTTTTATTTTGTCCACGACCGATGGACGAGTTCCACTTACAACCAGCCTTGCAACTCTGCGCCGCATTCAGGGGGCGAGCGAAAAGGGGGTATTATATTTCGTGCGGCCCGGCTGGGAGTTTTGCGAAAGATCCGGGAAACTCCGGGGATCCTCCGCGGGCGGCGGACCGCCCGCGGCCGGCCGGCCCACCCCCCATGCGCATTTTTGGCCGCTAATTTAGCGTCAGCCTCTTAGCGAGAGGGCCGCCTCGATCTTGTCGGTGGGCAGGAAGTTGAATATTTCTATCTCGGCATGCTCCGATCCTATCCTATCGATCCGACCTACCCGCTGAATAAGGCGCACTGGGTTCCAGTGGAAGTCGTAGTTGATCACGACTCGGGCCGCGTGGAGGTTGACACCCTCAGACAGCACGTCCGTCGAGATCAGCACATCCAGCTCCTGCCCGGCCGGTATGCCGTCTTCCGTGTTGTGGACTGGATCAAACCTGCGAACTACCTCCATCTTTTCCTTTTGGCCCTTTTTGGAGTCTATCTGTTCTATCCGCCTTCCGGGGAGCTCCCTGCTAAGGTATTCGTAGATGTACCTGGTTGTCTCGGCAGACTCTGAAAACACCAGTACCTTTTCGTCGTGCTCTCGTATCATGTCGCGCAGCTTGTGCAGCTTGTCGTCGCGCTTTGTAAACTCGGTCCCCTGTAAGTGCCCCATTATCTCGGCCAATTTGTTTTGGTCCCAGTCGATGTCGGCTATCCACTCGTCCATCTTGAACGCACTTGCGTCGTACTGGGACGTTATTCCCGCGATGTCGCTTTTGTACTCGTCCTCGTCGTAGTCGCCGCCTGTCATTTTGTATATCACATCTTTGAATTCCCTTCCTATCGGAACAATCCTCTTTTCGAGCTGCGCCCTGAACAGCCGGTATCCCATCTGGTAGTTCTTGACGCTGGTGTCGAACGCCTTGATCGAGCTCTCCATGCGCTTGAGCAAGGTCGCTTTGGCTATGCTGGCCAGCGGGGCGGATATACTGGCGAGGTCCTGGTACTTTTCCATGTCCTTGAACTCTTCACGGATGTACTTTCCCGGCACGTACCGGGCCATGCGAAGCTCGTCGATGGCCCCCTCGATCGACTTGAACGCGTCGTTGTAGACCTTGTCGACGTCATACTCGGACGGGTTCTGTAGCCTGCGCCTTGGAAAGTACTTTGGGCCGTCCGGGTGATCTAGGTAGTGGCGGTCGCCGTCCCGCTTGGCGTACCTCTCGATGATCTGTCCGCGCACCCTGCGTATGAGGACGTGCCTGAGGAGCTCTTGCACCTTGGCGATGCCCTCTTTGCTCACTAGCCTGTCCGGGTTCTCGAGCCCTCTAAAGTACTCGTCTAGGTCGGCGGCGCCTGCCACGGGTATCCGCTCTAGGCCCTCCGCGGGAAAGAGCTTGATCTGGTTCTTGAGGTCCTTTATCGTGTTGGAAATTGGGGTGGCCGTGAGCAGGATCACCTTGGCCTCGTCGGTCTTGTCGTCCATGAACGACGAGAGGGCCCTGTACGCGTTGGTGTAGTGGTGGCGAAAGTGGTGGCTCTCGTCCACCAGGATGGCGTCGCAATGGGTGTACCGCCTGAGGACGTTGTCGTCCATCCCAATCTTGTACCTGGATTCGACCTCGCCGTATATGTCAAACCGCCTCATGTAGTATTCCCACATCTCCTTGAGGTGCGGGGGGCATATCACCAGCGGCTTGGCGTGCCGGTGGTCCTTGAGGTACGCCATGATCTTGCACCCCACGTACGTCTTGCCCATGCCCACCACGTCGGCTATCACCACGCCGCCGTACTCGTCGAGCGTCTTGATGGCCTCGGACACGGCCTTTTTCTGGAAGTCGAACAGCTCGATCTCTGTCCCCGTCTCACCCTGCCCGTCGTCATCCGGCAGGTCTACCTCCCCGTGCTCGTGCAGCGATGCCTTGCCGTACACGTCGTCCGGCGTGCGGTCGCTGCCGGCCCACGACTTTTCCAGTATGCTCGCGACCTCTTCGGTGAACTCACGGCAGCACGGGTCGTTCCAGTGGCGCTCGAACCATTCGAGCAGCTCCTTGTGGTCGGCGGTATGGGTCGTCTGGAGGTTCAACTCCGCATGCTCTTGAATGCCGGATATCGAGAGGTTGCTGGACCCAACGATGGCTACCCCCCTCGTGAGCTGCCCCTGGTCCAGCTCGAATATGTACGCCTTTGCGTGCAGCTGGGCCTGGGTGTACACCCTGACCTGCATCTTGCCGCCGCGCATGAGGCGTATGAGCTTTTGGACAGCCGCGCGCTCCTTGTCCGTCTGGGTCATGTACTCTAGCGTCCTCGCGACCTCGCCGCGCGCCGCCTCCACGGACTCGGCTTCGGGCACGTCCGCGCCGCTCTCTCTCTTGGCGTCTTGGTACGACTCGTTGGCGCTGAGCATGGCCTCTGCCGTGCGGCGATCCGTCGTCGGCGAGATGAGGAGCCTGAGCACGTGGTCGGGGCTGTCGCTGGCCTCTATCCTGCCAAGGCTGTCCATGATCCCTGCAAACCCAGATATGAAAAAGTACCCCACCGCTATGCTGGCCCTCTCCGCATGCGGCAGGAACTTTTGCAGCTCGCCCAGCAGCGGCTTGGTCTCGTTGTCGATGACAGGCAACCGAATGCTCCCGGCATCGCCGCGGATGCGCCCGTTATATGTTGTAGGGGCTGAGCCGCGCGAAATCTCAAGTCCAGGCGCTTAGCACGGCTGAAAACTGCGTGGGGCGGGTCGCGCTGGGCGTCATAAAAGCTGGGACCTGAGCTCTCGCTGAGCCGCCAGGCGACGCGGCTGGGCGAGGTGGCGGGCAGGCGGCGACGCCCCTGCAGTGGAGGCTAGCGCCTTGCTACGCGCTGTGCCACATGACTCGCCTAGCCTGGCGAGCCGCCGCCCGCTCTCGCGATCCGAGCCGTTCGGACGATGCGGCGCGCCGCGGCGGGGCCAATGTACACCTGCATCATCGACGCGAGCGTACTGCCGGCCACCATGCCGTCCTTTCCCGCTGGCGCCCCGCTGCCTGCACCGCCTCTCCGCTCCGCCGCCCCCGCGACCATGGCGGGACCCCTGCCAATGTCGTAGGCGAACGCCGCCCCGCGCCCGATCCTGCGCACCTCCATGTGGTGGAACGCGTGGCCGTTCACCGCTGCGCCGCCAGCCGCAACGAGGCAGCCTCCCTCTCCCGCGCGGGCGGCGACGTAGCCGAGGCGCAACCTCCCGGTCACGGCCGTGTCGCAGCCCAGGACGCCGGCCATCTCGTACGCCCTGCCCTCGTACTCTAGGCTTTGCGACAGGTACGCAGCGCCGCCGCCCTCGGCGTAGGCGATCCCGCCCCCTGCGGCGAACTCTTTGACGGCCTTGCGCATCGGCACGTTGGCCTCGAGCGCGGCCGCATGCTCCTCCGGAAACCCCCCTCCAACGTACAGCATGTCGCACTTTGGCAGGCGCCGGCCGGACACGGGGCTGAAAAAGCGCAGGACGGCGCCGGCCCTGCGCAGGTTTTCCAGGCTGTTGTGGTAGTAAAAGCTGAACGCCTCGTCGCGCGCGACGCATATTGTGGGCCCCGCCCGCGCCCCGGGCGGCGGGGCGCCGGGGCTGCCTTCCCAGCGGGCGCGCGCGCCGGCCGCGCCGCCCCCGCCGCCCGCGCCGCCGCGCGCGACCCTGAGTAGCGCGCCGGCGTCGAGGTGGCCGGCGATCCTCCCCGCGATCCTCGCCGTCGCCCTCTTGCTGCCGGCCCGCCCGGCCTGCACCAGGCCGAGGCGCCCCGACTTGACGGCGAGCGCGGGGTCCCTCGGGACGGCGCCTAGCACGGGAACGCCCGCCCCTTCCAGCGCCGCGCGGCACATGCACTCGTGCCGCCCGCTGCCGACCCTGTTGAGTATGGCCCCCGATATCCCCGAGCTTCGCCTGTACCTCTTGAACCCGACCGCGGTGGCCGCGACGGACTGGCCCGCCCCGCGCGCGTCGACGACGAGCGCAACCGGGGCCCCGAGCAGCCTCGCCACGTGGTACGTGCTGTGCTCGCCCTCGGCCCCGCCCGCCCCGTCATAGTACCCCATCACCCCCTCGATCACCGACGCGCCGGCCCCCGAGGCGGCCACTGCCGCGTCGTGCTCGGCGGCGACGCCGGCGCGGCCCATCATCCAAGAGTCGAGGTTGGCCGCCGGCCGCCCGGACGCCTCGGCCAGGTACCCCGTGTCGATGTAGTCGGGGCCGACCTTGAACGCCTGCACCCCGCCCCGCACGGCCCCGCGCAGCGCGCGGATGACGCCGCACGCGACGGACGTCTTTCCGGCGCCGCTCGACGCGCCGGCTATTACAATGCGCGGCACTGCTGCGGGCACGGCCCGCGGCACGCGGCTTTGGATTTAAAGCCGATCCGCGCCGGCCGCGCCCCGAGCGGCGCCGCTTCCGCCGCCGCGCGCCGCCCCCCTGCATATGGACGCCGCCGCCGCCCCGCCGCCTATGCCGTTGTCTATGTTCACGACGGACATGCCGAGGGCGCAGCTCTGCAGCATCGACGAGAGTGCCCCCTCCCCGCCGCCGCCGTGCCCGTACCCGACCGAGGTGGGCACGCCGATCACGGGCACGTCCACGACCGACGTGACGACGGTGGCAAGGGCCCCCTCCATTCCTGCCACGGCCACGATGGCGCCGGCGCCGGCGCCGAGCATCTCCCTGACGGCCGGGAACAGCCTGTGCATGCCGGCCACGCCGACGTCGTACGCGCACACCGCGGTGCACGACATGGCCCTGCACATGAGGCGCGCCTCCTCGGCGACGCCAATGTCCGACGTGCCGGCGCACAGTATGCCGACGGTCCCCACCGGGCGCAGGTCGGGCCGCTCCGTGTAGAAGAGGGCCGACGACGACGCGCTGCGCCCCTCGTCCACCTCGGCGCCGCACCGCCGGCCGCGCTCTACTATGCTGGCGCGGTGGGCTTCGGGCATCCTAGAGACCAGGACGGACCCCGACCCCGCCAGGGCCCTCTCGACGATCCCCGCCGTCTCGCCGACCTGTTTTCCCTCGGCAAAGACGACCTCTGGCACGCCGCGCCTGTTCCTGCGCCCACCGTCGAGCCTGGCATAGTCGCCGATCACGTCTATCGAGTGCAGCGAGAGGGCCCTCTTGGCGTCCGCGGGGCTCATTGCCCCGCCGGCGACCGCCTCCAGGATCGAGTCGGCGTCCACGCCGCCGGCCCGGGCGGCCGCGTTAATAATTCAGCCGCCGCGCGGCCGCCGGCCCGGGCGGCCGCCTGCGCGCGCCTGATCTGGGCGGCTCGCCGCGCGGGCGCCCGGGCGCGGCCGGGCGGGCGGGCGGCGCCGGCCTGCGCGGGGCGTTGCGCCGGCAGGGCTGATCGTTTGCTCAATTTTGTCGGCCGGGCAGGATTTGGCATCGCGTGTCGGAGGCGTAAAAACATGGAAAGTTTGATGGCCCTCCGTTGCCGCCTTCCTGCTGTGCTAACGCCTGCTTAACCGGCCCCGCAGGGCGGCAGCAATATATGCCGGCACGGTGCGCGCGGTAGCATGGCACGGCAGCCGATAAGGACGTTTCCCCCAGAGGTGTGGGACGAGTTCGTGGCGGCCCTCAAGCGCGGGCCTACCCCCGAGCAGGTTAGGACCATTGAGATGGCCGAAGAAATTGGCCGCAGCATCACCCTCAAGGACTCGAGCATAGTAAAGAACAAGAGGATATGCCGCCCTCCTCCAGACATGTAGGGCTTTATCAGAGCTGGCCGAAACTGACAAGGGATCGGCAACCCGCCCTTGTGGGCATGGCGAAGACGGTAGGGCGGACACGGGGCGCAGGGCTCGGCTCCGACGGCGAGGACTTTTTGCCCGGACGGGCGCCGGCTGCCTCGCCCTCTGCCCGGAATGAAAAGGACGGTAGGCGGCAAGCTACCGGAAGAAGGGGCAAGCCACCGAGGGATGCTGGAAGCAACACCAGACATGTACGCCGCGGTTGGAAACCCCTGGTGGTCATGCACAAGGGGACTGGATGCCGCCCCGCGGCGCAAGAGCCAGTAGAAAATAGTCATAATCGGCGGTTGCGCGCGGCGAGGCGCCCCGTGACGGAGCGATTACGACTATCTTCTAGTGGGCGCCAGGTGATCCTTTGTCACTGCGCCTCACGACCTGCTCACAAGAGTCTACAGAGCAAGGGTGACAGACGAGCAGTCGGGAGCCGCCTGCAAGGCGGGGTGGGAGTGAAAGGCCTTTTAGATCGTACAAACCGGCCCCGCAGGGCGGCAGCAACATATACCGGCATGGTGCGCGCCGGTCGTATGGTACGACCGGCGATAGAGCCATTGCCTCCCGACGTATGGGACGAGTTCATGGCCGCCCTCAAGCGCGGGCCTACCCCCGAGCAGGCTCGGGCCGTCGAGAGGGCCATGGAAATTGGCAACAGCATCACCCTCAAGGACTCTAGCATAGTAAAGAACAAGAAGATATGCCGCCCCACGGCATAGCGCGTCGTATGGACGCGGGAGCCTGTATGGAAAAAGTGGGAAGGGTGGGATGGTTCTATATGATTGATGGCGAGCTTGACATAGTAAAGGCCAGCATGTGGGAGGTGCCTGGGGACTTCAAGTGCAGCAAGCCCGAGTTTGCCGAATACCTCAACGTTGCCGCGCCATACGATCAACAGTAGAAGATGGGGCAGATGTACTGGGCCGTCCGCGAGGACAAGATTGTCGGGTACATGATGCTGGCGATGGGCCATGTCGGCAAGAGGCGGCAGGCGGACCTGGGCATTGACACGTACGGGCCAGTGCCGGCCCTTGTGATTACACGCCTGGCCACGGACGAGCGGCACGAAAGGAGCGGGATAGGAAGGCACATGACGTCCTATGCAGTCGGCCTTGCAGGCAGATGGCCTTGGAAGCGGGATGCCGCGTGGTATTTGTCAACTCGGATCGTGACGCTGTCGGATTCTACGAAAAGATGGGCTTTGCCAGGTTTTCCGAAAGGCCGTCTTCCGGCCACGGCGGGGCCGCGCCTGCGCCTAGCAGCCGCGCGGACGGAGGAGCGGACGGCGAGGGCGGCCTAGTGCCAATGTACTTCGACATAAAGCCGAGGGAATCTTGAGAAGGCATGCCGGCGCAGACCCGCGCCGCGCCACCGAACGGCTCGCGCCCCGAGGGCGGCTTCTCCCTCCGCATCGGCCCGCCGCGCGCCGCCACGCCGCGCCTACGACGGTGCGGCCGCCACGCCCCCTTCCATTTCCCCTATGGCCCGCCTCACGCTCTCGACGCCCCCGTCGAACGCGGCCCTCTCGGCCCCGTCGAGGTCGAGCTCGATGATCTCCTCGACGCCGCCCCTGCCGACGACGGCCGGCACCCCGATGCACACGCCCGAGTGGCCGTACTCGCCGTCGAGGTGCGTCGAGACGGGTATGACCTGCCTCTTGTCGCGCATGACTGACTCGACCATGGCCGCTATGGCGTTGCCCGGCGCGTGGACGGTGGCCCCCTTTGTGGCGATCACCCTCGCGGCGACCTCTTGTGCTCCGCACCAGCTCTTCCGTCCTGTCCGCCGGCAGCAGCGACGTCAGCGGCACGCCCGACACGGACGAGAACCTCGGCAGCGGGAGCATGTTCTCGCCGTGCTCGCCGATCACGAGGGCCCTTATCGAGTCGCGCGAGTGGCCGGTCGCCTCGTGTATGAACTGGCGGAACCTCGACAGGTCGAGCATTCCGCCCATGCCGAGCACCCTGCTGCGGTCTAGCCCCGACGCCCTGTACGCCACGTACGCCATGGGGTCGAGCGGGTTCGTCACCGGCACGAGGACGGCGCCGGGGGCGTGCCGGCCGACCTTGCCGGCGACGTCCCTGACTATCCCCGAGTTGATCTTTAGGTAAGTGATCACGTGGTTGGGGCGTCCTCCAGGCGTCAAGCGGCGCCACGAGTGCAGACTTGACGGCCTTTTGGTCGACATTCCTCCACAACGGCCCTGAAGTACCGTATGGGCCATAGGCGGGTATGCGCAAGAACGCATGCGAGGCGATCCTAGCCGACAGGCCCGATCGCGGAGATCGCGTCGATCCCCGGGCTGTTGCCGAGATCGAGGCCCTCCGGGCCGACAAGGAGCGCCAAGCCGCCGAGATCGAGGCCCTCCGGGCCGACAACGTGAAGAAGGATGCCGAGATCGAGGCCCTCCGGGCCGACAACGTGAAGAAGGATGCCGAGATCGAGGCCCTCAAGCGCGCTAACGCGCATGACGGAGGCCCGCATGCGCCCCCCTCGCACAACACCCTGTCGGGAAAGGCCGAAAAGTCGCGCAAGAAGAGGATCACCCGAGCCAAAAAGCAGGCGGGCGGGGCCTCAAGGCGCCCCGGAGGGCAAAAGGGCCACCCGGGATCCACCAGAAAGCCAAAGCCGACCAAGTTCAAGAAGCACACGGCGAAGAACTGCCGCAGGTGCAATAGCAAGAACATCAAAAAGACGGGGGAGACCGTCCGCACCATAACTGATGTGCCGCCCCCGCCCAAGTCCGAGACCACGGAGCACGCCATCGACCACTACGACTGCGGCGACTGCGGGCTGAAGGACTTTACCCCCGAGACGGGCCTCCCCGAGGAGGGCGAGTACGGCAAGAACGCGGTCGTCGAGACGGTCGAAAACTACACCGACCGCATGCCGAACCGCAGGAACGCCGAGAAGATGACCCGCAGGAACGTCCCCATGTCGGCGGGCACCGTCCACAACATAGTCAAGAGGGCGGGCATGGCCCTGACGGGGCCGGCGCAGACGGTCCTGTCGGCGCTCTTGGCCTGCAACATACTCAACCTCGACGAGACGTCGTTCAGCCTCAACGGCAAGCTGGTGTGGGTCTGGATCATAACCGACCCGATCACGGGCATGACGGCCTACATCATACGCGATTCGCGCGGGCGCAAGGTGCTTGAAGAGGTCCTTGGAAAGTGGGCCGGAACGATCGTCTGCGACGGGTGGCAGGCGTACTGGGCGTACCACATCCAGCGCTGCTGGGCGCACATACTGCGCGAGATGCACGACATTTACGCCAAGAATCCCGACGACTGGAACGCGGCGCACGTCACGCGCATGATCGAGAGGATATTCCGCGATGCGGTCGCCGCATCCGAGACGTGCACTACGCTCGGGGCCAGGAAGGCCGCCCGGAGGCGGCTGATCCGGCGGACGCGGTACATCGCGCGGCAGTACGCCGGCGATCCGGTCATCGGCAAGTTCATGGGCAAGCTGGACCGGGCCGCCGGCGACCTGTTCGAGTTCGTGGTGGACCCTCGCATCCCGCCCACGAACAACATCGCCGAGCGCGGGCTGCGCGAGATCGTCGTGCACAGGAAGATACGCGGCGCCATCCGGGCGGCCGAGACCATGGAGTGGATGGGCTACCTGTTCACCTGCGTCACGACATGGGAGGCGCAGGGCAAGGACTACCGGGAGGAGCTCGTAAAGTACGTCTAGCGCGGCCAGATCACCTGATCAGTTACATCTTTAGCAGGTCCATCCGGGTCATGCCCGGCTTTCGCCCCGATCCGGCCACGACGACGACTACGTCCGACCCGCGCATGTCGGCAAAGTCGTTCGAGCCGGTCACCTCCACGTCGATGCCCTGCTCGGACAGGGCGCGGCCAATGCCATGGCCCCGCTTTGGAGGCCGCCCGCCCGCCGTGCACATTCGGGCCTGCGCCCGCCCCCGCCGCCATGCCCTGCGCCAACCGGGGCGGCCTAGGCGCGTATCTGAATGTGCGCTTGCCGGCCGACAGCAACATATACCGGCATGGCGCGCGCCGGTCGCATGGCACGGCAGCCGATAAGGACGTTCCCCCCAGAGGTTTGGGCCGAGTTCGTGGCCGCCCTCAAGCGCGGGCCTACACCAGAGCAGGCTCGGGCCATGGATAGAACATTGGAACTTGGCCGCAGCATCACCCTCAAGGACTCTAGCATAGTAAAGAACAAGAAGATATGCCGCCCCCCGGCATAGCGCGCCGCATGGACGCCGGCGCTTGCACGGAGAAAGTTGGGCAAGGGTGGGATGATTCTAATGATTGATGGCGAGCTTGACATAGTAAAGGCCAGCATGTGGGAGGTGCCTAGAGGCTGGCGCTAAATTGACGGCTAAAAATGGGTATCCTCGGCAAGGGCGCCCTGCCCGCCCCAAAGCACGATAATCCAGCCGGGCGCAACTGCCTCGCCTTGCTCAATTTTGCGTTGCTTTAGAAGATGCGGATTTGTTTTTTTGTGGTTTTTCGCGCCGGAACCGCTTGATGTGCTTCTCAATCGTGAAACCTTTCGGTTTCTTGACCCGTTCACGGCGGGGCCGGTTTTTGTGGCCCCAGTCGACGGGGTGGCGCCTGCGGTGTTCTGTCCGGAAGTTGATCACGCCGCAGATCACCTGCAGTAATTCGTCCAGCTTTTTACTGTCCCTCCAGCTTAGATTGTCCAGTATGCCGAAGTTCTTGATGAACGAGTTGACCTGCTCCACCCGGTATTTCCGGCTGTTTATCCACGAGTTGATCTTCCGGTCCTCTTCCGACAGCTCGCCGCCGGGGCGCTTCTTTATACCGTGCACGTGGTTGACCCTCTCGTCCTTTTCCGCCCCGTAGAGCCCCCTGTCCGAGTAGGCCACGTTGAACCGGGCCGTGAACTTTGCGTTGCGGGTCTTCTTGTAGGTCTTGGCGTCGTTCCAGGAGGCGGGCACTGCCTTGGACAGCCAGGCCACTATGCCGCCCCCATCGACGCCGGTCATCACGTTGAATCCTACGCCCTTCCCACGCCTAGAGGCTGGCGCTAAATTGACGGCTAAAAATGGGTATCCTCGGCAAGGGCGCCCTGCCCGCCCCAAAGCACGATAATCCAGCCGGGCGCAACTGCCTCGCCTTGCTCAATTTTGCGTTGCTTTAGAAGATGCGGATTTGTTTTTTTGTGGTTTTTCGCGCCGGAACCGCTTGATGTGCTTCTCAATCGTGAAACCTTTCGGTTTCTTGACCCGTTCACGGCGGGGCCGGTTTTTGTGGCCCCAGTCGACGGGGTGGCGCCTGCGGTGTTCTGTCCGGAAGTTGATCACGCCGCAGATCACCTGCAGTAATTCGTCCAGCTTTTTACTGTCCCTCCAGCTTAGATTGTCCAGTATGCCGAAGTTCTTGATGAACGAGTTGACCTGCTCCACCCGGTATTTCCGGCTGTTTATCCACGAGTTGATCTTCCGGTCCTCTTCCGACAGCTCGCCGCCGGGGCGCTTCTTTATGCCGTGCACGTGGTTGACCCTCTCGTCCTTTTCCGCCCCGTAGAGCCCCCTGTCCGAGTAGGCCACGTTGAACCGGGCCATGAACTTTGCGTTGCGGGTCTTCTTGTAGGTCTTGGCGTCGTTCCAGGAGGCGGGCACTGCCTTGGACAGCCAGGCCACTATGCCGCCCCCATCGACGCCGGTCATCACGTTGAATCCTACGCCCTTCCCACGCCTAGCATACACCAGGAGCGTCTTCTCGTCGGGGGGCTTGGTCGTGTTGACGACGGTTCCGTCGAACGACACCTGCCTTGGGTCCATCCACTTTCTGAGGTCCTCGTTCTCCCTCGCGTGCGTCACGTACCAGAAAATCCTTTGCGGGGTCTTGAGGCACTTGGCGAGGACCGGCATGAGCTCGTTATAGGCCTTGTTGATCGTGTCGTGCGACACGTCGAAAATGGTGGCAACCGTGCGCTTTTTGAGCCCTTTCAGCAGCATCAGGCATGCGCATGCCCTGTCCTGGAGCGGGAGCAGGTGAGCCCTGCCGGCGCCGTACTTTCTTTCGATCTTGCGCTGCTTGTGCTGCCTGTTGTGCTGTTTTCCCGCCTCGGATTCTACCACCTTGTACATCTCTTCGAATTCTTCGACGGTAACCGACGTCGTTGATAGGAAGTTGTCCTTTCGCTGTTTTATTTTGTCCACGACCGATGGACGAGTTCCACTTACAACCAGCCTTGCAACTCTGCGCCGCATTCAGGGGGCGAGCGAAAAGGGGGTATTATATTTCGTGCGGCCCGGCTGGGAGTTTTGCGAAAGATCCGGGAAACTCCGGGGATCCTCCGCGGGCGGCGGACCGCCCGCGGCCGGCCGGCCCACCCCCCATGCGCATTTTTGGCCGCTAATTTAGCGTCAGCCTCCTAGCATACACCAGGAGCGTCTTCTCGTCGGGGGGCTTGGTCGTGTTGACGACGGTTCCGTCGAACGACACCTGCCTTGGGTCCATCCACTTTCTGAGGTCCTCGTTCTCCCTCGCGTGCGTCACGTACCAGAAAATCCTTTGCGGGGTCTTGAGGCACTTGGCGAGGACCGGCATGAGCTCGTTATAGGCCTTGTTGATCGTGTCGTGCGACACGTCGAAAATGGTGGCAACCGTGCGCTTTTTGAGCCCTTTCAGCAGCATCAGGCATGCGCATGCCCTGTCCTGGAGCGGGAGCAGGTGAGCCCTGCCGGCGCCGTACTTTCTTTCGATCTTGCGCTGCTTGTGCTGCCTGTTGTGCTGTTTTCCCGCCTCGGATTCTACCACCTTGTACATCTCTTCGAATTCTTCGACGGTAACCGACGTCGTTGATAGGAAGTTGTCCTTTCGCTGTTTTATTTTGTCCACGACCGATGGACGAGTTCCACTTACAACCAGCCTTGCAACTCTGCGCCGCATTCAGGGGGCGAGCGAAAAGGGGGTATTATATTTCGTGCGGCCCGGCTGGGAGTTTTGCGAAAGATCCGGGAAACTCCGGGGATCCTCCGCGGGCGGCGGACCGCCCGCGGCCGGCCGGCCCACCCCCCATGCGCATTTTTGGCCGCTAATTTAGCGTCAGCCTCCTAGGGACTTCAAGTGCAGAAAGCCCGAGTTTACCGAATACCTCAACGTTGCCGCGCCATACGATCAACAGCAGAGGATGGGGCAGATGTACTGGGCCGTCCGCGAGGACAAGATTGTCGGGTACATGATGCTGGCGATGGGCCATGTTGGCGAGGAGCGGCAGGCGGACTTGGGAATAGACACGTACGGGCCAGTGCCGGCCCTTGTGATTACACGCCTGGCCACGGACGAGCGGCACGAAAGGAGCGGGATAGGAAGGCACATGACGTCCTATGCAGTCGGCCTTGCAGGCAGATGGCCTTGGATGCGGGATGTCGCCTAGTGCTTGCTAACTCGGACCGCGACGCGGTAGGATTCTACGAAAAGATGGGCTTTGCCAGGTTTTTCGAAAGGCCGTCTTCCGGGCGCGGCGGGGCCGCGCCCGAGCCTAGTGGTCGCGCGGACGACGTAGCGGACGGCGGGGGCGGCCTAGTGCCAGTGTACTTCGACATAAAGCCGAGGAAGTCCTAAACAGGCATGCAACCGGCAGGCCGGCGAAGCCCGCGCCGCGCCACCGGGCGGCTCGCGCCACCGCGCGGTCTGACTCGCCTCCGCATCGGCCCGGCGCGCCTACGACGGCGCGGCCGCCACGCCCCCTTCCATTTCCCCTGTGGCCCGCCTCACGCTCTCGACGCCCCCGTCGAACGCCGCCCTCTCGGCCCCGTCTAGGTCGAGCTCGATGATCTCCTCGACGCCGCCCCTGCCGACGACGGCCGGCACCCCGATGCACACGCCCGAGTGCCCGTACTCGCCGTCGAGGTACGTCGAGGCGGGTATGACCTGCCTTTTGTCGCGCATGACGGACTCGACCATGGCCGCTATGGCGTTGCCCGGCGCGTGGACGGTCGCCCCCTTTGTGGCGATCGCCCTCGCGGCGATCGCCCTCGCGGCGTCCTCTTTTGTGCTCCGCACCAGCTCTTCCGTCCTGTCCGCCGGCAGCACCTACGTCAGCGGCACGCCCGACACGGACGAGAACCTCGGCAGCGGGAGCATGTTCTCGCCGTGCTCGCCGATCACGAGGGCCCTTATCGAGTCGCGCGAGTGGCCGGTCGCCTCGTGTATGAACTGGCGGAACCTCGACAGGTCGAGCATTCCGCCCATGCCGAGCACCCTGCTGCGGTCCAGCCCCGACGCCCTGTACGCCACGTACGCCATGGGGTCGAGCGGGTTCGTCACCGGCACGAGGACGGCGCCGGGGGCGTGTCGGCCGACCTTGCCGGCGACGTCCCTGACTATCCCCGAGTTGATCTTTAGCAGGTCCATCCGGGTCATGCCCGGCTTTCGCCCCGATCCGGCCACGACGACGACTACGTCCGACCCGCGCATGTCGGCAAAGTCGTTCGAGCCGGTCACCACCACGTCGATGCCCTGCTCGGACAGGGCGCGGCCAGCGTCGTGGCCCCGCTTTGGAGGCCGCCCGCCCGCCGTGCACATTCGGGCCTGCGCCCGCCCCAGCTGCCGCGCCCTGCTCCAGCGGGAGCCAATGCAAGCGCGGAATCTGTCAGAGACCTGAATGTGCGCCGCTAGGCCGGCCCCGCCGGCCGACAGCAACATATACCGGCATGGTGCGCGCCGGTCGCATGGCACGGCAGACAATAGTTGAGTTGCCTCCCGACGTATGGGACGAGTTCATGGCCGCCCTCAAGCGCGGGCCTACCCCCGAGCAGGCTCGGGCCATGGAGAAGACGCTGGAACTTGGCCGTAGCATCACCCTCAAGGACTCTAGCATAGTAAAGAACAAGAAGATATGCCGCCCCACGGCATAGCGCGTCGTATGGACGCGGGAGCCTGTATGGAAAAAGTGGGAAGGGTGGGATGGTTCTATATGATTGATGGCGAGCTTGACATAGTAAAGGCCAGCATGTGGGAGGTGCCTAGGGACTTCAAGTGCAGAAAGCCCGAGTTTGCCGAATACCTCAACGTTGCCGCGCCATACGATCAACAGCAGAGGATGGGGCAGATGTACTGGGCCGTCCGCGAGGACAAGATTGTCGGGTACATGATGCTGGCGATGGGCCATGTCGGCAAGAGGCGGCAGGCGGACCTGGGCATTGACACGTACGGGCCAGTGCCGGCCCTTGTGATTACACGCCTGGCCACGGACGAGCGGCACGAAAGGAGCGGGATAGGAAGGCACATGACGTCCTATGCAGTCGGCCTTGCAGGCAGATGGCCTTGGAAGCGGGATGCCGCGTGGTATTTGCCAACTCGGATCGTGACGCTGTCGGATTCTACGAAAAGATGGGCTTTGCCAGGTTTTTCGAAAGGCCGTCTTCCGGGCGCGGCGGGGCCGCGCCTGCGCCTAGCAGCCGCGCGGACGGAGGAGCGGACGGCGAGGGCGGCTTAGTGCCAATGTACTTCGACATAAAGCCGAGGGAATCTTGAGAAGGCATGCCGGCGCAGACTCGCGCCGCGCCACCGGGCGGTTCGCGCCACCGCGCGTCCTGACTCTCCTCCGCATCGGCCCGGCGCGCCTACGACGGCCCGGCCGCCCCGCCACCCTCCATTTCCCCTATGGCCCGCCTCACGCTCTCGACGCCCCCGTCGAACGCGGCCCTCTCGGCCCCGTCGAGGTCGAGCTCGATGATCTCCTCGACGCCGCCCCTGCCGACGACGGCCGGCACCCCGATGCACACGCCCGAGTGGCCGTACTCGCCGTCGAGGTACGTCGAGACGGGTATGACCTGCCTCTTGTCGCGCATGACGGACTCGACCATGGCCGCTATGGCGTTGCCCGGCGCGTGGACGGTCGCCCCCTTTGTGGCGATCACCCTCGCGGCGACCTCTTTTGTACTCCGCACCATCTCTTCCGTCCTGTCCGCCGGCAGCAGCGACGTCAGCGGCACGCCCGACACGGACGAGAACCTCGGCAGCGGGAGCATGTTCTCGCCGTGCTCGCCGATCACGAGGGCCCTTATCGAGTCGCGCGAGTGGCCGGTCGCCTCGTGTATGAACTGGCGGAACCTCGACAGGTCGAGCATTCCGCCCATGCCGAGCACCCTGCTGCGGTCCAGCCCCGACGCCCTGTACGCCACGTACGCCATGGGGTCGAGCGGGTTCGTCACCGGCACGAGGACGGCGCCGGGGGCGTGCCGGCCGACCTTGCCGGCGACGTCCCTGACTATCCCCGAGTTGATCTTTAGCAGGTCCATCCGGGTCATGCCCGGCTTTCGCCCCGATCCGGCCACGACGACGACTACGTCCGACCCGCGCATGTCGGCAAAGTCGTTCGAGCCGGTCACCTCCACGTCGATGCCCTGCTCGGACAGGGCGTGGCTAATGTCCATGGCCTCGCCCTGCGGGAGGCCCTCCACGATGTCGAGGAGCAGTATCTTTTCGTCGGCCCCGCGCAGGGCCGAGAACAGGGCGGCGTCGCCGCCTACCTTGCCGGATCCCACTATGGTCAGCACGGGCGAGGCGGCCGGCCGGGCGCAATTAAACCTAGTGCGGCCGCGGCGCGGGATCTCGGATCCCCGGGCGCGGCGGCAGGGGGGCCGCCCTCACTGGCCCCTGCACTTTTCGAGCTCCGCCATGTAGTCCTGCTCGACGCCGGCGGCCTCGCGCGAGTCGACGGCAATCTCGCACTCGCTGCGCGTCTCGACGTACCCGTCCGGCGCCACTTCGCAAATGTCGCCGATCAGGACGTACCCCTCCCCGCACTGGGCGCCGTACTCTGGCACCCCTCCGTAATCTGCGTCGGAAAGCGCGATCTCGGCCGCCTCGCCGGCCGCTGTTACGGCGACCCCGATCACGGCCGTCTGGGCAATGCCGACGATCATGAGCCACCTTGAAATCTCCTTGTCGTCGTCCCTCGTCTTGGCCCACGCTATGACGCCTCCGAGGATGCCGAGTACGATAGGCAGGGCGAACCACCACGCTGACCTGTTCACGGAGGCCGTCGCGCCCCGCGACTATAAAGAGTTCCGATACAATGTTCGCTGAGCGGGCGCGCCGCGCCGGGCCGCCCGGGGCCCCGCCGCCGCGCGCGGGCCTAGCCGCCCTTGGCATTGCCGCTCCGCCTGGCCCCGGCTATGCGCCGGCTGGCCATCCGGCAGTACTCTTTGGATATCTCAAAGCCGATCCACGAGCGGCGCTGGCGCTCGGCCGCGATGGCCGTCGAGCCGGACCCCATGAACGGGTCGAGCACGACCCCCGCCTCGGTGGCCCCGATGCACCGCTCGGCCAGCTCGGCGGGAAACGGGGCGGGGTGGGAGTTGCCGTGCTCCTGCGCGATCCTCCACACGTCGCCCATGCGGTTCGCGCCCCTCCTTAGCCTGAACTCCGGCTTTGCTATGAGGTAGATCACCTCGTAGGTGGGCAGAAAATAGCCCGGGTTGAAGTTGATCCCGCCGGCCCGCTGCCATATGATGATCTGCCTCACCGGAAAGCCGGCCACGATGTCGCCCCTGTCCTGCAGCATCCCTCGCTGGACGCGCCACTTGTGGTTGTAGAATATGGCCCCGTCCTCGGACAGCACCCTCATCATCGACTCCAGGCACCGCCGCTGCCAGTCCACGTACTCGGCGTGCGGCATCGAGTCGCCGTGCCCGTCGTAGCCGTCGACCAGCGCGGCCTGCGGCCACTTGCCGCGGTTGCGGCACCTCAGGCCGTTGCCCGTCGAGTTCTTTATGTTGTACGGGGGGGACGTGACCACCAGGTCGACGCACCCCTCGGGCAGCCTGTCCATCAGGTCGATGCAGTCGCCCGCGGTCACCCTGTTCAGGACGCTCTTCGTCCCAAGGCGGGGCGGCCCTACGCCCATGCGCCCCGCCCCGGTTCCGCCGCATGCGGCCGGCCGCCCCGGCCCCGCCCGGATCGGCGGCCGAACACCTTCCCGCCCGGCCGCCCCCGCCCAGCCGCTGCGGGATCGGACCGCCCTGCCACCGCCGCAGCCGCCGGCAGCGCCCGCCCGTCCCGCGGCGGGAATGCCTGCCCTCGCTTGCGCGCGCCTATCGGGTCAAGGCTGGGCGCCTTTGCAGGGCCGTCCCGCGGCGGGAATGCCTGCCCTCGCATGCGCCCCGCCCTCCAGCCAGCGCCCGCGCTAGCCGCGCGACAGCTCCAGCACCCTGTCCCACATCGCCTTTGGCACGGGCACGACCGACAGGCGCGACACGCGGAGCAGGTCCCACCCCGCGAACGCGGGGTCGGCCTTTATCTCGTCCAGGCCGACGGGCCTCTTGAGGGCCCTCTTGTACCTCACGTCGACGACGGTCCACCGCTCGTCGCCGGCCTCGGGGTCGTGGTAGGGGGCGGACGCGACCTCGACGATGCCGACGGCCTCCCTGCGGCCGCCCGTGTGGTAGAACAGGGCCAGGTCGCCCTTTTTCATGCTCCTCATGTGCTTTAGGGCCAGGTTGTTGCGCACGCCGTCCCATACGGTCGAGCCGTCCTCCCTCATGCGGTCAAAGCTGTACCCCCGCGGCCCGTCGGGCTCCTGCTTTACGAGCCAGTACCCCTTCACGCAGGGCCGCGGCCGGCGCCCCTTATCACTATGTCCCCCGGCCCTGACTCGCGCGAGTTCACAGGCTAGCCATACCCTCCGTCCGTTCCGTGGCCGGGGTTGCGCCCTGTGGCGCGCCTGGGTGACCCGGAATCACCGGCATCGCTGCGATCTCGACTTCATCAGGGTCCGTCTGCGCGCCTGCTCTTGGGGCGGCCAGCCGGCCGGCGCGCCGTATTAATGGGTAGCTCGACCTCAAAGGCGGCGACGGGCTGGCGCAGGCGGAACTCGGCGGCCGCCGGCGCGCCGAGCTCGCCGACGATGCCGACCGGCGAGCGCGAGGAGCCTGCGTGGACGGTGGCCGACCGGCCGGCGGCGAGCGGCGCCGCCGCCTCTTCGCCGGCGGCCCTGGTCGAGCAGGGCCCCCCCAGGGCGGTCCCCGACACGGCGAGCAGGACTCCCTTGATCTCGGTGTACGACGCGGCCGAGTGGGCGC
The DNA here is from genome assembly GCA_965200655.1 of Cenarchaeum sp. Classification (GTDB taxonomy): domain Archaea; phylum Thermoproteota; class Nitrososphaeria; order Nitrososphaerales; family Nitrosopumilaceae; genus Cenarchaeum. The sequence goes on from CBDAUQ010000001.1 coordinate 138,222, forward strand.
ACACGGCGCACAGGCGGCGGGACTCGGAGGGCGGCGCCCTACTCCCCCCGCCGCCGCCGCCGCCCGCGGCGAACACCGTCCCGACCTCGAAGAGCCTCTGGGGGTACGGCTCGTGGGCGTTTCTCGAGAGGGCGTCGAGCAGGCCAGGCAGCAGCGAGTCGCGCAGGGCCGTGCGGTCGGCGCTCTTTGGGTCGAGGACGGCCGCGGGCGGCGGCGCATCGCCGCCCCTCCCGACGCGCCCGCGCAGCAGGGCCGCGTCGGACAGGATCGGCGAGAGCGCCTCGGTGTACCCGAGCCCCACCATGGCGAGGCGGGCGGAGCGCGCCGACGCGGACGCGGGGTGGAGCGAGCCGGCCGACGGCGAGGGAGGCAGGGCCGGCTCGATGCGCTGCACCCCGTAGCCGAGCATGGCCTCCTCGACGAGGTCCATCGGGCCGAGTATGTCAAAGCGGTGCCGCGGCACGGAGCACTGCACGCGATGCGACCCGCCGCGATGCTCGGCCCCTATGCCGGCCCTGCGCAGCGCGCCGGCGGCCTGCCCGGCCGTCATTTCGACGCCGAGCGACCCTGCCACGAGCCGCGCGTCGACGGACATGCGGCGGGGCCCGAGCCCCGGGGTGCGGTTGCCCGCCCCCGACACGAGCACCCGCTCGAGGGCGAACCCCGCCAGGCGCAGCGTGTGCGCGGCCACCGAGAGCGCGTCCTCGCATGCCGTCCTGTCGGTTCCGGTCACCTCGACGAGGACGTCCGCCGTCGACTCGGACAGGGCCGTGGCCGCCCCGTTTATGACGGGCGGCAGCGACAGGGTCGTCCCGTCCGCGCCGAGCAGGACGGGCACCCGCTCGTGGCCGGCCAGCAGGCCGCCGTACTCGGCGCCGACCGGCGTGCGGGCGAGCACGTCGCCCGCGGACATTTCTTTCCCGCCGCCGAGCGGGACGAACCGGTGGCCGCCCCGCCCCGCCGTGGTGTACGACAGCGGGAACCTGACCGGCCCCATGTCGTGCAGCCCGATGGACGCCTTCCTGCGCCGCCTGCCGATCCCGTCGTGCAGGTCCTCCTGCATTGCAATGAGCTGCGCCAGCGGGCGGCCGCCGAGGCGCCCGCCGGGGAGGCCGCCGCCGCCGCGCGCGGCGACGGCCGTAATGAACGGCCTGACGGCCGCGACCGAGGGGTCGGCGCGCAGGCGCATTCCCTCCCCGCCCTCCCCGACGACGACCGCCGCCGCCGCCGCTGCGCCGCCCTGCTCTTCCTCGACGCCGAGCAGCCCCCTCAGCCCGGCCGCCACGCCCCAGTCGGTCGAATAGTCCGGCCTGTTGGGGCTGTACTCGACGCGGACGGTCCCGCCGTCCCCGCCCTCGATGTCCAGGCCCAGGTACGGCAGCGCCCTTTCCACGTCCCTTTTTGCGGGGCCGCGCCCCTTGCCCCCGCCGCCGCCGCCGACGAGCCGCCGCAGCCGGCCGTAGTCGAGCTCCACTACGGGCATGCCGCCCCCCCCGCCGCGCCCCTCAGCCAACCGAGGTCGTTAGAGTAGAACGTGCGCACGTCGTCGACGCCGTACCTTGCCATTGCGATCCGCTCGATCCCGCCGCCCCATGCCAGCACCGGCGCGTCGCCCATGCCGAGCGGCCCGGTGACCTCGCGCCTGAGCATGCCCATCCCGAACAGCTCGACCCACTTGCCGTGCCGCTCGTTGTACGCCATCGCCTGCAGCGACGGCTCCGTGTAGGGAAAGAACGTCGGCCAGAACCTGACCCTGCCCACGCCGATCATCGAGTAGAACCGCTCCAGTATTCCCATGAGCGAGCGCATGTCGGCCCCCGGGCCGACGACGACCCCCTCGACCTGGTGGAACTCGGCCAGGTGCTTGTAGCTGGCCTTTTCGTTGCGGAACACGCGGCCGAGCGAGAAGACCCTCGCCCTCTCCGGCCGGTTCTCGGCGAGGTACCTCGCCGTGACGCACGTCGTGTGCGTGCGCAGCACGGCCTTTCTCGACTCGGCCTCGCTCCAGCGGTACCCCCACCCGCGCCCGTGCGCCTCGGACACGGCGCGCACGTGGGCCGCCGGCGCCGGCCTGCGCCCGTACGAGGCCGGCCGCCCCCCGCCGCCGCCGGCCACGTAAAAGGTGTCCTGCATCTCGCGCGCGGGGTGGTCCTGCGGCGTGAACAGCGCGTCAAAGTTCCAGAACCCGGGCTGCACGTGCGGCCCCGCTATCTCGGCAAAGCCGAGGGCGACGAACGCGTCGCGTACCGCCTCGATCGTCTCCGTGAGGGGGTGCAGGCGGGCCGGCAGGGCCGCCGGCACGTCTGCCTCGACGTCGATCGCGCCAGCGGGCGTGCCGCCGCCGCCGCCGCCGCCCCGGCCTCTGCCTCCGCCCTTCGCCCGCGAGCGCGCCGCCTCCCTCTTGCCCGCCGCCTCCCTCTTGCCCGCCGCCGTGAGGCGGACCGTCCTGGACTTCGAGGTGCGCTCGGCGATGTATCCCGGCCTGCGCCTCAGGGCGGCGAGCGCCGCGGATTCGGCATCCCCCTGGGCCAGGCCTTCGGCCTCCATTCCCCTGTCGCCTGCCCCCTTGAGCCGCTCGAGCAGGCGCTCGCTCACGGAGACGGCCTCGTCGGCGTCGCTGCGCCCCCCGGCAAGCTCGACCGTTCCGGCCGGCCCCGTCCTTGCCCACCCTGCCTTTCTCGCAATGCCCATGGCTGGGCCGAACTCGGGGCCCATCGCCGCCTGCAGGTCGCCGGCAGGCGCGGGCCGCCCGCCCGCCCCCGCGAGCAGGGCGAGCAGGCGCCGCTCGGGCAGCCCGCCGCCACTGCCGCCTCCGCCCGCCCCCCCGGCCGCGGCGAGGCCCGCGGGGCCGAGCGACACGATCTCCTCGGACGTCTCCTCCACGTCGGCGAGGCCCTTGTGCCTGAGCCACTCGATCCCGCGCCGCGCCTGGTCGGGCGACAGCCCCGCTGCCTCGGCAAGGTCGGCCTCGCCCATGCCGCCGGCCCCCGCCCCTGCGAGGGCCGCCACGGCGGCCCGCTCGATCCCGTGTAGCACCCTCTGCACGGCCCGCGCCGCCGAAAATTCCTATTAAAACGTGGGCCGCGGCCCGGCGCCGGCCCGCCTGCGCCCCGCCGCGCACCCGAGCCCAGCGAACATCCGCCGCTCGCCGAGCCGGAAAAAGTTCCTGCGCGTGCCCCTTGTCGAGGCCGACGGCGTGCAGAGCGACCCCCCCCAGCGCATGGGGGACTTGAGCGCATATGCACGCGCCAAAAAGTTTACTGGTCCGTGCATCGGATGTCCGTCGACGATTCCGGCAGCACTGGCCGCATCGCGCCGGCGCGCGGGGCGTTGGCGTGCACGTGCCGGGCGGCACGATTGCGCGAGCGCGGCCTGCGCGGCGCAGTGCCGCCTCTTCTCCGGCCGTGACCCCGACGGTGTGGAGCTGTATGCGCACTACATGCGGAACGGCCCCGCCCGCGTGCTCGGGCCACTGACTGCCCAAAACCGCCCCTGTGGGAACCTCGATCGCCGCCCGTGGCCTGCTGCGCCGCCTGCCTTGGCACTCCACTTTTTCGGGCGCTCGCGAGCGCCTGGAATTGAAGGGCATGCTGCCGCTCTAGCCGAGCGTGACCTGGACCGTTCTATTTTTCACGATTGATTGGCACCCCCTTTGAATCTTTGGAGCAGAGGTACGGCAAGCTTGCCGTCTACCCTCTTGTCTTTGATTGCCTTGAACTCTGCGGGATACGAGGCTGGCGAGGATCTTTTTCACCTTGGAACAAGGCATGTTTTGGCGCCTTTCTCTCATGTACTTGTACTCGGGGTGCACAATTTTTAGAATTGCCAATGCCACCTCGTCATCAACAAGTCCGTCCGGCAACTTTGGGCGACTCTTGTTGAGCCAGGCTGACAGTCTAGTTACGACGTGCTTGGCTGCCAACTCTTCATTGCCATCGCGCGAAAATGGGTAAAAATTCGTCGGTTCGCACATGCCTGCTAGGCTTGCCCCCATGCTGAGGACGCGGTTAAGGCCGTCCGCACCAAAACCGCCCCTGCCCTCGACATGGCCGCCATCGAACACGATGAATGACAGCGCAGTGTGCGCCCGATGTCGGTCATAGACGACATCATTTGTGACATAGCAAGCAGTGCACCCGACACGCTTCTTTTCCCTGGCGCGGACCCACATAAAGAGGTGTTTTGGCTTGATGCTTTCGTACCTGCCATCCCGCCCGAATCAACATTGCCCCCGCCCTTGCAGTCGGACACGACGGCATGCGAAAGTTTGTTCGACATGGCGGCCACGTCGGGAGTCGCGCCGGCGGACCCCGTGCTTATCCTCTGCTCGATGAGGCAAACGCGGCATCCTGCTCGTACAGAATGGAGGGCCATCCGCCTGCACTGCTGCACAGGCAGACGAACTTGTTCACAAGCTTTGCGTGTTCACTGGCATACGGCCTGATCCACCTGCCTGCATCGGATGCGTGTTCCAAAGCGGTCCTGCAGGTTGCACAGCAGGCGCATGATCGTGTTGCCGCAGCTTTTCTCGCCAAGGTAGACGCGCATCATGTCGTGGCCAATCTCGAAGTTGATCGGATCGCCAGTATGGAAGTCGATTCCTGCCACGTTGTAATAGCCCTCCTTAATCTCCGATTCGAGCCCCCACAGGCGGAACGGCCTGGTGGAGTCGAACAGCCGTGCAATAAAGCGCCGCAGGTCCGGCATCGGCTCGCTGAACTCAAAGTACAGCGGCTCGCCCTTGATCGTCCATCTGCCATCGCGCTGTGACGAGCCTAGCCTGCACTCCTCAATTCCGCCAATGGTCATCTCATAGCGATCTTTTGCTTCGCTGACCAGGTGCAGGTGATCCTGGACTGATTTTCCACGTTTTATCGCAAAGTGCCCCTCCTTGTCGATGTCGTCATGGACGTGGTTGTACTGGTCTGTTTCATCGCCCCGCTTGAGCCTGATTTTTCCGTATGCTATTGCCTTTTCCAGGCGTGGACTGCTTCTTATGTGGTCTTTGATCTCGCCCGCTAGTGACCCGTTGATGCTCAAGTTAAGGTCTTCCGTGCTCTGTAGACTGCCGCCGCCGGGAAAGCCACTGGCGTACCTGACCCCAAACCCACGGAATGCGCCGTCCCCGGCGCTATCTGCGAGGGCCTTGAGCAGGGAGTCGGAAAGCCACATTTTGTCGAGCGGCAGGCTGTCCATGGACGTGATTGCGTCCACCGCCCTGGCCGCGTCGTCTGACTTGGCGGTAGTGTGGAGCGTATGAAATCTTTTGTTGCTTACGTCTGCATAGAACTCGCACTTGGTGCCCATCACATTCGTACGCATTATTTTCATCTTGTCCAGCCCCGTGTCTACAACCTCCCATTCCACATCTGCCGATTTTGCCGATTTTGGGATTCCCGCGTCCGCCTCAATCACGTACGCCTTTAGTTCGCGCAGCTTGCCTTGTCCCTGCGACTCGTCGTCGTCGCCCTTGGGCGCGCTGATCTCTCTTGCAAGGTAGTCCATAAACTCCTTTCGCGACTGTACCCTTGGAAGGTGCGGGGGGGACGTAGGCACGGTTTGTCACTTCCTTGGGCCGGACGGCAGGCGGGCGGCCGGACGCCGGCCTTGCGCCGGGATATCCGTGATCCTCCCCCGTTCTCGGGCCGCCATGGCCCACGCTCGCGCCGCTCCCATCTTACGGGGCTCGCACCAGGCGGACATTTCTAGCTATGGTTGGGCACCGCTGTCTTGATGGTGGGTGTTTGCGTGCCCTCCCCGGCAGGACATGCGGTACGGCTGCGGCCTAGACTGTGGCAGGCCTGGGCGGGTGCGGGGCAAGGGGGCCGCCGGCCGGCCGCTGCGCCGACGCACGGGCATCAAGGGCCGTATGGCATTGCGGATTGCGGGGCTTGGAAAGGTCGGACCTGGTCGTCATGCGCGAAAAGTTCGTAGAGGCCGCGTCGGGAACCCGCGCCTGCGCGAAGAGTAGGGCGGCAAGGACAGGCGGCTGGCCGCGGCGGACCGCAGGATCGTGGCGCCGGGGGCCGAGAGGGAAAAGGCGCGCCCATGTTGCGCGGCCGAAGCCTGCAGCCCCGCCCGGGGCGGCCGATGCCCGGATGCCGAACGCACGCGGGACCGGGAAGGGGAGGAGCGGCGGAGCTGCGCTCCGAAGCGCGCCGCAGTAAAGCCGGCGGCGCCTTGCGGCGCCGGCCGACCGGGGGCGGGGCCGCCCCCGAGAAGGCTACCGGGAACCTGCCCAGTATGCAGCCCCTGCATCCCGCTACCGCCAGCGCCGCCACGGCCGCGGCGCCGAGCGGACCTGGCCCGCCGCCAGCCGTGGGGCCGCGGAACCCTGTGGCCGCAGCCTGGCCCCTCCTCTCCTTTGACTACCTGGCGCCAACGGGACCGCGTAACCCTTCCTGGTCGCCGACTGTCCGCCCGCCCGTCCTGCGGCGGAGGGGAAAAGGAGCACGTATACACTCGCCTCCCGCCTACGCGCCCGCCGCGCACCTGAACCCCGCGAACATCCACCGCTCGTCGAGCCGAAAAAAGTTCCTGTACGTGCCCCTTATCGAGACCGACGGCGTGCCGAACGACCCGCCCCTGAGCACCTTTTGGCAGGTGAACCACTTGTCATTGTACTCGTCGAACCCGCTGCGGAACCCCGGGTACCCGACAAACTCGGACGCCGTCCACTCCCACACGTCGCCGATCATCTGGTGGCACCCCGAGGGGCTCTTTCCAGCGGGGTACGAGCCGGCCGGCGCGCAGCCCCACAGCCAGGACTCGAGCAGGTTGGCCCTGTCGGGGGACGGGTCCGCATCGCCCCACGGAAAGCGCAGCTTGCGGCCCGACCCCTCGTCCCACAGCGCGGCCTTTTCCCACTCGGCCTCTGTCGGCAGGCGCATGCCGGCCCACCGGCAGTACGCGTCCGCCTCGTAAAAGCTCACGTTGCGGACAGGCTCGCGCGGGTCGACCGGCCGGCGGCGGCCGGCAAAGTCCGAGACGAGCCACTGCCCGTCCCCGCCCCTCTCCCAGTACATGGGCGCCTCCCACCCCCTCTCCTTCACCCTCTCCCAGCCGTCGGCGAGCCAGTGCCTGTACTCGCCGTACCCGCCGTCCTCGACGAACCGCGCGTACTCGCCGCACGTGACGGGCAGGGCGCCTATGCGATAGTCCTCCAGGTGGACCGTGTGCTCGGGCATTTCGATGTCGTAGCAGAACCGGCCGTCGCTGCCGCCGTTCCCGAGCCGGTACAGCCCGCCCTCGACCCGCACGAGGCCGCCGGCCGCGGGATCGCCCGGGGCGTGCGCGGACGCCGCTGCGCGGCCGCCGTCAGGGGCGTACGCCGGCGCGAGCATGTGCTGGAGGTCGTACACGAGTAGCTCTTGGTGCTGGCACTCGTGGTGTATGCCGAGCCGGACCATGCGCGCCGCCTCGCCGCCGCCTCCGGCCGGGATGTCCGGGACGGCCGAGGCGACCCTGTCCGTCACGGCCGCATAGTAGCGGCGCACCTCTTCGAGGGTCGGGCGCGAGACGGCGCCCCTGCCAGCCTTGTCCATCGGCTCGCCGAACTGCTGGTAGTACGAGTTGAGGTACCCCGTCAGATCGGCCGAGTACGGCCTGTAGGACGGGTCGATCTTTCCGAGGACGACCTCGAATATCCAGCTCACGTGGCCCATGTGCCACTTTGGCGGGCTCGTGTAGGGGGCCGTCTGCACTACATAGTCGTCGGCGGCGAGCGGCGCGACGAGCCGTAGCGTCCTGCTTCGGGTCGCCATGAACTCGTCTAGCAGCGCGTCGCCGGGCTCGCCGCGGCAGTCGCCGCCGCCGCCGCCGCCCGCCGCCGCTGCCTGGCCCTGGGCCGCGTCCACGGCGCGCGCCGCGCGCCCGCGTTAAAATAGGATACGACGGGCGCCCGCGCGGCGGCGCGCCGCGGGCGGCATGCGGGAGGCCGGCACCTGCGGCGGGAATGTCACGCGGCCCGGCCCGAGCCTGCCTTTTGCGCCTTGCGTGCTGGGGACTTGAATGTGTATATACGCGGTAAAAAATCCGCTGGATTGTGTACTTGATGTTCGTCGACGATTCTGGCAACACCCGGCCGCATCGCGCCGGCGCGCGGGGCGTTGGCGTGCACGTGCTGAGCGGCATGATCGTGCACGAGCGCGGCCTGTGCGGCGCCAGGGCCGCCATCAACGCCGCCAAGCGCCGCCTCTTCGCCGGCCCTGACCCCGAGAGCGTGGAGCTGCATGCATACGACGTGTGGAACGGCAGGGGGGAGTTTTCCGGCGTCCAAGGCCTCAACTTTGAAAAAAAGAAGGCGGTGTTTTCTGCAACGGTGGACGCCATAGCCGGGTCCGGAGCTGCGCTGATCAGCGTCGTGATCTGGAAGAACCGGCTGCCGGGCGGCACGGACGGGCCGCGCATCTGCGCGCTCTCATGGGGGCTGTTGGCGGAGCGGTTTGAGGCGTACCTGAACGATGCGGGCGGCGGGGATCTTGGCCTGGTGATCTCGGATCAAAGCACGCGCACAAACGAAGAGGGCATCCGGGCCGCTTTCCGGGTGGCAAAGACGAAGATCGGGCGCCGAAGGGGCCGGCTGCACCTAGTCATGGAAGACGTGCTCTTCAAGGACTCCCGTCGCGAGCCGCTCATACAGGGAGCCGATGCCGCCGCGTACATAATCCAAAAGCAGTGCCATGGCGATGCATCGTTTGCAGGCTGGTTCGACGACCTCAAGGCCAGCATGTGGAAATTCAGAGGCCGCCTGCAGGGGTTTGGAATAAAGGACTATCCCGATCCGAGGTAGCGAAGCGACTGCTGGCATGCGTACAGATCTCTATTCGTGTGCTAGGCCCACCTCCTACGATGGAGACGTGGCAGGCCCCCATCCGAAAATACGCAACGGGCGTGCCTGGGTGGACATTTACCGACCTGGGAACTTTGCCGGCACGGCCCGGCGCCTTGGCGCTTGATTCAAAGGCGTGCTACGCATGCCCGCATGGCTGGGCGGTCAGCAATGGCGTGCTTGGAGGTAACGGGGCGACGGTTGCGCCTAGTTGCGCAGATGCCGCCGCCCCTGGGGCCCGCCCATTCGCAGGCCTTGGATGGCCTGACGCGGCTGGCTATTTAAGGTTACCTGCACTTGCACTGCCCTTTGCAGTGGCAGGCGTACCTGCACTTGATCGTGTGGTCGCACCGCACCCGCGATTCCTGCGCTCGCACTCGCGCCTCGACGCAGCCAGCTTTGAGAGGTTCTCGGCGTGGGCGCACCCGCCAGGCATGCCGCGGACGATCGTCGTGCGCTGTGCATGCTGTTCGGCTTGTTCGAGACGACTATGCTGGCGCCGTAGTCTGCGTCAAGATATCGGGCGCCGGCCTTGAACCGCGCCAGTGTCTCAAAGTCAACGAGCCCGGACCTGCCGTTTTCACCCATGTTGGGGCCGGCTCCGGGCGGGGGTATACAGATCATTTTATTTGACAGCCTGCCTGCGGCATCCATCCTCCCGCGGGCCCCCGCCCGAGTAGCGCGCGTCCGCCTGCCCTCCGCCCTCTCCGCCACCCCTCGGGGGGCCCGGCCGCCGGCTCCGCGCTGCCGGCGGCCGCGATCGGGCGCCTGCCAGATCACATTTGCATTGACTGGCCCCGCCGCCAACACGGGCCCGGCCGCGCCTGCGGCCCGCGCGGCCGCCCATGTGCCGGCGGGTCGCACGGTGGGGGGGGGGATGGACGGAGGGGGTGCCCTCCCGCAGAACCTGCTACGGCCCCCGCGCCCCGCCGTCGGGGCGGCCGCCCCGCCCCCGCGCCTACGCCTGTCCTGACGCGCCCCGCGCCGCGGGGCGTCCCTAGACGAGACCCGCTTTGTCCCGATCGCGACTCGGGAACAGGGCCGGCCGCATCTGCCGTCCTCGCTGCCGCCCCGCCCACTGCCGGCTAACGCGCAGCCCGGATCCGAGCCGGGCGCGCCCTATCTTTATATTACTCCGGCCGCCCGCGGCCGGCATGGAATACGTCTATGCGGCGTTGCTCCTGCACAAGCTCGACAAGGACGTCACCGAGGAGAGCATCTCGTCGGTGGTCCAGGCATCTGGGGCCGAGGTGAACCAAGCGCAGGTCAAGTCGCTGGTTGCGGCCCTCGGGGACGTCGACATTGACGAGGCGGTAAAGGCGGCCCCCGTGGCGGTCGCGGCGGCAGCCGCGCCGGCGGCGGATGCCGCGGCCGAAAAGTCAGCCGACGCGGCCGAGGAAAAGAAGGAAGAAAAGGACGACTCGCAGTCCGAAGAGCAGGCAATGGCGGGCCTCTCGTCGCTGTTCGGCTAGTAGCTTCCCGACACCGCGGCGCATGCCGCAGCATGTCTTTTTGCTTTTGTGCGCCCGACGCCGCGGCCGCCGGCCCCGCCTGGGCCGCGCTGCGCCGCTTTCGCGGGCGCGTGCGGGGCGGGCAGCGGTGCGGCCGCCTGCGGGCGCGGGCCTTGGCGCCGCGCTCGGTCTCCCGACCGGGGCGAACCGGCCGCCGCTACCGCCGCCGCACTGCCGCATCCGATCGCGGCCGGCAGCGCAGCCGCGCCATGCGGGGGCGGGCGATCCGGCGGGGGCGGCGGCAGCTGGGCGGGCGATCCGGCGGGGGCGGCGGCAGCTGGGCGGGCGATCCGGCGGGGCGCTATGCGCCGTATCCCTTCGACTCGGCTGCCGACATGAGCGCGAGCGCCCGCGAGTGCGCCCTCTGCAGTATGGGCTCGGCCGTCTCCGCCGTGACGAACGCCGCCTCGACGGACAGCGATGCGGCGCGCTGCGCGGCCCGCGCCAGTATCTGCTCCACGTTGCCGGCCGTCGGGTACGCCGCCTCGATGGACAGCGCAAGCGCGCCGGCGTGGGCCGCCCCGAGGCCGTCCCTGACGGCCCCGACGTCGACCGCAAGCTCGTCGGCCGAGTACACGACGCCGTCCTCGAGCGCCGAGTCGAGGAGAATGCCGGCCTCGACCGGCTTTATGTCGAGCTTTGCGAGCAGCGGCGCCAGGTTTTCGTCGACGACGCCGCCCTTCTTGACGGGGACCGTGTCCCTCGTGATCCAGATCGTGCCCTGGTCTATCTTTGTCGGAATGCCGGCGTCCTTGAAGACCGTGAGCATCGGCCCGGGCGCAATCCCCGTGTTCTTTGCGGGGACGACCACGTCGATGCTGGCCGTGTCGCCGGCGCGCGCCGGCAGCATGACGGTGTTCTTCGAGAGGACGACGTTGAGCCTGAACGGCGACATGTCCGTAAACATGAACATGCACTGGCCTGCCAGCCTCGAGGCCATGTCCGCCAGGCCGGGCACCTCGCCCTCGGAGGCCCCGAGCGCCTTGCGCGCCACCTTGTCCTTTATGCTCACGAACGTCACGTCGCCCTTTAGCCTCTTGCGCAGCGGCAGTATCTGCGAGGCGCGCACCTTTTCCATGCGGACGAGCGCGAGGACCCTGTGGCGGCGCGGCGCCTCCTGCAGCGTCCGGTACATTTGCGCCTTGCCCTCGGGGTACACTTCCCTGTTCTCGCGCACGCCGCCTCACCGCCTCCCAGCCCTGGCCTGCGCCTCGGGCCTTACGACCCTGCCCATCGTCGTCTTTACCATGATCCGCCGGACGTTCTTGTCGCCGTTGGGCAGCTTTTTCTCGACCGTGCCGTACACGGCCATGGCGTTGGCCGCCAGGTCGGCGTCGTCCATGCTCTCGTCGCCGATCTTGCACGACAGCGAGAGGGACCCGCGCACCCTGACGCGGATCGACGACCTGAACCGCTCGAGGAACGCCTCGATGGGGGCGTTGAACGGCACGGGGGCCGGCATCTTGCCGCGGGGCCCGAGTATCTGGCCGAGCACCTTGCCGACGGTCGGCATGAGCTGCGTGTCTGCCAGGAAAAAGTCGTACCTGTTGATGAACTTGCGCGACTCGCGCTTGTTCGAGCCGAGCCGGCCGAGCTCGTCGGCGTCGACGACCATGTCGGCGTTGGCCGCCTTCGCCTTTACGCCCATGTCCCCGGACGCCATGACGCAGACCGTCGACGGCGAGCTGGTCTTTGGAAGCTGCACCGTCTCGTTTATGGCAAACCCCTTTTTGACGTCGATGTCCTTGAAGACGATGATCATCTCGAGCGACTGCTTGAAGTTGCGCTTTTCCGACGACCCCTTTGCCTTGCGGACCATCTCGGCCAGCTCGCCCTCGCTTACCATGCGCGCGCCGCCCGCGGCGCCTATTTTAAAGGGTGTGCGGGGCGCGAGGGCGGCCCGGCCCGGCCCGGTCCGGCCCGCCGCCGATGCCGCGGCCCCGCGCATAAGTTCAGGTCCCTAGGCGTGCCTGCCCCACACGGCCGCCCGGGACGCGCCGGCGCCGAGGGCGATGCTCGGCGCGGCCAGGGGCCGCCGGGGCCGCCGCCGGCGGCGCCGAGGGCGATGCTCGGCGCGGCCAGGGGCCGCCGGGGCCGCCGCCGGCGGCGGCGGCAGTTGGTGTAGAACGCATGACAAGCAGGTCAAAGACAGCTGACCACGCCGTTGTTGGTCGGGGGCGGGGCGTAGCGGGCGAAGCGACATGCCCCACACCGACGCAGACGGCGGCAGGACTATCGACGTGGTGTGCGCCTGCGGCTGCGCGTCGGTCACCCGCATCCGGCTGGATCCCGACGCGCCGGGCAGGGAGAGGGCCGTCATGCGCGCCGATCGCATCCGGCTGTACGACATCATTGACCGCATCACGGAAGAGTCGGACGAGTACAGGAAGCTGATGGACATGGCCAGGACGGAGGACGCCAGCAGGTTCGCGGCGATCGTCGCCAGGATCATCGAGATGGGCGCCGCCGGCCTGTGCACCGCCGAGGATGTGCGCCGGGAGCTCGGCGCCGCAAGGATGGCCCTCAGGGCCGCATCGGGGTCCCACAACCCCGAGGACCTGCGCAGGATCGGCGAGCTGGAGGCGGAGGTGCGCAGGCTAAAGTCCATGCTCAAGTACTATGAGACGCCCAACAGCCGGCGCGGCATGCCGCCCCTGTCCAACCACGTGCTCAAAAAGTTCGACGAGGAGATCATCGCATCGTGCTGCAGCCCAAAGCCTCCCGCCAGCAGGGGGCCGGCCATGGACCACCCCGGCGTCTCGCACGACCTGCATCCGGAGAAGACGCTCCGGTACCGCGCCGCCCGCCGCTGCCCGGTGTGCCTCCACCCCAGGCTCGTGCGGCTCGGAAAGACCGTCTCAAAGATATTCGTCGAGTGGGACGACGCCGACGGCAGGACGCACGTGTACCAGCTGCGCCTCCCCCTGGCGTGGTGCGTGCGGTGCCGCAGCGAGGTGCGCCCGGCAAACGCCCCCGACATCGAGGGCACGTGCTTTGGCCCCGCCCTTATCTCAAAATTCATAATCCTCTACGCGCTCGGGGCGACGGACCGCAAGCTCGCGGAGCAGCTGGAGGGCCTCCTCAACGCCTCGTTCTGCCCCTCGACGATAATGAACGCCCGCATGGCCGCCGCCCGCGTGCTAGAGCCCTTCATGAAGCACCTGGAAAAGCTGATCGTGGCCAAGGGGTGGGCCCACTTTGACGAGACGACCATGCGCATGTTCGGCAAGCAGGGCTACCTGTGGGTGGTCGCGGTCGCGTGCGCCGCCATGGTCGTCGCGCGCCCGTCCCGCGGCATGTCGATATTCGACGAAGAGCTCGCGTTCGCCCGCCACCTGGTCGGCGTCGTCGACGGCTACAAGTTGTACGAGATCATCCTCGACGAGATCCAGCGGTGCTGGAGGCACGTCATCAACAACTTCAAGAAGGCGGCCGCGACGGCCGACGACCCCGTCGTGAGGGCCGCGTACGGCGACTTTTGCGGCCTGTACGAGCGCATCAAGGACATGGACACGGCGCCCAAGGAGGTGCGCGACGCCATAGTGGAGGAGGCGCTCGCCATCGCGCGGCGCCTGCCCGAGGGCCACCCGTCCCGCACCGAGATAGAGAATGCGGGGGCAAACCTCGTCACCTTCCTAATGTTCAAGGACATGCCTCCCACGAACAACCCCGTCGAGGGCGACATCCGCGGCGACCCCGTGGCCCAGCGCAACGTCCGCTACCAGCTGCGCACGGAGGAGGGCGCAAGGGCGTTCTCGGTCATTGTGTCCTTCATCCTCACGTGCAAAAAGCAGGGCGTGCGGCTCGACAAGGCGTTCATCGCCCTGGCCGGCGGGGCCGATCCCGCCGACCTGTTCAAGGTCGGGCAGGTGGCCCCGAACCGGTGGGGCGGCCCAAAGAAGGCGCCCCGCCGGGGGAAGGGTCCCCTTGACGGGCTGGCAAGGGCGGCGGCCGAGGCGGCCGAGCCCGAGCCCGAGCCCGAGCCCGTCGCGGCCGAGCCCGAGCCCGAGCCCGTCGCGGCCGAGCCCGAGCCCGAGCCCGAGCCCGAGCCCGAGATTGAGGCCGTCGCGGCCGAGCCCGAGCCCGAGCCCGAGCCCGAGATTGAGGCCGTCGCGGCCGAGCCCGAGCCCGAGCCCGAGATTGAGGCCGTCGCGGCCGAGCCCGAGATTGAGGCCGTCGCGGCCGAGCCCGAGCCCGAGCCCGAGCCCGAGATTGAGGCCGTCGCGGCCGAGCCCGAGCCCGAGCCCGAGATTGAGGCCGTCGCGGCCGAGCCCGAGCCCGAGCCAGTCGCGGCGAAGCCCGAGCCAGTCGCGGCGAAGCCCGAGCCCGAGCCAGTCGCGGCGAAGCCCGAGCCCGAGCCAGTCGCGGCGAAGCCCGAGCCAGTCGCGGCGAAGCCCGAGCCCGAGCCAGTCGCGGCGAAGCCCGAGCCCAAGGCCGAGCCCGAGGCACCTGCATCGGCTCCGGCCCCGCCGGCAGGGCCGCCGATGGCCCTCCCCTCCAGCCGCGCCGCGGCCGCGCCGCGGCCGCGCCGCAAGAGGCGGCCGGCGGCTGCGCGCGCCGCTGGCATCCGCCGACGCGGCACCAAAGCCAGGCAGGGCCGCCGCATGCCGCATCGTCAGGCAGCTCCAAGGCCGCGGCGCCCCCCAAAGCCGCCGCCGCGCATCAGGCTTCGCATCCGCTCAAGCCGAAGGCCTCGCAACGGACACATTCCGATCAGGCCATCCGTGCCGCCCCCCTGCGTAGCGGATGACCCGAAAGTCCGGGTTCATCCGACCGAGGGAACGGGCTCGGACAAGCCATCGTACCAGGGGGCGTCATAACCAATCCGCCCCCGACTGGGGTTTGACCGATCCGCCGATCGGCCCCCTCCGGCCGCCCCTCCCCAGCCGTTTCGGCCCCCTCCCGCCGAACGCGCCGCCGCGAAGAGGCCCAAAGGCCCGAATGGGGCCGGCATGCCGCGCTCCTGCCACTGCACGGGACGGCCGCGGGCCGCCCTGCGCGGCGCCATCATGCAGGATGCGGGCGATCCCTCCCCCCTCCGCATCCGCCATCCCTGGCCGCATCCCATGCATCGCCCCTCACGGGGCGGCCACCACGCCGCCCCTCGTTCAGGCGTTACCTAGGTAGGGGACCTGAACTTATGCGGCCCCGCCGCCGGCGCCTGCCCGCTAGCTATTTATTCAAAAATCGGCCCCGCCGCGCCGTGCCGGTTGCAAGAAAGCACATGAGGGAGCGCGACGAGGCGTCGAGGCGCAGGCCAAAGTTCGTGCGCCCCGAGAGCTGGCGGTACGTGCGGCTCGAGACGACGTGGCGCAAGCCAAAGGGCATCGACAACCACCAGCGCAAGCAAAAGAGCCGCGGGCGGCCCGGCATCGTAAAGGTGGGGTACGGCGGCGCCAGGCTGACGAGGGGCCTGCACCCGTCGGGGTACACCGACAACCTGGTCCACAACGTGGCCGGGCTCGACGGCCTGGACCCCTCCCGCGACGGCGTCCGCATCGCGCACGGCGTCGGCAGGCGCAAGCGCATCCAGATCGCCTCCGAGGCGGTCTCGCGCAAGCTCAAGGTGTTCAACGCGAGGGTGACGCCGGTTGGTAGTTAACCTGCGGGCAAAAAAGAGGCTCGCCTCGCGCGTGACGGGCGTCGGCGTGCACCGCATCTACTTTGACCCCGAGCACCTCGGGGACATATCCGACGCGATCATGCGCAGCGACATACGCAGCCTCGTCTCGGCCGGCAAGATCCGCATAAGGCCGATAGTGGGGACGTCCCGCGGCAGGGCCCGCCGCAAGAGGCTGCAGCGCTCAAAGCGCGGCACAAAGGCGGGCTCAAAGCACGGGCGCGCCGGCGCGCGCATCGGCAAAAAGCAGGTGTACGTCAAAAAGGTCAGGGCGCTGCGGCACCTGCTAAAGGTGGCAAAGGACAGGGCCGAGATCACCAACCCCGAGTTTTGGATGCTGTACAAAAAGGTCGGCGGCAACACGGTCCGCAACAAGGCGCACCTGCGGCTCTTGATCGGCGAGGTAAAGGCGGGCAGGCCCGCCGTGGGGGACGACGCGCCTGGGGGCGCCCCCGGGCCGGCCGGGGCCGAGGCCCCGCCGCCCGTGGACGCGGGGGACGCCGCCCCGCCGCCCGGGGGCAGTGCGGGTGGAGACGGGGATGGCGCCGCCGGCATCGCCGGGGCCGAGACCTCCGCGGACGACGATGCCGGCGACGGCGGCGGCGGCAGGGCCTAGCGCGGCCCCGCGAGTGCGAACGCGCCCTTTTGCGTTATGCCAAAAACCCGGGTACGATCGGGCGGCGGCCGGCAGGGCGCCACGCGGCAGCGCGCCTCATAGAACGGCCGCCTGCGAACGCGCGGGTCCTTCCCTGGGGCGCGTGCCAGTCCGGGCGCCGGCCCGGCGGAGCCCCGTGCCTTTGGCGCGGCAGCCTTTTGGGCGGGCGCCGCCTGCGGGGCCTAGCGCCCCTCTGTCCCTGCCCGCGCGCCGCCGGCGGCGCCGCCGGCGGGCCGGGCCGCTTTGCGCCGCGCCGGCGCGGCCCCCGCGAACCTGAACCTGGCCCGCCCCCCGTCGAACCCGACGATCCTGCCGTCGCCGCCGACCTCGACTCCCTCCCTCCTGAGCATGGCCGCCTTCGAGTCCGCTCCGTACATGTACCCGCCGATATGCCCGTCCGAGCGCACGACCCTGTGGCAGGGGACTATGCCGGGGTGCGGGTTGGCCGCCATCATGCGGCCGACGGCGCGCTGGCCGTTCTCGATCCCCGCCGCCCTCGCAAGGTCGGCGTACGTGACGACCGCGCCGCGCGGCACCGAGCACAGGGCGGCATAGACGCGCTCGGCGGGGCTCACGCGCGGACGACCTCCAGCCCTGCGGACTCTAGCATGCCGAGCACCCTGCGCTTGTGCCCGCCCAGGCCCTTTGCGTCGACCAGGGCCGCGTCGACGGGGGCGTTCCTCTCGAGTATGTGCGCGAGCATTTCCTCGTCGAGGAATTCGAGGGCGTGCCTGGGCACCACGGTGCCGAGGTCGTACCTGCCCCGGACGACGGCGTCGGTGAACCTCTTGGGGTAGTGGGTCCCGCCCAGGCAGACGGCGCGCGGCGGCCGGCCCCGCCCCCCCGCCGCTGCCGCCGCCGCCGCCCCGCCCGCGACAGACTCGGCGGCCCGCCTGGCGATCCCCGCGACCGACGCGCACAGCGCATCGTCGGTCCACTGCGCCTCGGTCGTGCCGACCTCGACGAACACCGAGGGGCGCTCCAGGTCGGTCGGCCCGTGGTGGGTCGCCTCGATCGTTATCTCGAACCCTCCGAACCCTGCCCTGGCCTCGTGGAGCAGCCTCATGTACGCGCCGTGCATCTCGGGGTACGGCACGGCCACCTGCCCGTCGCGCCCGCCCAGGGCGGCGGGCCCAAAGTTGCCCGTCGAGTGGCATGTCAGGGCCGGAACGCCCGACCTTGCCGCGTGCCTGGACAGGAACACGAACCCCGAGTACCTCTCGCCCCACCCCTCGCCCGACCCGGCGCCGAGCCAGTCGGCCGACACGACGGGATCGTCGCTGACGAGCACGTCAAAGGCGGGCCCCCTGTACAGCCTGCCCCTGCCCGTGGCCCCCTCGTCCTCGGCCATGCCGGATGCGAGGCTCTCGGCCATGCGCAGGCCGGCCGGGTCGCCCGCGTGCGCAGCGAAGAGGTCCACGTGCAACGGATATAAGCGGCCCATATCAAGCTCGCCCGCTTGAAACCAAAGCAGACGCTCAAGAACATGGTCAACACGATGAAGATGGCCAAAAAGTCCGACAAGGACGACTACATGCAGCACCTGCGGCTCGTCCTGCTCGGCATTGGCGGGGTCGGGACGATCGGATTCATCATACAGTTCGTCTTCTCCGTCGCGACGTACGGCACGTAGGGCGCGCCTAGGGTGCCGCCCGCGCCGCGGCGGGCCTCTCCCTGACCGCCCGACTAGCGCACCTGTTCCCGCGCCGCCGCCCGCCCGCCCGCCACGCTTGACGGGCTTTGCAAGGTGACGGCCCGCCCGCCCCGCCTCTGCCCTGGGCTGGTGAGGCTGGGGGGCCGCGGCTGGCCGGCGGCAGGGGCGCCCTGCGAGCTACGTGCCGGCAAGCGGCGGGCCGTCGGGCCCTGCAACGGCCGACACGGCGGCCAGCACGAGGATCAGTCCGGGATAGGCCGCCAGGCTGATCACGCCCAGCCACAGGCAGCGCCTTGCCTTGTGCACGTCGTCGTAGCGCAGCGCAAAGTAGTAGAGTATCCCGCCGCCGAACAGTACGGAGTACACGTACCACCACCTGCTTCTCGGCTTTAGGTGTCCGTCCCGCGCGGCCGCGCCGTCGGGGGGGCCGCTCACGGGCGGTCGACGATCCTGTTCCGCCTGCATTCCACCTGCGCCCGCCGACGCGCGAGGGCCACGCCCGCCGCCACTGGGGCGGCGACGTAGAGGCCGGCGTTGAGCGCAATGACGGCGATGCCCAGGGCGAGCACCTGCGCCTCCGAGCCGTCCTCGGCAAGCGACATTATGGACAGGGATGCGAGCATTGGCGTAATGAGCAGGCGGACGGCCTCGCGCACGGCCGGCACCTCGCGCTCCATGTCGGCCACTGCCGGCGCGAACGCATAGTACGCCGCGTTGAACCCCGACATGAACGATGCGCCGGACGCGGTTCCCATTACCGTGCCGTCGCGCAGCTCGCGCAGCATTTGCACCTGCGGGGCGAGCTCGGTTCCGTGCGCGGCCGTCGCCACGAGGCAGCTGCCGGAGGACGTGTCGGGCGCGGCCACGCACTGCCCGTCCTTTTCGACCGTGCCGGGGCCGCAGTTCAGGTCCGGCTTGACGTCGACGCAGCGCCCGTCCTCGAGCGTCTGGCCGGTTGGGCACGTGGGGGCGGCCGGCTCGGGCTCCTCGGCCACGCACTTTCCATCCTCTTCGACCGTGCCGGGGCCGCACTCAAGCTTTGGGGCGGGAGGCGGCGGAGGGGGAGGGGGCGGCGTTGCCGGCTGCGGCGGAGGGGTCGGGGCGACCGGCTGCGGCGGAGGGGTCGGGGCGACCGGCTGCGGCGGAGGGGTCGGGGCGACGGGCTCGGGGGGAGGAGTCGGGGCGACCGGCTGCGGGTCGGGGGCGACGGGCTCGGTCGTCCCCGTCCCGTCGTCGTCGCCCGAAAAGAACGCAAACGTCGCACTGGCCTTTTGGGCCGAGTACTGGGCGCGCACCTCGTAGTCGCCGCTGCTCTTCCAGTTGGGGCCGTCGGCGATTATCGAGGCCGTGTATGATCCGTCGCCGGCCGGCGTCGCCTGGCTAATGCCGACAATGTTGCCGACGGGGCTCATGATCCTGATCGTAACGCTGTGCAAAAGCGTGGGGTCGATATTGCGGACCGCGCCGGTGATGGTTATCGTGTCGCCCTTTACGTACCGATCCTCGACGACGATCGACAGCGGCTCCTGCGCCTCGGCGTCGCCGGCCGCCGCCGCGCACGCGAGCGCAACGGCCGCGACGCTGGCCAGTGCAAGATGTCCCGCCTTTGCACGCATTGCTAACGCCCGCCGACCCCGCTAGGTATTTAAATATTGGCTAGGGGCCGCCAGGTTGTAGCATCTAAAAGTCGTGCACCGACCACCCACTCTACTCACACCAGCACAATGCCTAACTGCTCGTCCGTGACAGTGCGCCCCCGTCGGGGGCATCCTGCGGGCGCAGGCCGCGCGGGCGTCTCGCCCTAGCCGGGCGGCATGTGGCACTTTTCACAGCTGTATCCCCCGCGAGCCGATCTGTGGGGCCCTTGGCCCCTCCAGTGGACGGGCCGCTACGGTAAAGCGGCCCCAAGGCTGGTCGCACCTGGCTGGACCTGCCGCGTTCCCGCCGTGCCCACGCCTCTACTGACCCGTCTTTTGGCCTCAGTCGCCCTGTCGTCCGCCTTTGACCCGTGCATGTCCTGTGCGGGATGTGTATCCCGCGCCGCGCTCAGCGTGCCTTCCATGCGGGCCGCGCCGGCCCTGCGCCGCGAGCGCGGCAGGCCGGCTGCCGCGCCGTACTCGCGGCGCCCTGCAGGCCGCCCGACGGCCTGCCCATGGGCAGCGGGAATCAGATGTCGGCTGGCCAGCGGTGGCGGTGCCGGCCCACAGGGCTGCGCCCGCCCGGCCTTGACGCCCGTCGACTCGGCAATCTGCGCGTTGGCCGTCTCGCCTTTGCCTTTTGGCGCGCAATCCATGCAGCCTTTGACCCGTCGGGCCCCGTCGCCGCCCTGACATTCCGGACGTCGATCTGCCGCACTTCCGTCGCGCCTCGGGGACGCCCCCGCACCCGACATGTCCGCCCCGGGGACGTCCTCCGCCGAGGGCCGATGCTCTAGCGCGGCCGATCTCGCCTCGCCCCGCCCCGTGCATGTCCAGATCGCCGTACGCACCCGCCCCGGCCCCCGCACCCAGACGCCCTCATTTCCATCGAGTTGCTCCCGCCGCCGGTTCCGCGCACGAGCGCGCGCGGGGGTGTGTGTGCACGACTTTTGGGATTACACATTTGGGATGACCGAGGCATCGCCAGCCCCCCGCTAGGTTTAAGCGGGGGCCGTCGGACGGCGCCCGTGGAAGGCAGGCGCGTCCATCTCGACACGTGGGCGATCATGGAAGTGTTAACCGAAGGCAAGCATGCGGATCGCGTCGAGTCCATACTGCGCCGGAGCGGCCCGGGCTCCTACTCGCTTGTCACCTCGCAGGTCTCGCTCGGCGAGGCGGCCGCCGTGATACTGCGGCGCGGGCCCGGCGCCGAGCGCATGCTCAAGGGGATGATCGCCCTGCTTTCGGACTGCAGGGTCGAGCCGGGCCGCTGCATGCCGCCCCTAGACGCCGGCGTGCTTGATGTCGTCCAGGATCTGGCTCGCACAGCCCCCCGCCTAGACATGACCGACAGGGTCGTGCTCGCCCACGCCCTGGCCGATCCCGACTCTTCGTTTCTGATAACAAAGGATCGCAAGATCCTCAGCAACAGCACCAAGGTTGGCCGGTACGAGAAAAAGGCAAGAATGCAGGGATTGCGAAACACCAGGCTCAGGATTGTCGATCCAACCGAAACATACCCCGCCTTTTGACCTCGTCGAACGCGTCGTCTACGGCGCCGTGGCTGCGGTACATCCGGTCCTTTAGCATGTCCTTTATGTCTTGGAGGCTCTCCCTGTATTCTATGTTCGCGTCGAGCAGCGAGACCGCCGCGCACATCCACTCGGCGCTCCTGCCGGACACGAGGTTGAGGAACTCGGCGGCCCTGAACCGGGATGGCATGTCCGGCGCGGCCGCCCTGTACACGCCGGCGTCCTCGTCGGAGAGCCTGTAGATGCCGTCGGCCATCTCGTCCGAGCACGGCCCGTTGCTGAACGCCGCGAACTCGAACCCCATGTCGTGGCCATAGTACAGGGCCAAAAAGGCGCACTGCTCGATCCTGTCGACGACGGCGAGGCCCCCCTCGCCCGCGGGCAGCGGCGGGCCGAACTCGACGACCCCGTTGGCGGCCAGGAACTTTATGAAGCGGGCCAGCGGCGGCAGCATCTCGGGGCGCGCCTTCATGCCGATCATGTCAAGGCGCTCGGCGCGCGACAGGGTCGTGCTCTGCTGGACGCGGGCGGGAAACTCCACCGCAGAAATGGACACGCAGGCCCCTCTGTGCGTTGCCAAATAAGGCTTTGCATGCGGCGCCCCGGCGTAGTATCCCAAAGCCGTGCACTCGCCCCGCACCTTCCTGCTTGCGCCTGTGCAGGTTGCCTGGCCGCTCGTCCGCTGCCGACCCCCCTGGGGGCATCCTGCGGGCGCAGGCCACGGCGGGCGTCTCGCCCTCGTCGAGCGACATGCGGTCCCTCTCGTAGCTGTACCGCCCCGCGAGCCTATCTATGGGGTTCCTTGGCCCCTCCGAGTAGAGCGGGCCGCCTGCGGCGAAGCGCCCCACAGCTGGTCGCGTCTCGAAATCCGATGCGAGGCCATCCCCCCGCCGACCACCGCCTGCGGCGAAGCGCCCCACAGCTGGTCGCGTCCGGTGGCCGCCGGGGAAGGCTTGGCCCCGGAGGAGGCAGGCGGCGCTCGATCTCCCCGTGGACGCGCCCGGCCTTGCCGCTGGCCTGCGGGCGGCGCACCCCTGCCGCGGCGCGCCGTGCGCCGAGGCGCTCGGGCCCCGCCTCAAAGGCCGCCTGCCCGCGGCCGCGCCCGCCGCCCCGGGGGATCGGGCCGCCGCGCCCGCCGCCCGTTGAAGACCAATATACGATCGGCGCGGCGGCAACGCATGGCCGGCGGCGCGGCATCCCCGGCGCCCCGCCGCGGGCCCCGCGCGGGGCCGGCCCAGCCGCCGTTTTCCCGCCGCACGTCTGTGCTGCGCATGTCGCTTGCCGCCATAGCCTCCGCCTTTGCCGTCGAGACGGCGATCGGCGCGTCGTACGGGAGCCTCGCCATTATGACGGACGGGGCGCACGCCCTGCTCGACTGCGTCGTCGTCGCCGTCCTGCTCGTGTCGGTCCGCATGGCATCGAGGCCGCCAGACGCGAGGCACACGTACGGGCACGGCAAGGTCGAGTCGCTCGGCGGGCTGCTCGGCGGCGTCGCAATGCTTTTCGTGGCCGCCTTTTTCGTGTACGAGGCGTCGGCGCGCCTCGCCGCCTCGGCCGCGCCCGCCGCCGAGCAGGCCGTTGCCGCCGCCCCCGCGGCGGCGCTGCCGCTCCTTGCGGCCGGCGCGTACGCGCTCGCCGTCGCCGCGTTCCGCATTGCGATCGTCGGCAGGGCCGTCCGCAGGGCGGGCGGGGCGGCCCTCAGGGCCGAGCTGTACCACGCCATGATGGACGCCGGCTCGACGGGCCTGGCCATGGCCGGCGTGGCCCTGTCGGCGCACGGCCACGCGCACGGCGACTTTGCCGCCGCGCTCGCACTCGGCGCGCTGCTCGCCGCCCTCAGCGCCAGGCTCGTGCACGGGTCGGCCAAGGACCTCGTGGACACGGTCTCGCCCGACACGGTCTCGGCCGTGCGCAGGGCGGCCGCGTCGACGCCGGGGGTCGTCGGCACGGGCGCCGTCATGGTCCGCACCTCTGGCGGCACCGTGTTCGCCGACGTCACGGTCAGGCTGCGAGGCGATGCGAGCTTTGGGAGGGCCCACGCCATAAGCGCCGCCGTCGAGTCGAGCATATCGGGGGCCGTGCACGGCGCCGAGGCGACCGTGCACTTTGAGCCCGCGTGGGAGGCAGTCCCGCGCGACGCGAGGATACACGAGATCGCCTCGTCCGTCGAGGGCGTGCGCGACGTGCACAACGTCAGCACGCACTCGTTCGGCGGGCGCTCGTACTCGAGCCTCCACGTAATGGTCGACGGGTCGATGCCCCTGTCCAGGGCGCACGCAATGTCGGACGCCATAGAAGAGTCCATCGTGTCCGAGTTTCCGGACACGGGGCACGCCACGGTGCACATCGAGCCGCGCGCCGAGGCGCTCGCCGAGGCCGACGAGGGGCCGGCCGGGGGAGGAGGGGGCGCCGCGGGCAGGGACGCCGAGATACGCGCCATCGCCGGCGCGCATCCGCGGGTCGTCCGGGTCGGCAGGGTCGCGTCGTTCGCGTTCAAGGGCGCGCTAAAGGTCGACGCGGACTGCGCGTTCGACGGGTCGCTGCCGGTGCGCGACGTGCACGACATGACCGCCGAGATCGAGCGGGACATCAGGGCCCGGTTCGCCGGAGCCCTTGTCACCGTGCACCCCGAGCCCGCCCTGCCGGACAGGCCCTAGGCGAGTATGCTCGTCAGGTACATGACGGCCATGCCGGCCGCAATGCCGGCTGCCGCCGGCGCGGTCGGGAACGCCCCCGCGCCCCCGCCCTCCTCTACACCCATCGACCTCACCCACGCGAGGACCGCGTACGCGACCTGGAATATGGCGCCGATCCCGACGGACAGGAACGCGATCGCCGCGATCGGCGAGTACGCAAACCCGCCTATCCACGCCCCGAGGATGGCCGGCGCGCCGGCTATCGCGCCGAGGCCGGCAAGGCGCGGGACGAGGCGCGCCGCGGCAAGGGCGCCCCCGCCGCCCCTGCCCCCGCCGCCCCGCCGCCCCGCCGCCCTGGCGACCGGGGCTGCAATCGCCACGCCCTCGGTCGTGTTGTGCAGGGCAAAGCCGACTATCAGGAACGCGCCGAGGGCCGCCTGCCCGAGGACGACGGCCGCGCCGATCGCAAGCCCCTCCCCCAGGTTGTGCAGGCCGATGCCGACGGCGATCATGAGGGCGATCGCCATGGGGCTTGCAGCCCTGCGGCCGGCCCGGACCTCCCCCCCTCCGCCGCCAGCCCCCGCCCCGGCCCCCGCCCCCGCCCCCGCCCCGGCCGCCGCGCCGGCCATGCGGCCGGCCGCCGCGTGGAGCGCCAGGAACGAGGCGGCCGCCACGGTCGCGATCAGCAGCAGCCCGTTGAGGCCGCCGGAGAGGCTCTCGGCCGATATGGCCGCGGCCTCCTCGGCCGCGTCGATCCCCAGGAACAGCAGCAGGCCCGCCGTAAGCGACAGGAGGAAGGCGTACGCCCGGCCGCGCATGCGCGCCATGAACGGCAGCCACAGCATGCCGACGAGCACGGGCACGATGCCGACGTACGCGCCGACCAGGGCGAACACGGCGAACAGGTCGGCCGTGGGCTCGGGCGTCGGCGCGGCCGCCTCGACTGCCCTCTCGAACCGCGTGCCGTCGTCGACCGTAACGCCGACCCTGTACGGCTCGCCCGCGTTCCAGTCGAACGGTATGCGCACGACGGCCGACTCGAGCCTCCCGAGGTGCCTGTCCGGCTCGATCGCCGCGGGGTGAACCCTGTCGTTGACATCCGCGACGGCCACGCTGACGGGGATCGGCCCCGTGTTGCGCACGGTCGCCCGTATCTCGCCGTCGGCAAAGCCGACCTGCTCGATCGCCAGCTCGGGCAGGGCCGTGCCGAGGTCGAGCGCATCGGTCGCCGGCCCGAGCAGGTACGCGGCCATGAGGGCCACGGCTGCGAGGGGGGCCAGGCCGCCGGCCGCGGTGGCGGCGCGCCGCCGCCAGCGGGCGCCGCCGCGGCCGCCCCCGCCCGCCCCGCGCGCATCGGCCCGCGGCTCAGCCATATCCGCCCGCCGCCCCCGTGCCGCCTTTTTCGCCCACTGCGCCCCCCTCCTCCCCGCCGTCGACCAGGAACAGCCCCGTCCACCCCTTTTCGGAGAACTCGACCTTGTGGGCGTGGAAGAGGTACCGGCCGGGATAGTCGTACGTGAACTCCATTATGCCGCGCTCGGTCTGCGAGAGCGTCACCATGTCGGTGTAGAACGACGGGACGGTGTCCGTCCCCGTCGGGTAGTAGTGGTACAGGTTGCCGTGGAGGTGGAAGTTGTTGATCGGGTCGAACTCGACCATGTTCACGACGTACACCCTGACGAGCGAGCCGGCGTCTATCCGTATGGGGTGGTGCTGGTAGTAGAACGGGACGGTGTTGGCCGCGTAAAAGTTGTTCTCGCCGTCAAAGTCGGTGTCGAGCCCGTTGAGGACCATGACCATCTCGTCGGCCGGCGGCCGGCCCTCCCGCGGGTCGACGATGTACACGCCGTACAGGCCGTGCGCAATGTGCTCCTCGAGCGGCATGATGTGGCAGTGGTACGGGTGGACGCCGACCGGCTCGGCGAGCCACTCGTACGTGAACCTGCCGCCGGGCCCCACCGTCTCGAATACCCCGTCGAAGCGGGCCTCGTGTATGCCGTGGAAGTGCATCGTGTGCGGCTTTGACCCGTTGTTGAAAAAGTGGATGCGGACGGTGTCCCCCTCGGTCGCGCGTATGGTGGGGCCCGGAACGGTCCCGTTGAACGTCCACGCGTTGTAGAACACGCCGGGCGCGACCTCCATGACGCCCCTGTCGTCGGCCACGATGGTGTACTCGCGCAGGACGGTGCCGTCGCCGAGGTCCGTCACGGCCCCGTACTCGAACGAGCGGAGGTACTCGTCGGGGTCGAACTCGACGGTCTGCGGCACGTACACGGGGTCGAGGACCTCGCCGGTGGTGCGCACGACGGCGCCCGTGTGCGTCACGAACGTGCGCTCGCCGGCGTCGGCCGCGGCGTCCGCGCCGGGGGCCGGCGGCGGGCCGGCGGCCATGGCTGCCAGGGCGGCCGCGGCGGCGGCCAGGGCGGCCGCGGCCATGCACGCCTGCCTGCGGGTGGGGGCCATGGCCGGCGGGCGCGGCGGGGCGATTTTAAAGTTAGCCCAGGCTAAATTTGTTGTGCGGGGCTAACTTTTTGGGCGCGACGCTTTTAGGGGGGCCGCCGCACGCGCCGGCATGCTCTCGGCGGGCGCAATGCTGGCCATAGTCGGCGGGCTGGTCGCCGCCGGCCTGGCCCTGTCGTTCTACGGCTCGTCGATCATAACAGGCGGCCTGGAGCAGCAGGCGGGCCTTGTCGGCGGGCCGGACGGCGCGCCCGTGTCCGTCTCGGCCGAGCTGGGGGCGGGCGCCTCCGCCGCCGGCGCCTCGCGCGGCGTGTTCGTCGTGCAGGTGATGGACCCCGGCGCGGGCGCCGGCGTGTCCGCGAGGGTGCTCGGGCCATCGGGCGAAGAGCTCGCGTTCGAGCGCGTGGAGGGCGACTCGCACGAGGGGTACTTTGACATCGGGGATGCGGGCGCGTACACGCTGCGCGTCGACGGGGACGGCCAGGGGGAAACGGAGGTGCTCGCCGTCGTCGGCGCCCTGCCGGGAACGGAAAAGATCGCCGTCGGGGTCACCGGATTCTACCTGATAGTGGCAGGGCTGGTCGGCATGGGCGCCGTCGGGGTCATTGCGATGCGCGCCAGGTCGCGGCGGCGAAGGGAAGGGGGCCCGTAGCCCGTCAGTTGAGGAACCCGTCGAGCTTTGCAAGGCCGTCGACGGCGGACTCGTAGTTTTCGTCGCGCTCCATGACGGCGGCAAGCCTTGCCGCGTCGGCCTCGTACACGGCGCCGCCGCCGCCGGCCGGATCTTCCCGCCGCGCGACGTAGCCGAGGCCGACGAGCCGCGAGAGGCGCGACTCGACGTCGCCGGGGGGCGCGCCGGACCTGGCGGCCAGCTCGGAGAGCGCAAGGGGGCCGGCCTCTAGCTCGGCTAGCAGCACGGACACGTCGGGGTCGAACAGGCTGGCGATCACGGCGTCGCGCCCGTCGCCGCCGGGCTCGGCGTCGACCGATCCCGGCGCCCCCTCCTCCATGCGGGCGGTCTTTGCGCGGGCCATAAAGCCGTTGCCGCGGCAGGCAGGGGCGCCGCGCTCGAGGCCTGTCGACGGGCGCCGTCCGGCGTGTTCGGGCGGCGTGCCGGGGCGCGCAGGGTGGGGGATACGCGGCCAGACGTGGCCGTTGCTGCCGCCGCCGGCCGCGCGCTCGAGGCCTGCGGACGGCCGCCGGCAGGCTTGTGTAACCGACGAGCGGCCGTCAGCACGCGGCTCCGTGCCGGGCCCGACAGGGCGGCGGCGCCCGCCTGTTCGGGCCGCCGCCCGCGCGCGGCAGGCATGCCGGCGGCCGCCGCCCGGTCCATGGCCGCCGCCACGGCCGCTGCCCGTGCCGGCGGCCGCCGGCGGGGGCCTTGGGGCTTGGCGGCTTGCGTCCGGCATGCGGGCGCCCTGGCGCACGGCATGCACATGGCCGCATCTCCGGCGCCGTGCCGCTGGATGGTTAATAAGAAATCGACTAATTGTTATTAATCTTTAATATAGCCGCGCTTCCGGCCGTGGGGAGTGGGCGCCGCGCTGACGGTTGCAGTCATGGCGGCGGCGGCCGTTGCCGCGGCCGCGTCGGGGCTGCCGGCGGCGGCCGCTCAGGTGGGGGGGACGCCCGCGCCCGCGCCGGTATCTGAACGGCCCGTGTTTGCTTTCGAGTTCAAGCATGGGCTGGTCACCGGCAATTTTTCCAGCATTGGCGGTGTCGCCTTCGGCCCCGGCGGGATCATGGCCGTGGGCGACTTTCACAAGGACCGCGTCATGGTGTTTCACGCCAACGGCACGCTTGCCTATCAGATCGTATCGGAGGAGGAGGAGGAGGACCACGACCACGACCACGGCGACGACCACGGCGACGAGTCCGGAGCGCATGAAGAAGAGGAGGAGGACCACGCCGTGTTTGACGGCCCTGAA
Source organism: Cenarchaeum sp. (assembly GCA_965200655.1). Classification (GTDB taxonomy): domain Archaea; phylum Thermoproteota; class Nitrososphaeria; order Nitrososphaerales; family Nitrosopumilaceae; genus Cenarchaeum. The sequence continues at coordinate 166,685 of CBDAUQ010000001.1, forward strand.
GGCATCGCCTTCGGCCCCGGCGGGATCCTGGCCGTGGCCGGCCGCTGGAACAGCCACGTCCTAGTGTTCCACGCCAACGGCACGCTTGCCTATCAGCTGGGATCGGAGGATGACCACGACCACGACCACGACCACGCCCCCGGCGACACTAGTTTTCATCCTGACGATCTTGGCCCCGGCGAGTTTGACGAACCTATTGGCGTCGACTTCGGCCCCGGCGGGATCCTAGCCGTGGTCGACTCTGGCGAGGACCGCGTCCAGGTGTTCCACGCCAACGGCACGTTCGCACATCATGTCGGAGCGGACAGGTCGGGCGACGACAGGTATGGACTCGCTGTCGACGTCGACTTCGGCCCCGGAGGGATCATGGCCGTGTCTGACTATTACAACGACCGCGTCCAGGTGTTCCACGCCAACGGCACGTTCGCACATCATGTCGAAACAGGCCGGTATTCGTTTCCCCGCGTCGTCGCCTTCGGCCCCGGAGGGATCATGGCCGTGGCCGGGCACGACAACCGCGTCCGTGTGTTCCACGCCAACGGCACGCTCGACCACCAGTTTGGATCGGGGGGGAGCGGCCCCGGCGAGTTTAATCTTCCCTCCAGCATCGACTTCGGCCCCGGCGGGATCATAGCCGTGGGCGAGCTGGGCCAATATGGCAAGGCGCGCGTCCAGGTGTTCCACGCCAACGGCACGTTCGCCTACCAGGTCGGACCGGAGTGGCGGGGAGGCCTCAGCGAGTCTAGTATTCTCTACAGCGAGTTTAGCCTTCCCTACAGCGTCGACTTCGGCCCCGGAGGGATCATGGCCGTGGCCGACTCTCACAACGACCGCGTCCAGGTGTTCCACGCCAACGGCACGTTCGCCTACCAGATCGGATCGGTGGGCGGCGCCCAGCCCGGAGAGTTTCGGTATCCTAATGATGTCGCCTTCGGCCCGGGCGGGATCCTGGCCGTGGCCGACGCCGGCAACTACCGCGTCCAGGTGTTCCACGCCAACGGCACGCTCGACAAGCAGGTCCAATCGCACGTGGGGTGGTGGGCCGCCCCCGGCGGATCATTTTGGGATCCCGCGGGCGTCGCCGTCGGCCCCGGCGGGATCCTGGCCGTGGCCTACGGCAACAACCGCGTCCAGGTGTTCCACGCCAACGGCACGCTCGACCACCAGTTCGGATCGGGAGGCAACGGCACCGGCGAGTTTAACGGCCCTGCCGACGTCGCCGTCGGCCCCGGCGGGATCCTGGCCGTGGCCGACGCCGGCAACAACCGCACCCAGGTGTTCCACGCCAACGGCACGTTCGCACATCAGTTCGGATCGAACGGATCGGGCCCCGGCGAGCTTTGGCTTCCCCGCGGCGTAGCCTTCGGCCCCGGCGGGGCCATGGCCGTGGCCGACACTAGCAACAACCGCGTCCAGGTGTTCCACGCCAACGGCACGCTCGACTACCAGTTCGGATCGCGCGGATCGGGCCCCGGCGGGTTCCGTCTGCCCTACGGCGTAGCCTTCGGCCCCGGCGGGGCCATGGCCGTGGCCGACACTAGCAACAACCGCGTCCAGGTGTTTCAGATGTCGATGCTAGCGCGCGATGCGCCGGCCGTGGCCGACAGAGCGCTAGCGGCCGCTGAGTACGTCGAGGGGGAGGCGCGCGATGCGCCGGCCGTGGCCGACAGAGCGCTAGCGGCCGCTGAGTACGTCGAGGGGGAGGCGCGCGATGCGCCGGCCGTGGCCGACAGAGCGCTAGCGGCCGCTGAGTACGTCGAGGGGGAGGCGCGCGATGCGCCGGCCGTGGCCGACGGCGCCATCGCGGCCGCTGAGTACGTCGAGGGGGAGGCGCGCGATGCGCCGGCCGTGGCCGACAGAGCGCTAGCGGCCGCTGAGTACGTCGAGGGGGAGGCGCGCGATGCGCCGGCCGTGGCCGACAGAGCGCTAGCGGCCGCTGAGTACGTCGAGGGGGAGGCGCGCGATGCGCCGGCCGTGGCCGACAGAGCGCTAGCGGCCGCTGAGTACGTCGAGGGGGAGGCGCGCGATGCGCCGGCCGTGGCCGACAGAGCGCTAGCGGCCGCTGAGTACGTCGAGGGGGAGGCGCGCGATGCGCCGGCCGTGGCCGACAGAGCGCTAGCGGCCGCTGAGTACGTCGAGGGGGAGGCGCGCGATGCGCCGGCCGTGGCCGACAGAGCGCTAGCGGCCGCTGAGTACGTCGAGGGGGAGGCGCGCGATGCGCCGGCCGTGGCCGACGGCGCCATCGCGGCCGCTGAGTACGTCGAGGGGGAGGCGCGCGATGCGCCGGCCGTGGCCGACGGCGCCATCGCGGCCGCTGAGTACGTCGAGGGGGAGGCGCGCGATGCGCCGGCCGTGGCCGACGGCGCCATCGCGGCCGCTGAGTACGTCGAGGGGGAGGCGCGCGATGCGCCGGCCGTGGCCGACGGCGCCATCGCGGCCGCTGAGTACGTCGAGGGGGAGGCGCGCGATGCGCCGGCCGTGGCCGACGGAGCGCTCGCGCAGGCTGGGCGCGACGGCGGGGAGGCGCGCGATGCGCCGGCCGTGGCCGACGGCGCCATCGCGGCCGCTGAGTACGTCGAGGGGGAGGCGCGCGATGCGCCGGCCGTGGCCGAGTCGGTCAGTACATCTGATGTCCACGGCACCAGCGGCGACGGCCCGCCGCAGGCGGATCCGGGGACGGGAACGCCCGGCGACGGCCCGCCGCAGGCGGATCCGGGGACGGGAACGCCCGGCGACGGCCCGCCGCAGGCGGATCCGGGGACGGGAACGCCCGGCAACGGCACCAGCGGCGACGGCCCGCCGCAGGCGGATCCGGGGACGGGAACGCCCGGCAACGGCACCAGCGGCGACGGCCCGCCGCAGGCGGATCCGGGGACGGGAACGCCCGGCAACGGCACCAGCGGCGGCGACGGCCCGCCGCAGGCGGATCCGGGGACGGGAACGCCCGGCAACGGCACCAGCGGCGACGGCCCGCCGCAGGCGGATCCGGGGACGGGAACGCCCGGCAACGGCACCAGCGGCGACGGCCCGCCGCCGCCCGCCGGCCCATTCACATGCTCGGTAAGGCTTGGGTTGGCTGACTTGGAGGTGACGGTAGGGCAGGGCGAGTACTCGCGGGCCGTCCGGCAGTATCTAATCAACTCGGGCTCGCTGGCGTTCGCAAGTGTGGGGCTCGATGCGACCCCGTGGCGGTTCAGTTTTGACGGCGGCTCAAGGGCGGGTGCGGATCTGCCGGCCAGTGTAACCGAGGTGCTCGATCATGCGGCGGGCGGAGGCTATGTGCCGCTTGCGGACGGGGTGGCCGTTGGCCGCGGGCTCGCGGGCGGGGACGTGTCTCAGCTGTCGTTTCGCGTGAACCTGTCCGCGCATGGCGATGCGCGGGGCATTATGGCCCAAAACGTGACATATCTAGCCGAGTGTGTTCCGCCGTAGCCTTGCGGCCGGCCCGGTCCATGGTTGCCGCCTGTTCGGAGCTCCCCGGCTGGCGGGCTTACGGGGCTTACGATCTTGCGCCTGCCGGGCACCCCGGCGCCCGCATGCCGGTGCGGGCTTGAGGGCTTGTCGATTTCTACACGTTTGGGCCGCGCCGTCGATGGGGCGCCCGCCGGCTTGAGGGTGCCCGCGGCGGCCGGCCACTCGTTGTCATACACGTGCATGACGTTTGGGCCGCGCCCGCGCCGCCCGCCGGCCGCGCCGCGGGTCTGCTGCCCCGCCGCCCGCCGGCCGCCGCTCCGCACTGCCGCTCATCTGGGGCGCCTGCCGCGGGTCTTGCCCCGCCGCCCCGCTTGAGGGTGGCGCGCCGCCCGCTGACGGCCGCCCGGCCCGCATGGGGCGGCCTGGCATGTGCGAGGAAAAGATAAACCCATTCTACGGAAAAAGTGGCTTGGAGGGGCGCCGGCGCCTACACGTCTCTAAACGCAATACGTGCTCGGACGAGCCCGATTTCGTTACTCGGCGAGGGCTGGCGGCGGGCGGGCATTCAGGTTTAGCCGCAGTGACAGGCGCCACGGCCCGTACGGCCACGGGGTCGGGGACGGGCGGGTTCAGCCAGTTCGGGGCCTGCCTGGCCCGGCCCGGTGCTGGCCCGTACGGCCACGGGGTCGGGGACGGGCGGATCCGGCCGGCCCTGTGCGATCGGAACGGCCGGGCGCCGGGCCACGCCCCTCCGCGGCCTGGCCCCTGCCCGGCACGACCATGACGCTGCCGCCGGACACCTTGAAGGTGATGCTGTCCTTGAGCCCCAGCAGGTCGGCGACGGGCTTTGGAATTGTGCTCTGGTAGCCCCTCCCCTCCACATAGTTTACGCCCACGGTAAACTCGGTGGCATCTCTCTGCCATCTTCCGCACACGGGTCCCCCCTGCGGGGCCCGCTTAAAAACCATAGAACTATCGTAGATTAGCACGGGACGGCCGGCCAGCGGCGCGGACGGACGGACGGACGGCGGTATCCCGCTGCCAAGGGGCGGGGGGCCGGGAGGCGGGGGTGGAATCCTTGGCAGGATCCCCGCCCAGCCCTTCCCGCAAGCGCGTCTACGCCCTCGTGGCGACGACCGGGGGCTGGGTAGGCGCGTGGTGAGTGTTTACATGCCCCCCTCCAGGCGCCGGAGGGGAGGGGCTGACCGTTCGATGACCAGGAACGGGATTACACTGTCCCGTTGGCGCCCGGTAGTCTATAGGAGGGGGCGGGTCAGGCCGCGGCTACCGGGTTCCGCGGCCCCCCGGCTGGCGGCGGGCCGGGCCCGCTCGGCGCCGCGGCGGGGGCGGCGCGGGCGGTAGCGGGATGCGGGGGTTGCACGTCGGGCAGGCTCTTGGCGGCCTTCCCGGGGGCGGCCTTCCCGGGGGCGGCCGATGCCGCAAGGCGCCTCTGGCTCTTCCTCGGGGCGCTTTGGGGCGCCGCGCCGCCGCCGCCGCGCCGCGCCTTCCCGGCTCCGCACGCGGTCGGCATCCGGGCATCGGCCGCCTCGGGCGGAACCGCGGGATCCGGCCGCGCGGGATGCGCGCCGGACGGCCGACTCCACCCGGCGGGCATTGCGCCCCGGCCGGGCGCGCCGCGCGCCCCCGCCCTCTCGCCCTCGGCCCGGACCTGCGCCCACTCGCCCCGGGCTTTACTCCCAGGGCCGCCCCAATTTCGTGGAAGGTATCCAGGCCCTTGTTGAGCCACGTATTGCGGCACCCCTTCCCGTCAGAGTACCTCTCCTGCCGGGCGCGCTGACGAGCATCGGGCTCGAGCCCCTGTCCCTCACAAACTCGCGCATCCCCTGCTCCGACTTGTGGGTCGTGGCCATAAGGCCGGGGCGGATGATGCACTCGACCGTGCCGTCGGCGGCGCCCCGGATCCTGTTGGCGACGCGCCGGAACCCCGCCTTGTCGAGCCCCTCCGCGATGCCGAGTATGCGCGCCTTGTACGCCGCGGCCTTGTCCCCCATCGTCGGGTCGGGGAACGCGCCGCCCGTGTGGCCGGCGGCGCACGCGCGCACCTCGGCGAGCGTGCCGCTGAACCTTTCGTGCAGGACGGCCGCGGCCGGGTCGCCCGTCATTGCCGCCTTTTCCGTCTCGCGCACCTCGTGGGCGTGGTCGCGCTGCCGGGCGCTGCAGTGGTCGTAGTTGGGCAGGCCGTCGGCGGACGTGCCGGCCCCGACCCTGTCCGGAAAGCGGTTCTTTAGGACGGCGAGCCCGCGCGACGGGACGGCCCAGACGTTCACGTTCCCGCCGCTGTCCTGCGCGCGGTGGATGTACCCCCTGCGGGCCTTGCGCCTGCCGCCGCCGCCCTTTTTCCCCCTGCCCTTCCCCGCGCCCGCGCCCGCATCCCCGGGCTGCGCGTGCCCGAGCCGCCATGCGACCGGCAGCGCTGCCGCCGCCCCCGCCGCCCCCGCCGCCCCCGCCCCACCGGACATCTCCCCGCTTGCGCGCCTCTCCTCCATCCTCCTCCCCGCCTCCGCCTCCTCCCTCTCCGCCTCGGCGTCCCCGTCCCTCACCATCATCTTGTGCACGCACTCGTCCATCTCGCCGTAGTCGCGAAGGGCGTCCATGTCCTGGCGTATCATGCTGGCCGGCCAGGCCAGCGCGTCGTTGGCCGCGTCGACAATCGCCGCCGCGGTCGCCCTGGTCATGGGGATCCCGAGAAGGCGCCCGCCGACCTTTGCGAGCATGCCAAGGCTGCAGTAGGTGTCGTACCGGATGTTCCAGATGAGCGCCGCCGTCCGCGGGCTCGCCCACGTCTTCCTCAGCGTCCCGTCGCGCGGCGCGTCGACCCGCGCCCCGCAGTCGTTGCATACCATGTCGTGCATTACAAGGCTCCTGCGCGACACGATTATCTTTTCGATGTCGACGACCTGCTTGGCTAACGTGTGCCTCTCCGACAGGTTGCGGCCGTGGCACCTGCCGCACTCGAACGGGCGGCGGTGCTCGCCGGGCCTGTTCGTCTCCAGCTTGCGCGCCGCGCCGGGGTGGCCCACGGCCCGGCCCGGCGGCCGCCAGTCGAGCTGCCACGCGTGCAGCGCCTCGATCGCCTTTTTCCGGTGGTACTCGGCGGTCCACGTGCCGGTGCGCGGCGGGGAGTGGGGGCTGTTGTGGCACGCGTCACTCGCGGCCGGCCTCTTGTTGTCGGCGGCCAGGGCGGCATTGCCAGCCTCCAGCATCCTGATTCTTTCGTCGCGCTCGCCGATCTCGGCGGCGTGGACGGCCTCCCTCCTTTTGATCTCGGCGGCGTGCTCCGCTGATCCTCCTCCAGCTTGGCCTCTAGCTCCTCTATCCTGCCGTTCGCCGCGGCCAGCTGCTCGTCCTTTTCGTCCAGCTCTTTGCGCAGGCTCTGGTTCTCGACGACAACCCCCACGAACTTTTCGCGCATGATGACCAGGTCCGACCTTGCCAAGACGGCGCGGCGCCAAAGGCCCCCATATAGCCTTTGAGGCCCGTGCGGCGGCGGCGCAGCGGCCGGCCGGCAGGCCCCACTGCCCCGCCGCAACCCGCCTAGGCCTGCCGTCGTCCAGGCCGCAGCCGTGCCGCGCGTCCCAGGGGGGCGGCAGGCAAGTCTCGCCGGGGCCCGCCAATGCGTGACTCGCCTAGATCCGCCGCCCCTGTGACGCCCGCCCCTACGTGGGGGGCACCTAAACACTCACGGTATTTGGGTCATCCCTCCGCTTGGCCTGGGGGAGGGGAAGGGGGGGGGGGCGGGAACACGGCTACGGACGGTCGCCCTTCAAAATGCTGGCCATGTCGATCCTGTTACCATGTAAGGCAACATGAGACACGGTGGGCACTGCTGGCGGGGGGGGGGGAGGGGAAGGTGGAGCGGCGCGTCCTAATGCGACCGCATATGACCTAGTCCCTAGCTCGCCCAAGTGAACGACGCTAGGGCTTCCGATAACAATAAAAACGGCCCATGCGCGCCTGCGCGACATGGTGGGCTTGTACGGTATGGGTGCGCCCGGATTCGGGGGTCGCTAACATTGAGCGACATGGGAGTGATCGGCACTAACTTGTACCTCGCCACAAAACTGCTTGGGCGGTACGACTTGGCTCTAGAGTCCATCAGATCGCGCGGCGGCTCCGTGGACCGCCCAGACGAGGTCAAGAGCATCCTTGCTGTACTTGACCCGCTCAGCCGCCACCTGCGTGGCATGACCTACTACGCCCTGGGCGTCAACGCCGAAGAAATGTCCAAATTCCTGCGCCTCCGTCACCGCGAAGATTGGCCAAGTGCAAAAGACGGCATACTCTCCGTGGCGTCAAGGCTTGAAAAAGGCGGCGGCAAAGTAGCCCTCTCCGGCGGTGACCTGCCGATCTTAAACGATGTATCCGACGCTCTTGACAACGAGTGCTCGTCTCTGTTCAAGGAGACGCGTAGGCGATGAGCTCCACGTACTTGAGATTCATCATCCGCGAGCAGATTGACAAGATACGGGTCCTAAAGGACGAAATTCCTTGTCGCCCGGGGCATGCGGCCTTGGATCGCTTGGCCGACACGTGCAAGGGCAGGTTGGAAGAACAGTCGCTCCTGCTCGGGCAGGCCGGTGCCTTGCTTGACGGCGACAGCAACGGCGCTCGCATCGGCATGGTGCTAAGGGCCGTAAAGCGTTGTGCCAGGGTCGTAGGCGATATAGAGGGGTACGGCATGCCACCGTTGCACTGCCGGTCAGAGCAGGCGATATTTCTCAACGATGTCGTGTACGCGATGCACAACGAAGTAGGCCTGCCGTTTCCATGTCCGGCGGTGTCATGCACGTCAAACGAGTATTATTTTACGCACCCTGTCACCAACACCGTGTACGTCCCGCTTTCAGAGGCCGCGTTCTTGTTGCACATGCCAGACTTTTATCACGAGTTGGGCCACCTCCTACTTGCTCACTCCTACGAGACGGAGTGGATCCCTATATTAGCCGGCATGGCCGATGCAGTCGAGGCTATTGACGACTACTATCTGCAACATACGCTGAGGATGAAGAGCGAGTCGGCGCCCACACCTGTCCAGGATGGCGTGAAGTGGATGTGGTCTAGGTGGAAGCACGTTTGGATTCAGGAGGCGTTTTGTGACCTTTTCGCCCTGTTTGCGGCTGGGCCCGCATACGCGTACTCCAACCTACACTTGGTGTCCAAGATGGACCTGAACATATATGAGCTTAGTCTACTGGCTGAGCAGGATCACCCTTCCGGTGAGGCTAGGATGCGGTTGCTTGACGCCGGGATGCATCTCCTTGAGCACGAGCGCGAGGCAGGGCATGTCAGGGAAGAGTGGAACGCGTTAGCACATTTTTGCGGTGATCCTCCACCAGAATACGCCCACGCTTTTCCGTCCGGCTTGATCCGCGAGGTTGCCGCGTCCATACTTCCAGCGTTCGGGAAGGCGGGCCTGCGCGGACACGCAAGCGGAGACGGAGCGGCCGTTGCCGCCCTTCTGAACGATGCTTGGCGAGGCTTTTGGCGCGATGGGGGCGGCGGCTTTCGGGATCTGGAAAATACGCTGATTTCCAAGCTTGCGGAGGTGGTGCATAGCGGCGCCGCGGCATGCCAGAAGCGGGCGCCGGACTAGCACTTCCTTGCCGGCCGGCCGCCGGCCCGCGGTAGGCCGCCACCTGTTGCGCTCGCCGCGCCCCGGCCGCGGCTGGGCCTGCACCCGTCAATCTTTTTAAGCGCGCCCCCGGCGGCGCGCGCCGTGACTAGGGCCGCGGCCGCGCAGGCGCTTGGGTACGAGTGCAGCCGCCGCGGCCCGCGCCAGGCGTACTACCGCCCTCTCCGCTCGCGGGCGGAGGCGACGTTCGCGCAGGCCGTCGCCGAGGGCCTCTGCCGGCCTGCCCCGCGCAAGGCCCTCAGCCCGAGGTTCTTCTACGACGACCGCGGCTCGGCCCTGTTCGAGCGCATATGTGAGACGCCCGAGTACTATCTTACCAGGGTCGAGACGGGCATACTGGCGGCCGCGGGCGGGGAGATTGCCCGCGCCGCCGCGGCCTCTGCCCCCGCCGGGCGGGTCAGGCTGGTCGAGCTCGGCAGCGGCTCGTCGCGCAAGACGCGCCTGCTCCTCGACGCGCTAGCGTCCGTGCAGGACCGCACCGAGTACGTCCCGATCGACGTCTCGGACGTGATGCCGGCTAGCTGCGGCGCGCTCGTAGGCGAGTACGACGGGCTGACCGTGACGGGGGTCGTCGACGCGTACGGCGGCGGCCTCGAGTTCGTCAGGGGGCTTGGCGGCTCGGCGAACCTGGTCGCGTTCCTGGGCTCGAGCTTTGGCAACTTTGACGCGGCCGACGGCGCCGACTTCCTCTCCGTCCTGCGCGCCTCGATGCGCCCCGGCGACGCATTCCTGGCTGGGCTGGACCTGGTCAAGGACCGCAGCGTCCTGGAGGCGGCCTACGACGACGCGGGGGGCGTGACGGCCGAGTTCAACCTCAACATGCTCCGCAGGATAAACTCCGAGCTCGGCGGCGACTTTGACCTGTCGCGGTTCGAGCACTCGGCGCGCTACGACGCCGCCGAGCAGCGCGTCGAGATGCGCATACGGTCGCTCGGCCGGCAGCTCTTCGAGGTCGCCGGGGCGGGCCTCGCGGGCGTGATCGGCGACGGCGAGACGATACACACCGAGAACTCGCACAAGTACACGCTGCCGCAGATACGGGCCATGCTCGGCGGCGCCGGCCTGCCCGTCAGGCGCATCTGGACGGACCCGGCCGGCGCGTACGCGCTGGTGCTGTGCGGCGCGGCCTAGCGTGCGGCCGCCGCATGGACCGGCGGCGCGCCCGCATGCCGGGCGGCAATTCGCGGGTCCGCGTGCCCGTATGCGGGATGCAGCGGCCCCTGCCTGCCCGGCGCCGCCGGCGAGGGACGGGAAAAAGGCGATCGGGCGCGAGGCTGGAAGGCGATGCGGCGCGGGGGCAGATGCATCCCGGCAGATGGATTGGGCGGCCCGGCGCATTGTGCGGACTCGGGCGAGGCCGGCCGCCCGCTTGGCGGCTTGCGGGGGGGCGCCATGCCGCCCTGTCTTTGCTTCTTCCTGCCGACCGCAAACCGTGCGCAGGCTACCGGAATGGTATTTCTTTCTCGATCCTGTCTAGCACTTCGGCGGCATGCTTGCGCTGGGAGTCGCTTACCCTGAACCCCTCACAGTATCGCGCCCGCATGCTCATCAGGTAGAGGCTTTTGTAGTCCTTGCGCACTTGGGGCAGTTCCTGCTCGACCATCTCCTTTCTTTCGAAGTGGTTCTTGGGGGATTGCCCGGTTCGCACGGCGAGCCAATAGTTGATCTTGTGCAGTGCAGAGTAAAAGATCATGGTTACCTTCCAGTCGGCCAGATCGTCGTGATTTGCATCAAGGCGCTCATAGACGCGCCTGTTGTACTCGCTCTGCTGCCTGAACCACTCCGTCTCCCTGCTCATAGTCCCGTCTCCCGCACATAGATTGTCTTGTAGCCTCCTAAGATGCCATCCGGCATGTCGGGGCCGTCTTGGATTGCTAGCGGACTGATCATGCGATCGGGTATTTCGTCCTCGATCTCTATTCCCTTGCTGGTGAGCTCGTCAATGGTTGTGCCGACCGTGCCGGGGTCGTCGTCGTGTATGACTAGTATAGTCACCTCCTGCCCGTCGTCCCTGTACCCGACTCTCGAGACGTAGCCCAAGCTGCATATTTTTTTGGCGATAAGAGACTCTAGCCTTGACACCTGTAGTGTGGACAACGAGATGGCCCGCTCCTGCCCCCCTATAACTCTAGGCATCCGCGCTGCCGCGGTCGCGGACGGCGGGCTGGTCGGCACACGCGGCGCGGCCGTCGCACAGGGCGCAACCGGAAGGCGGCATCTGGCGGGCGCTGGCTCGGCGCGGCGGGCGCGCCCTCCGGCCGGCGCCGGCCCTGCCGACGGGCCCGCATGTTGCACGCAAGTGATTTATAGATACGCTGCCGCGCCCCCGCATTGTCCGGCAAGAGGATAGTCCTGACGGCCGACCGGAGCCTCATGACCAACTACAGGGGCAACTTCCTGTACGGGTTCATAGCGTGCGGCCCGTACGAGGTGCTCCCCGAGTGGGTCTTTGACAGGGTGTTCTGCCCCGCCGTCGAGACCGACCCGACCACGGGCGAGGCAAAGGTCGCCCAGGTGGGCCTGCGCCGCGTCGAGGGGGCCCTGCTCCAGGGGTACTCGCGCGACGAGGTGTTCGTCGCCAACCCCGACCACCTCGAAAAGTCGATAGGGCCGGGCACAAAGGTCGTCGGCATCAACGTGATGGACCCCCTCGGCATGGCGCCCGTCACGACCACGATGTCGCCCGAAAAGCTCTCGTACGTGGCCATGAAGTTCAAGCGCATGTGCGCAAAGATAATCCAGCTAAAGAAGCGCCACGACTTCCACGTCGTCGTCGGCGGCAACGGCGCGTGGGAGCTCGCAAAGCCAGACCGCATGCGCGTGCACGGCATCGACACGGTCGTCGTCGGCGAGGCAGACGAGCTCGCCCTCGACCTGTTCAACGACCTCGAGAGGGGCGATGCGCCCGAGCTCATGCACTGCTTTGTCAAGAACATACAGAACATTCCGGCCATACGCGGCCCGACCGTCAACTCGCTGATCGAGGCCATGCGCGGGTGCGGCCGCGGCTGCGACTTTTGCGACGTCAACAAGCGCTCGAAAAAGGACCTGCCCCTCGACAGGCTGCAGCGCGAGGCCAAGATAAACCTCGACTATGGGTTCGACTCGATATGGCTTCACTCGGACGAGATGCTCCTGTACGGGTGCGACAACCGCGACTTTGTGCCGAACCGGGACGCCATTACCGAGCTGTGGAGCGGGCTGAAGGGCCTCGGCGCCAACTTTGTCGGCACGACGCACATGACGTTCTCGGCCGTCGCGGCCGACCCCGAGCTCATGCGCCGCATATCCTCGATAAACCGCCAGCACGAGACCGGCAGGTGGCTCGCGACCAACCTGGGCATCGAGACGGTCTCGCCGAAGATGGTCAAAAAGCACCTCGGCGTCAAGACGCGCCCGTTCGCCGCCGACGAGTGGGGCAGCGTCGTGCGCAGGGGCGCCGAGATACTCAACGAGAACCACTGGTTCCCCGCCGCGACGATCATCATCGGGTGGCCCGACGAGACGCCCGAGGACGTGCAGGACACGATACAGATGATGGGCGACTTTAGGGCCATGGACTTTAGGGGGCTGGTCGCGCCGCTGCTGTACCAGGACTTTGGGGAGCGCAACTCGATGCACTTTGGCAACCTCAACGAGGCGCAGTTCACGCTGTTCTGGCGGTGCTGGGAGAACAACCTGCGCGTCATCAACGACATCATACCGATCATCCTGCGCAACAAGACGTACGGGCCGCCGATGAAGCTGTTCATGTACGGGATCATAAAGGCCGGCACATGGGCGATAATGAGGTACCTGCGCGGCCTGTGCAAGGACCTGTTCAACGGCCGCACGCCCGACGAGATCGTCGACAAGTACGCCCGGGCGCGGTCGGTCTCGGCGCCGAGGATCGAGACGAAAAAGCTCTAGCGGCGGCGGGAGTGGCGGGAGTAGCGTCGTGCGCTGGCTTGCGGCGGGGCAACGGCGGCAGCGGCAGCCCGCCCCTGCCGGTCAGCCGTCCATCTGGGCCAGGGCGGAGTCTGCGATGGTGTTGCGCTTTGGAGTGAGCGCGATAAAGTAGTTCTTGTCGGCCCTCTCGACCGAGTCGACCTTTTTGTACGACATGCCCTGCACGTCGAACTCGTAAATGCCTGGCTCCATCTCGCCCTTTGCGTATATCATGAGGTACGTGTCCGTCTTGCCCTGGCCGATTGGTATGAACGACATTACGTACCCCTTGTACGAGTTGACCGGCATGGTGTTCTTCATGGGCGGGGAGGCGGCCGACATGTACAGGAACACATCCTCTATGGTGGCAAACTCCTCGTACTCTACATTCACGCTACCGCGCCGGATGCAGGTAATAATAACCTAGGCGGCGGCCCCCGCCGGCGGCATGCGCGGATCCCTGCCCCGTGCGGACGGGCGCTGGCAGCGGCCGCGCCCCGCACTGCCACCCCCCACATGAGCGCGGCGCCGGTTGCGCGGGGCCGCCGCCGGCCCGCGCGATCGGGCGCCTGGCGCCTGTCGGCCCCGATGCCGTGCCCGGAACAGGGCCGCCGCCGGCCCGCGGCCGGGGCGCCGCGCAGGGCGCCCTGGGCGGCGATGCGCGGCGCCTGCGCACGGGCGCCCAGCCCGCCTGCGCCCGCCCAGGCCAATCCGGCACCCCGCCTGCGGAGGGGGGGGGGGGCGGAGGAGACGGGCGGGCGCCGCCGCGCCGCCGCCGGGATCTTTGCCCGCCGCCCCTTAGACTTATAGGCGCCCCGTATTTGCATTGCCCGTGGGCCGCCGCAAGACCCAGAAGATAATCCGATCCATGCCTAGGAACGCGACAGAGGGGCAGTGCCCCCTGTGCAGGACGATAGGCCGGCTGTACATTACCGGCAGGGTCGGCCGCGAGCGGGCCAAGTGCCCCGCGTGCAACCAGACGTTCGTCGTGCCCGAGGTGGGCCCCGCCAGCGTCGTGGCCCCCACCGGCGAGTCGCACCTGTTCGCGATCCGCACCACCGGGGGCCAGGAAAAGATCGTCATGAACTCGCTCGAGGCCAAGGCCAAGGCGAGCCAGCTCAACGTAAAGTCGATCCTGCTCGTCGACAACCTGCGCGGGTACGTGGTCATCGAGGCCGGCGACCCGAGCGCCGCCTTCCAGGCTGTCGACGGAGTCAGGCACATACGAGGCCAGCTGCGCGGCGAGCTCGAGTTCAAGGACATCGAGGGGTACCTGATCAAAAAGTCGACCGTCACGTCGCTCGCAAAGGACCAGGTCGTCGAGATCACCGGGGGGCCCTTCAAGGGCATGCGGGCCACGATCACGCGCATCGAGCACGAAAAGGAAGAGGCGACGGTCGTCCTCCTCGAGGCGGCGTACCAGATGCCCGTCACGGTCGACGCCAACTACCTCAAGATTGCGCCGACCGTGTAGGCCGGCGGCGCATGTGGCGGGGCCGCCCCGTAGCCCTCCCGAAAAACCCGCACGATGCCCTGCCCGCCGCGTTCGCTCCGCTGCGGGGCCCGCCGCGCCCCGCCGCACGCGGATGCCTCCCCCGACTCGGTCGGGGGAGGGGGGCAGGAGTGCGGCTTGCGCACAAAAGAACCGCATCTACGCTGGGCACTGTTACGGCCCTGCGGTCCAATCGTGCATAGTGCCCCAGGGGCTTGGCGGCCGCGAGCCGCGGGCGGGGCTCGGGGCCTGCGGGCGTGCCCAACTGTGGATGGCCTCCCCGGGATTCGGCGGCAGGCTTGGCAGCGGGCTTTGCCCGCCGTAGTACACTCCGTACGCCCTGCGCGCCGCATCCCTCACTGCGCCCGCAAACTCCGCGTCAGAACCGCCGTACCGCAGCTCTTCCGGGTCTGGCGCCACTAGCACGCCGCCCTGCGGGCCGGCGATCACGCCGCCGGGCCCTGCGCCGGCGGACGTCCCGGGGGCCACCTCCCTGATCCGCACGCCACCCAAGCTGTCGACCACGGCGGCAAACTCCTCGCCGCGCCTGCACACCCCGAGCGCCGCTGCGTCCTCGATCGCGTTTTCCAGCTGCAGCAGGCACATGCCCGTGTCGGAGCCGAGCCGGCCGTGCTCCACCGTCCGGTACCCGATGGCCATGTACAGCCGGTACATGATCGCCACGGCCGGCAATGCATGCCCCGCCGTCCCTCCCCTCTGGCCTGGCGGCGGGCGCGCCGGGGCGCCGCCGCCACCGCGTCCCCCCTCCCTCGCCCTTTTGCTGCTTTCCGGCGCTAGCCCCGCCGCGCCCGCCGCCTTGCCCCCATTCTCCCCGGGAGCGCCAGGCGTGCCGGCTGCCGGCCGCGCCGCCGCGCCGAGGCTGGGGCGCATGGGAAACCTGCACGGGTGCATGCGCGACACCGTCCACGCCCCGAGGGGGCCGACGTAGAGCGACTGCGGCGCGACGAACCTGCCCGACATTGAGGCGGGCGCGAGCATGATCCCCCCGTAGCCTAGCGTCTTGCCGAGGACGTATAGGCCCTCAGGTTATCAAGATCCTCTGGCCCGTGGGTCAATTTTAGCTCACCCGCCAGATTAAACCGCCGAGCGGACACCTAGGGCATGGGCAAGGAGCCTGCAAAGTTCGCCGATCTGGACAAGGCCGTAGACAAAGACCGGTTCAAGCCGCACATAGTCAGGGTGTACGCCGTCAGGGCCGAGAAGAGAGAGCAGGCAAAGCCCCGCAGGGACATTAGCCAGGAAGACATAGCGACAATGTTCTCGGTCGCCACCCGCACCCTCCGGACGTGGGATCACTGGTACGACGAAGAGGGCGTGGAGGGCCTCAGGGCGCGCGGCGGCCAGGGGCGCAAGCCGGCCGTGTCCAACGAGGATGTGGACCGGGCAATCAAGGCGGCCCAGGAGTCGGGCGGAGTCCAGGGATCCCTTGAGGAAGCGGCCGACAAGTGCAGGGCGTGCAAGGACGACTTGGAGGCCAGGGAGGCCGGCAAAAAAAGGCCCCGCCGCAAGGCGCCCGTGCCGGCCAAGTGCAGGTGCAGCGGCAGTGGCGGGTGCGTGAAGCCGAACAAGTGCAAGTGCGCGCCCGGAAAGGCGTGCAAGTGCAAGTGCTGCCGCAACCTCAAGCTGCCGCCGCGCGGCCCGCGGCATGCCCGCGGCTGCCCGCGCGCAAGGATCAGGCCCAAGGGCGCGATCACCGCGCCCATCCTGTGCGCGACCATATTCAGCATGTTCGGCAAGATGTACAGCGTGGGGCACATGTACACCATCATGTCCAAGCACAACCTTGCGTCCAAAAAGCTCTCGGCGATCCACATCAACCATGCCGGCTGCGCCGCTGTCAGGGCGTGGCAGCGGCGCCTGGAGGTGCGGCTCAAAAAGTTGCGCGATGCCGGCTACGCCATATGCTCGTTCGACGAGTGCTTTATGGTGCGCGACAAGGCGACGGGCCGCATGTGGATCGAGAAGGGCAAGAGGCTGGCGCAGCTGTACACGGGGTCGCGCGATCGGATTGTCCTGTTCGGCTACTACTTCGAGGACTGCACCCACCGCTTCCAAGAGTACGCGTTCGCCGACTCGTACGCCCTGATCGACTCGCTCAAGCGCATCGGGGCCGAGTACGGCAAGGTCGCCATAATCATGGACCGGATGTCCGCCCACCAGGCCAAGGTGGTGAAAGAGTTCCTGCGCGAGTACCGCCTGGCCAACCCGGGGAGGGACATACAGGTGATCTTTTTGCCGCGCGGCTCGCCGTACCTGAACGTCGTCGAGGAGTGCTGGAACATACTAAAGAAGGCGGTGGCGCAGTACTACTACTATCCGCGGTTCGACGACTTCCGCTGGGCCGTCTCGGATCACCTCAGGACCGTCCGGTACAGGATGAAGATGGCCAACTTTTTGTACCGGAATCCCCGGCTGCACCTGGTTGGAGAGTAGGGCCGCGCGGCGAGGCTGACGGGACTGCGCGAGGGACCGCGCATGCCGCCCGCGCTCTTCTCCCCCGAAAGGAACCGGCAGTGCCGCAACCGCACACTCGGGGGCACTGTGGCCCGCGCGAGGTAGCGGGAAAGCGCCGCGAAACGCGGCAACTCCGGCCAGGCTTTCTAGGCGCATGCCGCCGCCGCCGCTGGCGCCAAGCCGCCGATCCCGAAGCGGATCTTGATTGCCTGAGGCCCTATACCACCCCCCGACGTGTTGTATCACGTGCTGCGCGTCCAGCGCAGCCCTGCGCAACTGGGCTCTCCCCGCGCTCAAGAACTCGAGGCTTCCGTACCCTATCATCCCGCGCGCGAGGCAGTCTGACACGGCCCGCGCCGCCTTGCCAATGTCGCGCGTGCCCCACATACTTCCCCGCCCCATGAACCCGCCGCCGGGGCCGGCCGTGCACGCGACAAGCGACAGCCTGTCGCCGGCGCCGGCGCCCCGCCCCTTGCCGTACGTCACCTCGGTGCTTGCCAGGACGCCGTCGGCCGCGGCGCCGACGTTGAATGCGATGCGGGACACGCCGGCCCATATGGATGCGTCGTGCAGGGCCTCGACTATCTGCGCCTCCGTCGCACTCGCCGCCTGCACGCCGTAGGTCCTCATGCGCCCGCTCGGCCTCCTCCGCACTCGGGCGCAGGGGCGCCGGCCGGGCGGCGGCCGCCGCCGATGCCGCGCGTCAGTCCTCCCAGTCGCACCCGCGCCCGCCCCTTGCATGCTTGGCCAGGGTGCTGCGCAGCCTGCGCCGCCGCCTTTTCAGGTCCCTTGCCCCCTCCTCGCCGATCCAGTCGTCCATGCTGCCGGCGACCTGCACCCCCGCGATAAGCAGGCCGGTCAGGTGGCGGGCGTCGCCGGGCTCAGCGAGCCCCTCGTGCATGGCCTTTTGGAACTCGGCGTGCTGGTACCCGTAGGCATCGGCGAGCCACATGCGGAGCAGGTACGACAGTATGGTCCTGCGGCCGTCCGTGCTGTGCGACGCCTTTGCGCACGCGCCGATCCTGCCGATGCACCGGGACGACTGGCCGCGAAAGCGGCCGTCCACGCTGACCACGTCCTCGAGGCTGTCCGTGATCGCCTCGTATATCCCGGCGTAGATGCGGGCCGCCTCGGCGTGGTCGCCGATCCTCTCGCTGGCCCTTGCGTCCTTCATGACGCTGGCAAAGCTGACGTAGGAGCTGTTGTGGTCGATGTAGCCCCTGGCCCCCTTGGCCCTGTTGATCAGCCTTTGCGTCGCCGCCCTGTAGTCGACCTGCTTCTTTTTTTTGAGGCCCTTGGCGGCTGCCGCGGCAAACCTGCCCAGCATGTCGGGGTCCCTGCGCAGCTCGGCCGTCACGAACTTTTTGAGGTCGGCCGCCGGGACCGTGTCGAACATGGCTCCTATCTCGGCGGCGGTCGGGCCGACCCGCCGCGTCCGCGCCATGTGCGCCCTTGGTGGGGGTTCTTTGTAATCCGCGGTGGGTCGCTTGAGGGGGGGTCGAGGGGGGCTGGCGGGCCTTCGACACCCGCCCACGGCCGTCCGAAGCCGGTGTGCGGGTCGCCTAGCCGGTACTGGGCAGTATCCGGACGCTTTTGCCCGACACTTTGAAGGTGATGCGGTCGGTGAGGCCCAACAGGTCGACGACTGGCTTTGGGATGGTGCTCTGGTAGCCCCGCCCCTCATAGTAGCCGAGGCCCACGGTGAACTCTTTGGTGTCCTTGCGCCACCGTCCCATGCTCACTGGCCTCAAAATTCCTTTATAAGCACATAAAACTCAGTAGATTTATAACCCCCCTTTGGAGACGCGCGCCGTTGGTCGCGGGCGTTTGCTACAGTGGCGATGCGGCGGGGGTCGACCGGCATGCTGGTCTAGCGGCGGATACGTTCGCCGACCCGTTCGCCGACCCGTTCGCCGACCCGTTCGCCGACCCGTTCGCCGACCCGTTCGCCGACCCGTTCGCCGACCCGTTCGCCGACCCGTTCGCCGAGGGCGGCACGGGACACCCCTGGCTCGCCATCCCGCCGCCGGGCGATGCCGACACGGAAGTGGACATGCTCCAGACCCTGCTCGACATCGTGGACATGGTGCCCGTCGCCATGGAAAACGCCAAGCGGTCCGCCGCGGGCAAGCTCCTTGAAGAAGGGGGGCACGTCAAGCGCCTCGACGAGTTCCAGTTCCAGGTCACTCCGGCCAACACGGGCAAGCGCGCCCCGGCGGCCAAGCGAGACCGGATCTACAACGTGCTGATCCTGCCCGGCGTGGGGTCGTCGTGCACCTGCCCCGACCACAAGAACAGGGGCGGCCGGGTCCTCTGCAAGCACATCCACGCCGCGCTCTCCCTGGCGCACAAGGAGGACACCGAGAAGGAAGCCGAGGCAAACTTTGTCGAGGATTCGGTCGTCGCGGCAATGTTCAGGGGGGCGGCGGAGGCTAGCCGCGGGGCGGAAGAGGCTAGCGGGAAGACGGGCGCGGCCAGGTCGGCGTACGCGGCGTACCGGTGCATGGCCGGCGACGAGGAGGGGGAGAGGGGCGCGGACCGTGCCGTGTGGCAGTGGGGCGGGACGGCGGCGGCGGCGCCCGGCGGGGCGGCGCTCCGAATAGCCAAGTTCGACCCGTCCTCGTGCGCGCTCTGCGGCGGCGGGCCGGTCACCGGGCACGGGACCCGCCACAACCAGAACTACGACACCCGGAGGTACAAGTGCGGCTCGTGCGGCAAGACGTTCTCGGGGAACGTGGGGTTCGCCCGCCTCAAGGCGAGCCCCGAGATCGTGACGCAGGCCGTCCACATGTGGCTGGCGGGAATGTCGCTGCCGGCGGTTGCGCTGTGGCTCGAAGAGTTCGCCTCGATCAAGGTGTGCCACAAGACGATACTCAACTGGGCAGAGTCCGAGATCGGCCTGATCGAGGAGTACGCAGACAGCGTCCTCACCCCGCGCGTCTCCGACATGTGGAGGACCGACGAGATGTACTACGGCATACGGGGCAGGGAGCAGTACGCGTTCTGGATGATCGACGACCTCACGCGCTACGTCCTTGCGCTGCAGACGGCGGAGCACAAGGGAACGTCCGACGTCAAGCCGCTCTTTGAGCACGCCGCGGCCCTGGCGTCCATGGACGCGCCGGCCATCCTCGTTTCCGACAAGGCGGCCAACTTCCACAGGGCGTGGCACGACCTGTACCGCGCCAGGAACTTCATGCATCGCCCCACGTTCCACATCCAGACAATACACGCGACCGACACCGACTACAACAACAATCTGATGGAGCGCTTCAACGGCTGGATCAGGGCGCGCACCAGGGCCGCGAGGGGGCTCAAGAGCATCGACTCGGCGATGCTGCGCGGGCTGCGCGTGTTCCACAACTTCGTACGCCTGCACGGCGGGCTCGGCGGGATCACACCCGCCCAGGCCGCCGGAATCGACATAGAGCGGCCCAACGCCGCGATGACACTGGCGCAGAACGCCGCCGTCCACAGGCTTCGCCGCCGGACATAGGGGCTGCGCCCGCAGCAGGACAGGGCGCCGCGCAGGACGGCCCCCGCGCCGCCGGGCGCCAAGGGCGCCCGGAGGCGCCCCGGCGGCGCCCCAAGATCGACCGTCCGGCTGCAATGAGGCCGAAATCGGCAGGCGGGCGCGGCATGCACGGCCAGCGAAGCCCCCGGATCGGGCGATCCTGGCGGGCGGAGAGGCGGGGCGGCCGGGCCGCCCACCGCGGATTACAAAGAACCCTTGGTGGGCTTCCCCTTTTATGCGTGGCGCGCCGGCAGGATGCGCCGGCGCCGCGCGCATCTCGCAGGCCCGCTGCATGCCCACGCGCCGGCAGGCGCCGGCGGGCCGCCCTGCCTTGCAACGGGCATCCTCCTGCTCGCCCGGCCTTGTCGCGCCGCCCGCGCTTCCCTGCCCCGCTCGTAGCATTTTTCCACGCCTTGCGTGATCGCGCCCACCGTTTTCATAATGCTTCCGCGCATTGCATGCGGTAGAGCCGGCGCCTGGCGGCGCCCCGTCGCCCGGTTCCGCATGGGGCCGCGCGCCCGTGCACCCGCCCGGCCCCCCTTCGACATCAGCCGACGCGCTTGCGCAACCACACCTCTTTTTCCGCCTCGTCCATAAACATTTGAAATTTTTCCAAAAAGCCGCCGCGACCGAGCAGGAACGGCTGGCGGTGCGCAGGATCCCTTGACATTTTTGTATCCGGAACAACTGTGTCGATATCTCCTACTTCGACCCACTTGCCGTTGTAAGATACGTCTAATCCGATCACTGTCTGGTACGCATCAAACCATCCGGACACGCTGACCATCCGCCTCTTTGATCCTTCGTCAAGGCTTAGGCGTAGCCTGTTGGCGGCCCATAGCGGTATCATTGACGTTACTGCGCCCGTGTCGATCATCCCTTGGTTTATGATCTCGTGATTGGGGCCTGTTTGTGCTTGCGGGCCCGCAACCCTTGCGCGGATCATGAGTATGGGCACATTTGTGGTAATAGTACCTCGCTACCCGCTGTCGTTTATGTAAATGGTGCGATAGGCGAGCCGCATCCACTTGTCGTAGGGTATGGCAGGATGTCTCATGATCCCGTGTAAAAGTACGGCACCTCGGCCGGGCTTCCGTATATGCAGCTGACGATGGGCGACTTTGCGCCAGCCCTGCGCGCTTCGTCGAACACAGCGCCCGGATCCTTGCCGTGCGCGACAACCTTGCTCCCCCACACCGCGATCCACTCGCCGCCGTACTGCGCGGCCTCTTCACTGGACATCTCTTCTAGGTACTTGAAGCCGGCGATCTCCTCGGGCCTCATCGGCGTCGAGTTGCGCTCGGCCCAGTCTGGCATGTCTCCGCTCATGTTGGAACCGCCGCGCGTTATTATTTAAGTGTTTAAAAATCGGCAGGCGGATCCAGTTCTCGGGCCGCGGTGAAGACCATTGGGCGCCTCGCAAGAAAGCCTAGAATTGGGCCCGAATCGGCGGCTGTCCGTGAGAATGCACGTTCGGGTCTGGCAGCTTTGCGCCGGGCCGCCCCTTGCTGCCCCGAGCCCTGCGCAGGCTTGCGGGAGCCTGAACGTGCAGACTGCGGATGGCTGCTGCGCAGCGCGCACGCGGCCCCGCCCACGGCGCTGCGGGATGCATGCCGCCCTTGCCTATGTGCTTGGAAGGCGGCGGCCGTGCGCGCCCCGCGGGGCTTTGATCCTGGACGAGCGCCGACCGGGCCACGCCGTACTCGCGCCCCCGCCCTCCCGCCGCAGCCGCGGATGTGCTGGGCGCAGCCCGCCCCTGGCCGCGCCGTCCCCTACCTTCGCTGCGGGCGCGCCGGCGCGCCGGCTCGGCCCGGATCGCCGCGCGGGCGCCGCCGCATGCAGTAGCATGTATTGCACTGGTTCCGCCGCGCCCCTGCCCCGCCGATCCGCCCATTCGGGGCAGCGTAGCGCAGGCTGCGGCACGCGGGCGCGGGCAGGGCTGCCCTGTGGCGCCGGCCGCTCGGCGCGGCGGCGGGACATGCCCCCGCTAGCGGCGCCGCGCCGCGCCCGTTGACGCCCTGCCTCCAAGCTCGCGCGTATCCGGCGGCGCCCTAGAGCCCCCGCCCCCGCCCACGCCCCGGCGCCCTGCCAAAGGGTTAAATTTTCGGATCCGGGCCGCCGCCCATGGCCGATGTCCAAAAGGTGTCCGCCCTCGTCACGGGGGGCAAGGCATCCGCGGGGCCGCCGCTGGGGCCCGCGATGGGGCCGCTCGGCGTCAACATCATGGAGGTCATCAACGCGATCAACGAAAAGACGTCCGACTTTGAGGGCATGAAGGTGCCCGTGACGGTCTCGGTCGACACGGGCACGAAAAAGTGGGAGGTCGAGATCGGCGTCCCGTCGGTCGCCGCCCTGCTCCTCAAGGAGGCCGGCATACAAAAGGGGTCCGGCGCGTCGGGGACCGCCTGGGCCGGCGAGGTCGACATGGACGCAATCGTAAGGGTCGCCCGCACAAAGCTCGAGTCGTCGTACACGAGCTCGCTAAAGTCGGCCTCGAAGATGATCGTCGGCACGTGCCTCGCGCTCGGCCTCAAGATCGAGGGCAGGACGCCCAAGGAGATCACCGCCGAGATAAGCGAGGGCCGGTGGGACTCAAAGTTCGCCTAGCGCGGCCGCGCCGCGGGATCCCCCGGAGCCCCCGCCCTCAAGGTTACTCGCGGCTCCGCCGCCATCGTCGTCGGGGCCCTCGCACGAGGAGCCCTCCTCCCGGAGCCCCCGCACTCGAGGTTACTTGCGGCCGCCCTGCGCTGCTGCGCCGCCGCGGCCGCGGGATCCCCCCGAGCCCTTGCCCTTGGCGGCCCTCGACCGGCGCCTCTTTTTTGGCGCCGTGTCGGGCGGCCCCGGACTGAGCATTCCGGCCTCGAACATGCCTGCAAACGACGCGTCCTTGTCCATTCTCTGGAGCTCTACGAACGTCTCGGTGCCCTCGACGCCGTCTATCCTGCCTATCTTGTCCGTGAGGACGGGGTGGAGCGCCTCGTGGTCGCCGGCCACGATGCCGACCATTATGTCAAAGCGTCCCATGACCTCGGAGACGAACTGGACCTCGGGCATGGCCATGAGGCTGGCGTGGATCTCCTCCTTGAGCTCCGGCCTGCGGTTGATGCCGACCAGCGCCTTGACGCCGATCCCGAGCTTTTCGTCGTCGACGGTCACGGTATGGCGCCTGAGTATGCCCTTTTTCCTGAGACGCCGGACCCTGCTGTACACGAACGACTCGTTGACGCCGAGCTTTTTGGCCAGGCCGGGGACCGGGGCGGTCCCGTCCCTGACAAGCTCGTCGAGTATCTTCATGTCGTGCACGTCGAACTTGTCCACGCCATGCCCCGCGCGGGGTCTCGTATTAACTTGACGACGGCCTTTTTGTGCCCGCCAGCGGGCGGGGCCGCCCGCTCCTTGCGGGCCGCCCGCCCGTTCCTTGCACTGCGGCGGGCCGCCCTCCCGGCGGCCTGCGCGCCGGCTGGGGGGGGGATGTGGCAGGGGCGCCAGGGCCGGCCGCCGGCGCCCGCCTCTCCCGCGGCGCGGCCCGCCGCGGGCCATGGATCCCGGCGCTGACAACTTCTTAAATATTTGCCCGCCCGCCGTGCCCCGTTGTCCGGCGCGCTCTTGACGGCCGTTGCGGCGGCGGCGATCCTTGCGGCATCGCTTTCGGCCGCCGGCCTGCCGTGGGCCGGAACGGCGCACGCCGCCGCGGGCGGCGGGCAGGATGCCGCCGCCGAGGTGATCGGCATGCGGTGGGAGATCGTCGATGCGGTCGTCACGGCCGGCTCGGACGCGGACGGCAGGGACGGCCTGGTCGTGATAGCCGGGACGACCGACCGGCCGGGCGAGCCGATCCTCGTCACGGCGCGCGCCCCCGACGGCTCGATACTGGACAGGCTCACGGCCGGCGAGGGCGGCTCGTTCCTGGCCGAGGTGCCGACGGGCGGGCCGGGGTGGGCGGGCGACGGCCTGTACACGATAACGCTGTACCAGGGGACGGCCGGGATGCGGCCGTACGTGGACATTGTCCCCGTTGCAATGTCCGGCGGCCTGGTCCTGCCAAACGCCGAGCTGTCCGGCGCGGAGCTGGGGCCGGCGGCGGCCGGGTACGCCGATCCGCAGGTGAACAACCTGGCGTGGTCGCTGATCCGGACAGTCTCGGTCGCGCCCGACGGCGGCGCCGCCGGCGGCGACGTCGTGCGGCTGTCCGGGAGCGCGCCGCCCGGCCGGGACTCGGTCTTCGTGCGGGTCGTGGCGCCGACCGGCCTCGAACTGGCCGCTATTGCGGCCGATGCGGACGGCCCGTCCGGGGCGTTCGACGTCCAGCTGGAAACTGACGGGAGCGGGTGGGCGCAGGACGGGACGTACAGGATTACGGTGAGCGCCGACCCTCCGGGCGACCCCGACCCCGCGCCCCCAGACCTGCTCCTTGTCGACATATTCGACGGCTCGCTTGCGGTCGCCGCCTCGGCGGTCGCCGCCGCGGCCGATCCCCGCGGCGAGGGCGGCGCCGGGCACGGGGGCGCCGCGCAGGCCCAGCTGGCAAAGCGGTGGGAGATCATCGATGCCGTCGCGGTCGCCGGCCGGGGCGGACTCGAGCAGCGCGTCGTGATCGCCGGCTCGACCGACCTGCCCGGCGTGCCCGTCTCGGTGCGCGTGGACGGCCCGCAGGGCCGCGCGGCGCACAGCTCGACCGTCATGCCCGACGGGGCCACAGGGAGGTTCCTCGCCGTGATTCCCGCGGCCGGGGATGCCTGGTCCGGCAGCGGCACGTACTCGGCAAGGGTCGAGCAGCGGGACGGCTCCACGGGGGCCGTTTACTACGCCGACCTGCTCGACCTGGCGGTGGACGGCGGGGCGGTGGGCGCGCAGCCGAGGCTGGCCGGCGCCGGCCTGCCGGAGGCCATCGCCGCCGAGTACGGCGGCGCGCAGCTCGTGGCGCTCGAGTACGCCGTGGTCGAAGAGGTGCGGGCTGAGGCGCCGGCGGGCGGGCCGGGGGGCCGGTACGCCGAGATCGTCGTGTCGGGGAGGACCTTTGACAGGTCGGGCCCCCTGTCCGTCGCGGCCGAGGCGCCCGACGGGTCGGCAGCGCCGCCGATCCGGGTCGAGCCGGGCGCCGACGGGCGGTTCGAGGTGCGCATGCCGATTAAGGGGCCGTTCTGGTCGGGCGACGGGGAGTACGCGGTCGCCGTAACGCAGGGGGGAGAGGGCTCGCAGTTCGTCGACGTTGCAATGGTCCGCGTGCGGGACGGCGCCGTCGAGGCCGCCCGCCCGCCCGCCGCCGCTGCCGCCGCTGCCGACGGCATGGCGGGCGGCGCGGATGCCGGCCCCGCCGCGCGCGTCATGAGCGTCGGCGAGAGGTGGAAGATCATCGACGCCGTGGTCCTGGCCGAGGACGGGGATGCTAGGCAGTCGATCGTCGTGGTGGGCGCGACCGACATTCCGGGCATTGCCGTCCAGGCGACCGTTGCGGCGCCGGGCGGCGGCACAGTGGTGGCGGCAAGCGAGGCGATGCCCGACGCGTCCGGGGCCGTGGTCCTCGAGCTGCCCGTCGGCGGCGCGGCGTGGGGCGAGCCGCGCCCGGCGGACGGGGCGTACGCGCTGGCGGTCGGCCAGCCGGGAACCAGGTACCTGGACGAGTACCCCCTGCGCGTCTCCGGCGGGCGCATCGTCGCGCCGGCCGAGTTTGCCGGCGCGCCGGTGCCGCTGCCGGCCGGGGCGTACGGCTCGGCGCGCCTCCTCGACGTGGCGTGGACTCTCGTCGAGCGCGCAGATGTCGAGACGTCCGGCGACGGCTCGCCGGCCGTCGTCGTCATCGCCGGCAGGACGGACCACCCAAAGGTGCCCATAGAGGTGCGCGCAGAGGCGCCCGACGGGTCGCCCATACTCGATGCGCGCATCGCCTCGCAGGCGGACGGCTCGTTCGAGGCGAGGATCGACGCGTCCGGCGGCGAGTGGGCCGGCGACGGCTCGTACCGCATTACGCTGCGGCAGGGGTTCGAGTCGGCGCCGCCGGACCTGGTGATCGTCGAGGTCGTCGACGGCGCGGTGGTGCCCGAGTTCGGCGCCGTCGCCGCAATCGTGCTAGCCGCCGCGGTGGCGCTGGCGCTGGCTGCCGCCTCGCCCCGCTTGGGGCTTGGATGGCCGCGGCCGGCCGCCTGACGCCCCCTGGCCGCAGGGAGTGGAATCGCGCCGAGCAGGCAAAGTGCGCGTGGCCGCGGCCGACCGCCTGGCGCCCCCTGGCGCCCCCTGGCGCCCCCTGGCCGCCCTACCTCCTGCGCCGGCGCCGGAATGCCGCCTTCCCCGCCACTCCCTGCCGCCGGCGCCGCCCGGGGGCTTTTCGCGACGTTTTATATGAACGCCAACGCCCACTTCCCCCATGGGCCTGAAGACAAAGGTGTTCATAGTCGGACCGCTGGCGTTCTTTGCCGCGGTCGTCTTTGGGTTTGCATTCTACAACACAATCTGCAAGAACGCGCACATCAACCTGTTCAACTGCTGATCGGCGCCCCGTGCGCGCGCCGCCTGCGGCCAATGCCCGCCGGCGCCGGCGGCAGGCATGCAGGCCGCTTGGCCGCACGGCACGCCTCGTGCGGCGCGCTCGGTGCCCAGGCCGGGCGCGGCGCGCACTGCGGCGCTACCTGCAGGGGGCCGGACATGCCGGGCGGGCGGAGGCCCTGGTTCGGCGGGCAGCTCGGCCGTACGGACGGGCAGGGCTGGCGCGGCGGCCCGGGGAGCGCCGGGCGGCACAGTTTCGGCCGCCGGCCGCCACCTGGGGGCATGCGCGGCGGGGCGGAAACCCAAACATGTTATATGCGGGGGCCCCGCAGGCGGCCTGTGCCGGGGTCGCCTAGCCTGGTATGGCGCGCGCCTGGAAGCCGAGTGCGGCCGCACAGCGCGTTCCCTAACGGGAACGGGAGTTCGAATCTCCCTCCCGGCGCCACTCTTATGCGGGGCGCGGGGCGCCCCCGCCCCTCCCGCCCCCTCCCATCCGCGCCGCCGGCCGGTTAATTAGATCGCCGCGTATGGCGCGGGGCCGTGGCGGGGCGGTACGATGCGGCGATCATCGGCGGCGGCGTCCTGGGCACGTCCGTGTCGTACTGGCTGAGCGAGCTGTACGACGCGCGCATCTGCGTCATTGAGCGCGAGGCCGACGTGGCAATGCACACGAGCGGGCGGAACACGGGGGTGGTCCACTCGCCGTTCTACCTCAACCCCGACACAAAGGCCGTGCTGGCCCGCGCCGCGCTCGTCTCGCGCGGCATGTGGCGGTCGCTGTGCCGCGAGCGCGGCATACCGTGGTCGCCGGTGGGCACGATCGAGGTGGCGACCGACGGGCGGCAGGCGGCCGCGCTCGGCCGGTACGAGCGGTGGGCCGCGCGCAACGGCATGCCCGAAGGCTCGGTCGAGCTGCTCGACGGGCGCGGCGTGTCGCGGCTCGAGCCCAACGTGAGGTGCCACTCGGCCCTGAGGTGCATGCGCGACGCATCGACGGACTATGCGGCCCTGACGCGGGCCGTGCGCGATGCGGCCGCGGCCAACGGGGTCGAGTTCATGACGGGGCGGGCGGCGCTGCCTCCTCCGGGCGGCGCCGCCTCTTCCGGGCGGCTGCCCGTCGCGGCGGCCGGCGCCGATGCCGCCGGCGCCGGCGAGGTGCAGGCAGGCGTCGTCGTCAACTGCGCCGGCGGCAGGTCGCTCGCAGTAGCCCAGGGGTTCGGCCTGGCCGAAGAGTACGCGGCGCTCCACTTTCGCGGCGAGTACTGGACGGCGGGGCCCGCCCATTCGGGGCTGGTCAGCACGAACGTGTACTCGGTCGCGCGCCGCCCCGAGTTTCCGTTCCTCGATCCCCACTGGATAAGGAGGGCGGACGGCCGCGCCGAGATCGGGCCCAACGCCGTGCCCGTCCCCGCGCCCGACTCGTACGGCTCGTCGGCCGTCGGGCCGGCCGCCGCGGCCGCGGCCCTCGGCGCCCTCTCGTCGCGGGCGGTCAGGAGGCTCCTTTCGAGCCCGTCGTTCCTGTCGCTCGTGTCCGGCGAGCTGCTCAGCTCGATCTCAAAGTCAGCGATGGTCTCGCGCGTGCGGCGGTTCATCCCGTCGGTGCGGCCGTCCTTTTTCGCGTCGCGCGGGACGGCGGGGATCAGGACGCCCGTCGTCTCGCCCGACGGCCGGTTCGTGCCGGACGTGATCGAGCTCGCCGGCGAGTCGTCGTTCCATGTCGTAAACTACAACTCGCCCGGCGCCACCGGGGCCCCCGCCTACTCGGCACGGGTGGTCGCCGAGATGCGCCGCGCCGGCCTGCTAGACCACGCGAGGGGCAGGGAGCGGGGCTCGGTAGCGGGCAGGCCGGGCCCGCCGCGCCGGCTCGGCTGGGACTTTGCGGAGGCCGCCGGCGCCCAATGATTATATCGCCGCCGCGCCGCCGCGCCCCGTGCTTCCGGACAGGTGCTCGATCAGGACGGGAGGCCGGCAGTGCCCGAGCCCGCCCGAGTTTGTCGTCTCGATCGTCGCCGGCGACGGCGAGTACATGGTCGGGGTGGCGTGCGGCCGGCACTCGGGCGCGGTGGCCGCAAGGGCCCGCGCCGCGCAGGACGGAAGGGCGGCGCCGGCCGGGACGGTGCGCCTCTCCCCTGTAAGGCCGGTCGGAACCGACTGCATCCGCGGCTCGTGCGACGGCGACGGGACGATCATGCCGGCGCCGGCCGCCGGCGCCGGGAAGAATTCCCGCTAGCGCCGCCGCCTGCCTGCGCATCAGCCCCCTGCCGCGCGATCTGGCCCTCGGCCGCCAGCTGGATCCTATATTAGGCCCCTCGATCGGCGCTCCGCTAGTTATGGCGGGGCGCGCGCGGGCGGCTAGGGGCGCGGGCGCCCTTGCCGCGGCGGTTCTGGCCGTTGCGCTGTCGGCCACCGCTGCCGCCGTTGCGCCCTGGGCCGGCCAGCCCGGCCATGGCGCGGGCGAAGGCGCCGATGCGCTGCTGCCTGCGGCCGAGGCCCAGTCGGCGGCCTGCATTGCGGCCGGCGGATCCGAAGTGGGAGTGCAGGAGGGCCGCACCGCCTCGATCAGCATTGTATGCCGCATCAGTCCGGCATCGCCCCTGGACGTGTCCATAGCGGCGGCCACCGGCTTTGACGGCGACGGCGAGGCCTGCCAAGAGGCCGCTTCGCCCGGCGCCAGTACGGTGCAGGACGACGGCGCCTGCACGACGGCGGCCGACTTTGTGGCCGACGCGTCGGTGCTCCGCACCTACGGCGGCGGCTCGGCCATGTTCGACCTTGCACTTGACGTTCCGGCCGGCACCGCGTCCGGCATGCGGTACGGCCTGACCATTGCGGCGGCGCCCTCCGGCGGCGGCCAGGGCACGCCGGCGAGCCTCGACCTGGGAATCGACGTCCTCTCTTCGCGCGATGCGGTGCAGCGCCTGCTCGCCACGCTCACCGCCCTGCCGTCGCAGACCAATACGGCCAACCTGCTCGCGGCGCCCGGCGGGGCCGTGGAGGCGCCCCGGCCCGTGGCCGTCGCGCCGTCGCCGCAGTTCTTCCCCGGGGGCGGGGGAGGCGGAGGCGGAGGCGGAGGCGGCGGGGGCGGCGGCGGCAGCCTTGCGTCCGGCGCAGCGGCCATTGACGCGGTCGTGTACTCTGTAAGCTGGGACTGCGACGAGGGGTACACGCGGATTGTCGTCTCCGAGGGCGTGGAGTACGACGTGCAGGTGATGTCGGCCCAGGGCAGGATATCGGCAAAGGCGGCCGCCGACCAGGACCTGGAGGGCAGGACGGTATTCGAGGCCGGGTACGTAGAGGGCCTCTTGTCGATAAGGGCGCTTGCCGTCGACGGGCGCACCGTGCAGAGCATTTCAAAGACCGTCCAGACCGGCGACTCGTGCTCCGGCGAGCGCGTCTTTGCCATGTACGGCGGGGCGCAGGCGCCGGACGGCGGCGATGCCGCCGCGGCGGGGGTTGCGCCCTTTGTCGACCCTCTCAAGGATCCGCTCTCGTACGTCGAGCGCTACGCCAACGACGAGTCGTACCGCGCCTGGTTCGAGGACACCCATGCGGAAGAGTACGGGACGATCTGCGCTGCGGTCGGCCTTGCTGAGGGATGCGTAGAGCAGTACGGGGCGCTGGCGGCGGGGCAGGACATGGACGACGGCACGGGGGCCGCGGCGTTAGGGGACGGCGATGCGGCGCCCGAGGCGCCGGAGCCTGCGGCGCCCGAGGCGCCGGAGGACGGGCCCGACGGCGGCGAGGCCTCGGCGGCCGACGGCGAGGATGCGCAGGCGGCCGCGGACGGGCCCGAGGCAAGGGACGACGCCGAGCCCTCCGGCGAAGACGCGGCAGGGGACGCGGACATGGGCGGGGCCGCCACGCCGGCCGAGGACGACGACGACGGCGCCGGCGGCGGCTGTCTGGTTGCCACGGCCGCGTACGGGACGGAGATGGCCCCGCAGGTGCAGGCCCTCCGCGAAGTGCGCGACGAGGCGCTGCTCGGGAGCGGCTCTGGGGCGGCGTTCATGTCTGGGTTTAGCGGCGCGTACTATGCCTTTTCGCCGGCCGTGGCCGACCTGGAGCGCGAAATCCCCGCGTTCCGAGCGGCAGTCGCGCTGGCCATTGCGCCCATGGTGGCGACCCTCTCGGTCTTGATGCCGCTGGCCGACGCCGGATCGGAGGGATCGGTAATGCTGTACGGCATCGCCTCGATCGCCGCCATTGCCGGCATGTACGTGGCGGCGCCCGCATACGCGGCGCACCGCATACGCCTGTCGCTTGCGGCGGGGCGCCGCAGCCGCCGCGGCGCCACATAGCCTCTCCCCCTCTAGCCGGCCGCCTGCGCCCAAGGCTTAATTACGCGGGCAAGCGGGGCACGGGCATGTCTGCCCGCGTCGAGGATGGCGGCGCCAGCGCCGCTGCCACCACCGCCGCCTTGCCGCCAGCAGGCGGCGAGATCACGATCGACCAGATGTACCGGATTGAGAACGCCGGCCACGACATGGGATTTCCGAAAAAGTTCATGATGGAAAACGCGGGGGCGGCCGTGGCGCGGCGCCTGGCGGAGGGGCTGGGCGGGTCCGTCGCGGCCAGGCGAATACTGGTCCTTGCCGGCCCCGGCAACAACGGCGGCGACGGCCTGGTGGCTGCAAGGCACCTGGCAGGGCGCCGCGCCGAGGTGACGGCCGTCATGCTCCTCGGCAAGAGCGGGCGCATCAAGACCGAAGAGTGCTCTTGGAACTGGTCGCTGCTCGGCCGCATGCCGTCGGTGCGCACCGCCGTCGTCGGGGCGGACGGCGGCCTTGTGGCGGCCGCCGCGGCCCTTGAGGCCGCCATGCCGGACGACCCTGACGCGATCATCGACGCCGTGTTCGGGACGGGCCTGTCGGGGCCTGTCTCCGAGCCGTTCGCGTCGGCGATCTCGGTGATCAACGGCCGGACATGCTATGCGATCGCCGTCGACTCGCCGTCCGGCCTGGACTATTCGGCGGCATCGGCGGGCGGCGCCGGCGGGCAGCCGCACGCCCGCGTCGACGCGACCGTGACGTTCCACAGGGCCCGGGCGGGCCTCTCGGCCCACGTGGCCTCGACCGGCGCGCTGCATGTCGAGCCGATCGGCATACCCCCGGAGGCGGAGAGGGGGGTGCTCGGCTGAGCGCCGGGCCGGGCGCCGCGCCGGCGGGGGTGCGAATAGTGCAGGTGCCCGTGGGGCACATGGCCAACTTTTCGTACGTGGTCGCCGACCCCGGCACCCGCACGTGCGCGATAGTGGACCCCTCGTGGGACCTCGACCGGGTGTACAGGGCCGTCGACGAGTCCGGCTGCAGGCCGCGGTACATTGTCAACACGCACCACCACTTTGACCACACCACGGGAAACGAGGAGGCCGCCGCCAAGACGGGCGCCGAGATCGTCCGGCACGAGGCCTCGCCGCTCGGCGGCGACTCGACCGTCTCCGGCGGCGACGCAGTCGAGATCGGCGGCGCGACCCTCGGGGTGCTCCACACGCCGGGCCACTCGGAGGACAGCATCTGCCTGGTCGCCGCATCGCACGCCCCCGACGGCGCCGTCATCACGGGCGACACGCTGTTCGTGGGCGGCTGCGGCCGGATCGACCTTCCGGGCGGCAGCGCGCGCGACCTGTACAGGAGCCTGTTCGGCGTGCTCGGCCGGCTCGGCGGCGAGCTTGCCGTGTACCCGGGCCACGACTACGGCCCCTCGCCGACCTCGACGCTGGGCCGCGAGAGGCGCACCAACTTTGCCCTCCAGCCGCGCACCGAGGACGAGTTCGTCGCGGCCATGGGCGGCGGGTAGGGTGGGCGGCGCGCCGGGCGGCGCCGCTGGCGGGCCGCCCCCCGGGCCCCCTCCTCGCGCATCGTCGGTGCCCGCGTGCGTCTCGGTGCACGCCGGCGGCCCCGCCCCGCCGGCGCCGGCGCTCGCGGCGGCCGAGCGGTTCTGCAGCCGCGTCCGGCGCGGCAGGTTCCTGTTTGCGCTCGTCGCATCGTACACGGCCACGTGCGAGATACCGGGCATATCGTGCGCCGGGGCGGGCCCCGAGGCCATGCGCCTCACGCCGCCTGCGGACGCCGAGCTCCTCCACTACGGGTACTGCCCGTCCCTGCCTGGCCCGTCGGCCGTGCCGGCGACGCCCGACGGCAAGCCGACGCCGGCGCTCCTGACCCG
Organism: Cenarchaeum sp.; assembly: GCA_965200655.1. Classification (GTDB taxonomy): domain Archaea; phylum Thermoproteota; class Nitrososphaeria; order Nitrososphaerales; family Nitrosopumilaceae; genus Cenarchaeum. Next base: position 199,805 of record CBDAUQ010000001.1, read on the forward strand.
CGCCGCCCTCGTCTCGGCGAGCATACCGCACGTGGCGGTCTGCGCCGGCTGCGCCGCCGCCCCCCGCCTGCCGTACATCGAGGCAGGCCTGCCGGCCGGCCGCAACATTGTCGCCGCGCCGGCCATGGACGAGGCCGACGTGCTGCGCGCCGTCGACTACGGGCGGATAGTGGGGCGCACCCTCGCATCCCTTGCAGACTGCATCGTCATCGGCGAGACCGTGCCGGGTGGGACGACGACGGCGCTTGCCCTGATGAGGGGCCTCGGCATGGGATCCGCCTCGACCAGCTCGAGCATGCCCGAAAACCCCGTCGCCCTCAAGGAGCACGTCGTGTCCGAGGCGATGCGCCGGGCGGGCCTGCCGGGGCGCCGCGCCGACGCGTTCGCCGCGGCCGCCGAGCTCGGCGACCCGATGATACCGACGGTGGCCGGAATGCTCGGGGCGGCAAGCGAGTCGCGCGCCGTCCTGCTCGCCGGCGGCACGCAGATGGCCGCCGTGCTGGCCCTGGCGCGCGCGTCGGGGTACGACCCGTCGAACACCGCCGTGGGCACGACCGCGTACGTGGCCGCCGACCGCACGGCGACCATGGCCAGGTCCGTGGCCGAGGCGTCCTCGGGGTCGGTCCCCGTGCTCGCCGTCGACCCCGGCCTGGCCTCGTCGTCGGCGGCCCCGCTGGCGGCGTACTCGAGGGGGTTCGCAAAGGAGGGGGCCGGGGCCGGCGGGGCCCTCGTGGCGGCGGCGCTCAGGACGGGCGCCGGCACGCCCGACCTGCTTGCCGCCATCGAGCTCGAGTACGGGCGGGTGATGGGCCGCGGCGCCGCGGGCGGCGCCGGCTGAGCCGCCCCGCCCCGCCGCCCCGCCGCCCCGCCGCCGCCGGCCCTGCAAGGCTTCTGGCGGGGCCGCTGCCTTGCCGCGGATGCCCCCATCTACTTTACCGTCACCGACTTTGCAAGGTTTCTGGGGTGGTCGGGGTCCGTGTCCCTCTCGAGCGCCAGGTAGTACGCGAGGAGCTGGAGCGGGACTATCTCGACGGCGGGGTACGCCGACTCGTCGGCCATGCGCGGTATGCGCACCCAGTGGTCGTACACATCGCTGTCCTTGTCCGAGACGCCGATTATCTTGGCGCCGCGGGCCCTGATCTCCCTCGCCCCCGTGACCATGTCGTCGAACGTCGAGTCGCCCGGGTTGATCACGACGACGTACACCGACGAGTCGATGAGGGCGAGGGGGCCGTGCTTTAGCTCGCCGCCGGCCATCCCCTCGGCGTGTATGTACGTCAGCTCCTTGATCTTCAGGGCCGCCTCGGCCGCTATGGGGTAGTGCACGCCCCTCCCGAGCACGTAAATGTCCGAGACGTCCTTGAGCCTTGCGGCGAGCCCCCGTATGCGGGCGTGGTCGGAGAGGACGTCGGATATGGCGGCGGCCGCGGCGGCCGAGTCGAAGCCGCCGCCGCTCTCCCCGCCGGCGATCTCGTCGGCCAGGCCGTGGATGACGGCCAGCTGCGACGTAAAGCTCTTCGTGGCGGCCACGCCGATCTCGGGGCCGCAGTTCATGCCGATCACGACCGACGACTCCTGCGCGAGCGACGAGGCCGTCAGGTTGACGATCGAGACGACCCTTGCGCCGGCGCGGCGCGCCGCCTCGGCGGCCTCGATCACGTCGGCGCTCTCGCCGCTCTGCGAGAGCGCGACGAGGACGGACTCGCCGGGGACGGGCTCGGGCCAGTGCGGCATCTCGCTCGACATGACCGGCTCGGCGCGCAGCCCCGCCCTCTTTGAGAGCACGTGGCGGGCCACGAGGGCCGCGTTGTAGCTCGTGCCGCTGCCCGTAATGTACACGCTGCGCCCGCCGTCCCTGCACGCGCGCAGCAGCGAGGCCGCCTCGGCGACGGCCGCGCCGGGGTCCGCGCCGGCCCCCCCGCTCCCGGCGCGCACGATCGTGTCGGGCTGCTCGGATATCTCCTTGAGCGTGTAGTGGGCGTAGTCGCCCTTGTACGCGTCGGCGAACTCCCTGGACACCTTTGTGACGGCGTACGACGCCTCGGCCCCCTCGAACGTGTACGCCCGCATCCCCGACCTGTCGATCGTGACAAACTGGCCGTTGTCGACATAGACGGCGTCGTCGGTCTGCTCGATGAACCCCATGACGTCGCTCGACGGCAGGTAGGGGCCCTCGGCGGCGGCCGCGGCCCCGCCGTCGGCGTCCCCCGCCGCGCCGCGCCCGACGCCGACTATGAGGGGGCGGTGGAACCGCGCGGCGGCGAGCGTGCCGTTGCCGAACAGCGCGACGAACGCGTACCTGCCGCGCAGGCGCGCGACCGTGCGCACCATGGCCCCCCTCGCCGAGCCGCCTGCCTCGCCGAGGCACTTTTGCAGCAGGTTCGAGATCACCTCGGTGTCCGTCTCGCTCTTGAACGTGTAGCCGTCGCCGAGCAGCTCGGCCTTTAGCTCGGCAAAGTTGTCGACCGTGCCGTTGTGGACGACGGCGACGGCCCCCGAGCTGCTCAGGTGCGGGTGCGCGTTGGCGTCGGTCACGGCGCCGTGCGTCGCCCACCTAGTGTGGCCTATCCCGACCCTGCCGCCCATCTCCTCCAGGCGTTGCGCGCCGCTGACCTCGCCGACCCTGCCGACGCCCTTCCTGAGATGCATTCCGCGCGCCGACTTTGTCGCGACGCCGACGCTGTCGTACCCGCGGTACTCCATGCGCCGCAGGCCCTTGACCAGGACCGGCGCGGCCATGTCGGGCCCCATGTACCCGATTATCGAGCACACTGGAACGCCGCGCCCCCTCTTTCTGCGGCTGCCGGCATTGCGGTCACGGGCCCGTGCTCGGCCCGCCGCCCTCTTCGCCCTCGCCCTCTTCGCCCTCGCCCTCCGCGTCGGACTCGGCGGCGGCCTTTGCGAGCATCTCGGCGTACGGCGAGCCCGGAAGGAGCCTGACCGACTGCTCTTCGCCGACGTCGACCGTGTAGGACGGTATCGTCACGACGCGGTCGCCGATCATGACATGGCCGTGCACCACGGCCTGCCTTGCCTGGTACGGGGTCCTAAAGTTGAGCTTTTTCATTACGACGGTCTGGAGGCGCCTCCCGAGCAGGTTCTTTACGTCCAGGTTGAGCACGTCGTCGAGCGTCGAGCCGTCCCCGACCAGGCCGATCCTGGCAAGTGACTTCATCAGGACGGGCTCGCGCTCTTCCCTCACCTCGCGGCCGAGCGCGAGCAGCGAGCGCGCCTGGTTGCGGACCCTCGACAGCTCGGTCCTCGCCTTCCACAGCTCCCTCTTTGTCTTGAGGCCGAACTGGCCGAGCAGCTTGAGCTCGTCCATCTTTAGGTCGTAGTTGAGCGGGCGCTTTGGCTTGCGCCAGGCCCTCCTTGGAAGCTTTGGGTCGCCCATGCGCCGCCATCCCCTACTTGGACTGCGAGCCCGATCCCTTTGCGGGCATGACCTTGCCGCCCTTTGCGACGCCGACGGCGCCGCCCCGGCGGCCCGTCGTCCTGGTGCGCTGCCCGCGCACCTTTAGGCCGAACATGTGGCGGTAGCCCCTCCAGCTCCCGGCGGCGCGCTCGCGCTCAATGTCGTTGCGGACGGTAAACTCAATGTCGGACGCGAGCAGGTGCCTGTCGCCGCCCGTCTCGATGTCCTTGCGCCTGTTGAGGAACCATGCGGGGAACCCCGCGGCGGCCGGGTCGGTAATCATACCCTCGATCTCCTTGACCTGCCCGTCGGTGAGGTGGCCGACGTTCATGTCGGCGCCGATGCCGAGCTTGTCCAGGACGGCGACGGCAAAGCTGTACCCTATCCCCCTCACCTGCGTGAGCCCGACGACCAGCTTTTTGTCGCCGGGTATGTCGTTGCCGACTATGCGCACAATGTGCCTGTACTCTTGCTCGCTCAAGCGGCGCGCCTGCCGCCGGCCCCGATAAATACCCTGCCGGGGCGGGGCGGCGAGAGCTCTGGCGGGTCACGAGGGATCGGAGGGCGACACGGCGTCAATTGCACATTTTCAAGCACGGGGGCCTACTGGCCGCGCGGCCCGGGGCCGAGAGATATCAGTCCAGGCGCTTAGCACGGCTGAAAGCGGCGTGGGGCGGGTCGCACTAGTCGTCATAAAAGCTAGGGCCTGAGCCCTCGCTTAGGGCCGCCCATAATCTTTAGATATGGGCGGTTCGGCGCGCCGCCGTTGAAGGCCTGTTGGAGCCAGCCGGCGTCTTGGCGCAAGCCGCTTGCCGCGGCGGCGGCGCTTGCCGCGGTGGCTGCGGCCGTGGCCGCGGCGGCGCCGGCCCTGGCCGGCGACGCGCTAGCGCAGGCAGGCGGCGGCCAGGATGCCCTTACCGCCCCCCCCCCCTCCGCTCCTTGTAGCGGTTGGATCGGCGACCGACGGCAAGCGCGGATTTGACAACCTAGTCACGGCCAACGACGTTGACGTGGTCGTCGTGAACGGCGAGACGTACGCTGTCGTGGCCGCGGAGGGCAGCGGCGCCGTCCAGACTATACGCGTCCACGCCAACGGCACCCTCGTGCCGGCCCACACGGCGATCGACGGCCAGAACGGCTTTGAGCTGAGCGGAGCCGACGGGATCGACGTCTTTGACATGGGCGGCACAAAGTACGCCATCGTGGCGGCCAACGGGGGCAACGCCGTCCAGCTGATCGAGATCGGGGCCGGCGGCCGCCTTACCGACGCCAGGTACACCGCGATGAACGGCGTCGACAACTTTGACATGCTCGAAAACCCGACATCGGTCGACGCCTTTAAAGTCGGCAGCGAGCACTACGCCGTCGTAGGATCGGGCGGGGGCGTCCAGCTGATCCGCATCGAAAGCGGCGGCACCCTCGTCGGCAACGGCTCGGCGGCCAAGGTCGACGAAAGCACCTTTGGCAACCTGTACGGCATATACGACATTGAGGCGTTCAATCTGAACGGCACGACGTACGCAATCACCGCCTCTTGGGACGAGAACGGCGTCCAGCTGATCCGCATCAACACCGGAAACGGCGCCTTTGTGGACGCCGGCTCGGCGACCGACTCGGGGACCGACCCGACGAGTGGCTTTGACGAGCTTGCCGGCGCCCACGGCTTGGCCACGTTCGAGATGGACGGCACCAGGTACGCCCTCGTCGCGGGCCAGAACGACCAGGGCGTCCAAATGATCCGCATCGGCGCCGACGGCTCGATGGAGCCGGCCGGCTCGGCGACCGACAACGAGGGCGGGTTCACCAACCTTGCCTATCCCATCGAGGTCGAAATGCTAGAGTTCGGCAACGAGACGTACGCCGTCGTGGTATCGCGCGACGAGGGCCTCCAAATGATCCGCATCGGCGACGGCGCCTCAATGGAGCCGGCCGACTCGGTAAAATTCCGCCAGCGCGGGTTCGACGCTCTCAACACCCCGTACGAGGCCGTCTCGTTCATGGTAGGCGACGAGACGTACGTTGCAGTGGCCGCCAGGTGGTCGAACGGCATGCAGCTGGTGCGGCTCGTGGATCCGGCGGCGCCGCCCGGCGTAGCGTTCGTCGCCTCAAAGGACAAGAACGGCGCGTACGGCACGGGCAAGCTCGTCTCAGTCCAAGTCGGGTTCACCGCGCCGGTCGCGGTCGAGGGATATCCAGTACTGGCGCTCAACACAACGCCGCCGAGGAGCGCCGTGTACAGCGGCGGGGACGGAACGAGCACGCTAGAGTTCTGGTACGGCGTGCAGCCCGGCGACAGCGCCGCCGACCTGGAATACGCCAACGCGAGCGCCCTGTCGTTCCCGGTGAACGGCAGCATTGCAAGCGTTGGCGGGGCGGCCGCCAACACGACGCTGCCTACTCCCGGACAGACCGGCTCGCTCGGGGCCTCGAAGAACATCAAGATCGACACCAAGCAACGCCCTGTGCTTGCGGCGGCCGGCTCGGCGGACAACGGCGCCGTCTACAACCTTGAGAATGCTTACGGCATCGCCTCGGTCGACGTGGGCGGTAGCACGTACGTCGTCGTGGCCGCGCCTGCCAGCGATGCCATCCAGCTGATACGCGTGAATCCCGACGGCACCGTCTCGGCCGGCCCCTCGGCGGTGAACGGCGGCGACTTCACGCTGGGTGGGGCCTCGGGCGTAGACGTCTTTACCATGGGCGGCAATGCGTACGCTGTTGTGGCGGCGGACGGCACAATCAAAGCCGTCCAGCTGATCCGCATCGGGGCCGGCGGCGCCCTCACGGCCGCGGCCTCGAACAGTGGCAGCGATACCGGGTTTAGCGCACTTAGTGGCATAAGGACGATCGACGCCTTTGCCATGGGCGACAGCTACCGCACCATCGTGGGCGGCGGCGCGGGAATACAACTGATCAACATCAGCTCTGACGGCACGGCCCTCGCCGCCGGAGACTTTGCGGACAACAGCGGCGATGGCTTTAGCCACATGCAAGACGCGTACGACATCGAGGCCTTTGAGATGGGCGGCAAACACTATGCCATCGTGCCCTCGTTCGGTAATCCGGCCGGCGTCCAGCTCGTCAGCATCGGGGGCGACGGCACGCTCGCACCCAACGGCACGGTGACCGACAACGCCACCCTCGCGCTCGGCGGCGCTATCGGCCTCGCCACGTTTGACATGGACAACAAAAAGTACGCGATAGTGGCGGCGCAGAGCGACAGCGGCGTCGAGCTGATCCGCATCCTCCCCGACGGCAGCCTTGTGGCGGTCGGCCGCGCGACCGACGGGGACGACTTTAGCCTTGGCAGCGCCTACTCGGTCGACACGTTTGCCATGGGCGGCGAGACGTACGCCGCTGTGGCCGCACTCGGCGACGGCGGCGTCCAGCTGATCCACATCCGCAGCGACGAGTCACTCGAACCGGCCGGGTTTGCGCCCGATGGCGACGATTTTGATGAGCTTGGGGGCGCTTGGGGGGTTGGCGCCTTTGAGGCCAGAGGCGAGGCATACGCCGCCGTGGGCTCGCTCTACGACGACGGCATCCAGGTGATCCGCCTGTCGTCGACGAGCGTTGTCAACGTCAGCTCGGCGGCCTCTGACGGCCCCCACAACACCGCCTCGGCGATCAACATCACCGTCACGTTCGCCGACAACGTCACTGTCGCTGGCGCGCCGCCGCGGCTGGTGCTCGAGACCGGCGAAACCGACGGGATTGCCGAGTACGTCGGGGGCAACGGCACGCCCCGCCTAGAGTTCAAGTACACGGTTCGGCAGGGCGACATTTCCAGCGACTTGGACTATGCCGGCGCGGGCGCCCTCCAGACGCGCGGGACGATAACCGGAGTCAAGGATACACTGGCCCGCCTTGATCTGCCGGCGCCCGGCCAGCAGGGCTCGCTTGCACACCTGAGCGACATCATGGTAAACGGCGCGTCGCCCTCCGCCCTGTACGTCACCTCGCCCGACATCAACGGAACGTACGGCACGGGCAGGACCGTCGCCATTGCGGTAGAGTTCAGCGGGCCTGTCGCGGTCGCGGGCGAGCCCACGCTGGCGCTTAACACCGACCCGCCTAGGAGCGCCGTCTACAGGAGCGGGGGCGGCACCAGCACGCTAGAGTTCTGGTACGCGGTTCAGCCGGGCGACACGACGGGCGGCATCGGCCTGGACTATGAGGACGAGGCCTCCCTGTCCCTCCCGAACGGAAGCAGCATTGGGATACCCGACGGGGCGAGCGCCGTCCTGTCGCTGCCGGCGCCCGGCTCGCCCGGCTCGCTCGGTATATCGAAAAAGATCGTAATAAACTCGCTGCCGGGCGCCCCAGTGCTCGTGGCGGCCGGCACGGCGTTCAACGGCTCTGCATACAGGCTCGGCGGCGCGATCGGCATCGACACGGTAGCCGCGGACGGCGAGACGCACGCCGTCGTGGCCGCAAAGGCGAGCGACGCCGTCCAGGCCATCCGCATCGGCGCCGGCGGCGCCCTAGCCGCCGGCAGCTCTGCCGTCAACGGCACGGGCAACTTTACGCTCGGCGGCGCAGCGGACGTCGACGCCTTTGAGGTGAACGGCACAAGGTACGCCATTGCGGCGGCGCCGGAGAGCGGCGCGGTCCAGCTGATCCGGGTCGGCGCCAGCGGCGCCCTGACTGCCGTCGACAATGCCGTCAACGGCACCCGCGACTTTGACAAGATCGCCCATGTCGTGGCAATTGACACCTTTGCAATGGGCGGCGAGCGGTACGCAATCGCGGCCTCGCACGAGGGATCCGGCGCCGGAGGCGACATTTACGCGGACGACGGAATCCAGCTTATACGCATCCACGCCAACGGCACCCTTGCCGCCGCCGCCTCGGCGACCCGGGGCGACGACGGCTTTGACATGATACACGACGTGTACGGCATTGACGCCTTTGAGATGGGCGGCAGGCAGTACGCCGTGGCGGCCTCGTGGGCCGGCGACGGCATCCAGCTGATCCGCATCGAAAGCGACGGCGCCCTCGTCGGCAACGGCTCGGCGGTCAACGGCACCGGGGGCTTTGCCACGCTAGACGGCGCCGTCGCGGTGGAAGCCTTTGCCATGGGCAGCGGCACGTACGCCATCGTGGCGGCCAACGGCGGCGCCGGCGGCGTCCAGCCGAACGTCGGCGGCATCCAGCTGGTCCGCATCCACGGCAACGGCACCCTTGAGGCGGCCGGCTCGGCGGCCGACTCGTCCAACGAGATCGGGGACTTTGACAGGCTCGCCGCCCCCAACGGGGTCGACGTCTTTGCAATGGGCGGCGAGACGTACGCCATTGTGCTCGCGCGCGGGGAGACCGCGGTCCAGCTCGTGCGCATCCTGGCCGACGGCACGCTTGAGCCCGCCGGCTCGGCGGTCGACGGCGACCGCGGCTTTGACGCGCTGCACGGCCTAGAGGACGTGCAGACCTTTGCAATGGGCGGCGAGACGTACGCCGCCGTGGCGTCCGAGCAGGACAGCGCCGTCCAGCTCGCCAGGCTGTCGCCGACGCGCGTCGTCGGCGTCGACACGCCGGCCCTCGACGGCGCCTACATTGCGGGCTCGACAATCAACATCGCCGTCACGTTCAACGACAACGTCACGGTCGCGGCCGGAGCGCCGCCGCCGCGGCTGGTGCTCGAGACCGGCGATACGGACAGGACGGCGGCGTACGCGTCGGGCAGCGACACGCCCACCCTCGTGTTCCGGTACACGATACAGGACGGCGACATAACCGCCGACCTGGACTATGCCGGCACGGGCGCCCTCCAGACGCGCGGAATGGTGGCGGGGGTGGGCGGCAGCGCGGCCAACCTGGCACTGCCCAAGCCCGGCACGCCCGGATCGCTCGCCCACTCGGCCGACATCATGGTCGGCACGACGGCGTACCCCGTGCGGGTGGTCGAGCCCAACGGCACCTCCACGTCGGTGAACGGCACCGACGGCGCGGCCATACGCGTTCCCGCCGGCATGCTGCCCCCGCTGAACTTTACGATCTCGACGGAGAATGCGACGGTCACGTTCGGGGCGGGCACGAACTTTACGACGAACAACGGGACGGCGCCGTACACCGGAGAGATCGCCGTCGTAGCGGCCGCCCCCGAGAGGCGGGCGGCGGCGTTCTCCGCGCTGGAGGCCCTCAACGTTACCGGGGCGGCCGAGAGGATCGGCGCCGTCGTCGAGGTCGGCAACCAGAGCGCCGACCTGTCGCTGAGCCGGCCGGCCCGCATACTGCTCGAGAACCAGCCGGCGCCGGGCACGGTATACCGCATGGACAGCGCCAACGGCACGGACGCGATACCGGTGTGCGGCGCCCCCGATCCGGCCGGGTGGCTCGGAAACGGCAGCGAGCGGCCGCACTGCCACGCGGTGCCGGCAGGCGACGACGACACGAAAGACTATACGGTCCACACGTACCTGCTGAGCGCATTCTTTGTGGTCCGCAACGCGACGGACGCGCCCGGCACCGACCCCGGCACCGACCCCGGCACCGACCCCGGCACCGACCCCGGCACCGACCCCGGCAACGCTACCGACACGACGCCGCCGACCGTCCTGAACGTCACCTCGCCCGACGCCGACGCCACGTACGACAGGGGCTCGGTAATCAACATCACCGTTGCATTCAGCGAGAACGTAACCGTCACTGGCACGCCAGTGCTGGCGCTCAACACCGCCCCGTCTAGGAGCGCCGCGTACACGAACGGCAACGGCACGGCCGACTTGGCGTTCCAGTATGCGGTGCAGGCCGGCGACAAAACCGGCGACTTGGACTATGCGAGCGCAAATGCCCTGTCCCTCAACGGCAGTACAATCATGGACGCGGCCGGCAACGCCGCAAACTTGACGCTTCCGGCGCCGGGCGCCCTAGGCTCGCTTGCAAACTCGAGCGATATTGTGATCGATGCGGTCGCTAGGGCCGACCCCCAAACCGCCACATTGAAGGCCAGCATCGTGGCCGCCGGGCAGCAGCCGCCGCCGACCACGGTACTGCCGGCGGCCGTCGTGCAGCCTGGCGGCCAGTTCTTCGGCGGAAGTGGCGGCGGAGGGGGCGGGGGCGGCGGAGGCGGAGGCGGCCGCCTCGTGCCCGGCGGCACTGGGGCCATCACCGTGTACGGCGCGTCCTGGGACTGCGACGACGGGGTGATCCGGATAACTGTCAACGCAGGGATCAGCCCCACAGTCACCGTCCTGTCGTCCGAGGGGACGGTGGCGGCGCAGAGGGGCGACGGCCCTCACCCCGCGGGCCGCACCGTCTACGAGGCCCCCCTGCCGGACGATCCCATACTGTCGATCAGGGCCGTGCTGGCCGACGGCAGGGCCGTATCGACGGCCTCGGAGGCCGTGCGCACGGGCGGGGAGTGCACCGGCGAGGTCGTGTTCAGGGCGTACGGAACGCCGGCCGCCCCAGACCCGGCGCAGCCTGCTGCCGACGCGCCGCCGGCCGACGCGCCCGCGGACGCCGCGCGGGAGCCGGCCGCTCCAGACCAGGCGCAGCCGCCGGCCGACGCGCCGCCGGCCGACGCGCCCGCGGATCCCGTTGCGCCCGATGATGCACCAGAGGTGGTGATACCGCCGCCGCCGCCCGATCCAGACGTGCCCATGGACGGCCAAGAGGCCGCCGAGCGGCCGGATGCGGCGCCAGGCACGGAGGCAGTCGCGCCCGAGGACGACGACGACGACGAGGGCGGCGGCTGCCTGATCGCGACTGCCGCGCACGGCACCGAGCTAGCCCCGCAGGTGCAGCTCTTGCGCGAGGTGCGCGACTCGACGCTGCTGACGACCGAGTCCGGCCGCGCATTCATGTCTGCGTTCGGCGCCGCCTACTATGCATTCTCGCCGCAGGTCGCCGACCTGGAACGGGAGCACCCCGCGCTCAGGCAGGCCGTCGCCGCCCTTGCCGCGCCAATGCTGTACGCCCTCTCGGTGGTTGAGGCGGCCGAGCCAGGGTCCGAGAGCGACGTGGTCGCGTACGGCGCGCTGGCGATCGCACTGGTGGCGGGCATGTACGTCGCGGCGCCGGCTGCCGGCACATGGTACGCCGCACGGAAACTCGGCGCCCTGCGCGGCCGCCGCATCGACGCCGCTGCTGCCTGAGCGCGCGTGGCCGCCGCCCCGGCGCCCGTCACGTGCCTGCGCGCCCTGCATGCTTTCCCGGCTACGCCCGCCGCCCCTGGATCGCAGGCACTGCAGGGCGCCGCGGCCGCGGCACGGGAACGCCCCCGTGCGCCGCCCGCCTGGCCCATTTTCCTGGCCCTCTGCGGTTCGCCCTGCTTTGCCGGCCTTTCTGCTTCCCGCGGCCCGGGCCACGGAAAATTCCGGGAGGGCGGGGGGATCCGGCGCTGCCGCTCGGCCCTGGGATCTCGGCCTTGCTGGCACAGGGTCGCATGCCGTGGTTGGGCGCGATCCGGGAGGGGGGGAGGGCGCGGGGGCGGGCGACACGGAACGCCCGCCGCAAAGTGCCGTCGGGGTGTTGTTGGAAGGGCACCCATGTGCACTGGGCGACTTGGAGTGTGTCGGCCTTGTCGCACTGGATCGGCCTCGCCCCTGCCCGTTTTGCCCTCCGGCATGCACAATAACCATTTCACGATGTATGCCCTGCATCCTGTAGAATTTTTGCCTCAACATTGCCGTCAAACGGCCAGCGCGCCACGCCGAATTTCAGTGGGCCTTGTAGACTCGTCTAGGGCCGCCCCATCCGGCGCCGCCTTACTCGTCATGGGCGCCCTATACGGCAGCACGGCTGCTGCCTGCCGCATTGCTTCCGAGCCGGCAGGCATTGGCATTGCACTGTGTCTGTTCGGCCGCACCGCTGAAGATTGGAGCCGACGATGGGCGCCTTTAGGGCGGTGCAGGAACTTGCATCTCGGCCGTGACGTTGACCGGGCGATCCGTCAGGCTCCCGCTCATCCCGCACCGGCTCGTCAATGCGTCGTGCCCGCGCATGCGTGCGGGCTAGCGCTCGACAACCTTCATCCTGCGTATGGATATGAACAGCGCGCTCAGCATGACCTTGGGCAGATCGGTCGCCTCGTAGTATGAGTACACCCTCTCCCCCTTCTTTTCGTAGTAGTTGCGCACAAGATCCCCCCTTTGCAGGGCTGTCAGGTGGCCTCTCAGCGTGTCGGGGTTGAGGCCGTACTTTGCCTTCATCTCGGAGAATGTCATTCTCCCGCCCTCCACAAGGGCCACTGCCAGGCCCAGCCTGTCGTCGTCCGCCAGGCACTTTATTCCCGCCTTTACCAGTGCGGGAACCTTGCCTGCGAACTCTGCTAGGGTTGGATCGGCCATTGCATACTCTGGCAGTGCCTGCCCCGCCTGTACGATATATGGCTTTCGGGTCTCACAGCCGCGCGAGCAGTCCGTGGGATGAATGGCCTCCCAAAGCGGCATCAGGCGTCAGAACGACAGTATGATGCCCCCCACAGGACGTGGCAGGCAGCACCGGGACGACCCCGGGCTGCACAGATTCATGGTGACGCTCGACATGCCGCATTCGACCGTCCCTGTTCGTCGTCGACCCCGAAGTTCCCCCGCGAACAGCGTCATCGGGAGCCCACTGTGCGAGCCGGCCATTCTGCGCAAGATACGGGGGGGGGGGGGGAAGGACAGTGGGCGGCGGCCCGCATGCTGGCCATGTCGGCCCTGCTGATCTGCAAGGACGTGGGACATGCAGGGACTCGACCGGCGGCCGAGATCATGAAGCGCAACGGACCGCGGCGCGCCCGCATCTGGAAAGGGGGCGTCAACAGACATGGGCTGTCGTCCGTTGATTCGGGCGCCCACTCGGATCGCCCTGCGCCGTTGGCGAGAAGAGTCAACCGGCGGACATGGGCCGGCCTTCGCTAGCCTTGGGCCTTTGCGCGGCCGCAAACAGCGCGCCTGGTACGGCCTCGGACAGATCGGTTGCCTCATAGTACGAGTGTGCACTTCCAATGTGCTTTTCATAGTAGTTGCGCACAAGATTCCCCTTTTGCAGCGCACTCAGGTGGCCCCCTAGCGTGTCGGGGCTGAGGCCGTATTTTTCCCTTATCTCGGCGAATGTCATTCTCCCGCCTTCTGCTAGCGCTATCGCCAGGCCCAGCCTGTTGTCGTCCGCCAGGCCCAGCCTGTTGTCGTCCGCCAGGCCCAGCCTGTTGTCGTCCGCCAGGCCCTTTATGCCCTCTACCAGCGCGGGAACCTTGTCCGCATGCTCTGCCAATGTGGGGCCGCTCATCGTGTACTCTGGTAGCGCCTGCCCTGTCACTAAGACATATGACTTCGCCGCTGTCGTGGCGCATGGGCGGCCCTTGGGACAGGCGGCCTTGGCTGCGATAGAGCCGGTTGCATGGGCTGCGAGAACGCATGAGCATCACGCTGCGCGGCTCGCACCGCCCTCTCCAGGGATTGCCCTTGGAGCGCATGCGGGACTTTATTGGGGCGAGGGATATGCGCAAGCTTGCCTTGCTAGGGATGTTCACGACGACCGCGCTGGGCCGCTGGGGGCTAGCAAAAGGTACCTTGAAAACTTCGACGTAAACTTTCTCGTCCCTACCGGGGCCGGAATGCGGCACGGGCTGATCCGAGAGCTTGCGCGCGCGGCCAGTGCCGCGACGAGGCGCAAGGCAGAGGACGGCGCGGTGCCTGATCAGCTGGTTGACGGTGGCAGCTCGGTCCCCGACCTGTCGATGTGCGACTTGCACAATGCCCAAACCCAACGCTACGTGTTCCGCACCGAGTCGGATATTCGCATCGGCTGCTGACTAGGGGCCAGGACAGTCCTGTCCAAGCGCAACGTCCTTGCCAGGATGCCGTTCGAATGGCCGCCGGCCGGCGGGTTTTCGGCGGCTCGCTCTTGCAGCTTGCCCAAAGGCGACCGTACGGCTTGACGCGCGCGGGCGTGGGCTCGAATGTCGGGCGGCTTCCCCCGCCGCCTGCTCCCGCCCCTGCCCGCCGCCCGCCGGCCGGTTGCTAGTTGCAGGTCTGGACCTTGCCCCCGCGCCCTGTTCCGCACCGCCCCTGCCCGCCGCCCGCGGGCCGGTTGCTAGGGCAGCTGTCGGTGCCGTCCGTGCGGCCGCGCGCAGGAAAGGGCGTTCAAGAACGCCATGGGCTTTGGCCCGGCAGCCAAAGATGCACTGTCCGGCATTCAACGGTTCCCTTGGCGCGGATGTGCTCGCCGGCGGCCGCGGCATTCGGTGCGCAATGCGATCCGGGGGCCGTCCCGTGCTCTGGCAACATGGCTTACACTGCATGCCGCCGTGGATGCGCCGCCGCCTGCGCCCCGCACCCGCCGGGGCGGCCGATTGTCGACGGCGGCAGCGCGGCGGGCTGCCGCGCCCGCGCCGCACACGGCATATTAGGCGCGCTCGCGGGCGCCCCACGGTGGCACTGGATGCGGCGGCCCTGACGCTCGTCGGCGTGCTCGCCGGCATACTCATACTGTCGGGCTGGGGGCACCAGATATTCCACGGGTACAGGACCAAGCGCCTGCGCGACGTCTCAAAGTACCTGCTCATGACGATCCTGGCCGGCGCCGCCCTGTGGATACTGTACGGGCTGGAGATGGGCGACATGTACGTAGTCGGCACCAACGCGGCGGCCATCGCGCTGATGGGCACCATCATCGCCATGAAGCGCAGGTACGACCGGGCGTCCCGCCTGCGCGAGCGCAACCGCATCGAGGAGATGGCCGAGCGGGTGCGCAGCAGGCGGCCCGTGGCGGGGCGCATCATGGTCTCGCGCCTGCTCGCCGACGCCGTCTCGTCGGCGCGGCTCCCCTCCGCCGTCCGCGTCGAGGGCCCCCCCAGGGACGCCGAGCTGTACTGCGACCCCGGCATGCTCCGCATGGTCCTGGTCAACCTGATCACGAACGCGGCCGACGCGATGGGAGGCAGCGGCGCGGTCAGGGTCTCGGCCGAGCGGCTCGCCGGCGGCACCGTGGTGCGCGTGCGCGACGACGGGCCGGGCATCCCCCCGGGCGCGCTGAGCCGTGCGTTCGAGACCGCGTTTACGACAAAAGCGACGGGCACGGGTATGGGCCTTCCGTACTGCCGGCTGGCCGCCGAGCTGCACGGCGGGTCGGTCTCGGCGTCGTCGAACCCCACCGTGATATCCATAATGCTGCCCGACGAGGGGGCTAGGGAAGGCGGCGGCGGCGACAGCGGCGGCGGCGACAGCGGCGGCGGCGACAGCGGCGGCGGCGACAGCGGCGGCGGGGCCGCGGACCCTGCCGGGCGTTCACCGGTGTCATGACATGTGATCACTAGACGGCGGGCCGCGGCGGGGCCGCTGATCGGGCGGGGCCTCGCCCCATCGCGCGCGGCGGCGGGGACGCCGGCGCCTACCTTTATTGGCGCTCCGGGCGGGCCGCGGCCGTGGAGCCGCCCGAGTCCGACCGCAACGTGGGCATGCTTGCGTACAGCACCCCCGACAAGGGCACGGGCGGGTCGCTGCGCCGGTCGCCCGGCGACTTTGCCGTGGCCGAGGCGATCCGCCCCGACACGCTCACAGAGATACAGGCCGGGGGAGCGGGGAGCGGGGGCGGCGGCTACGCCGTGTACCTCATGCGCAAGAGGGGCATCGACACCAACCACGCCCTTGCCAGGGTGCGCGCAAGGTCGGGCCTGCGGCTCAGGGCGCTCGGCCTCAAGGATGCCGCGGCGGAGACCTCGCAGATCGTGTTCGCCGCCGGAAGGCGCGGGCCGCGCCCCGAGCGGGTCGAGGCCGGCCCCGTAGAGCTAGAGCTGGTCGGCATCTCGCCGAGGCCCCTCACCGGCGCGGACATGGTCGGCAACCGGTTTACGATCAGGGTGAGCGGCGCGTCGGGGCCGCCGGGCCGGTTCAGGGGGTACGGCCGCATCGTCAACTACTACGGGTACCAGCGGTTCGGCTCGGCAAGGCCCGTGTCCCACCTGATCGGCAGGGCCCTGCTGCTCGGCGACTACGGCAGGGCCGTCTCGCTGCTGCTCTCGTTCGAGTCGCCGCACGACAGGCCCGAGAACTCCGAGCTGCGCCGAATGATGGCCGACCCCGCCAACTATGCCAGGGCCGCGGCCGCCCTGCCGCGCGGCATGGACCTCGAGCGCGCGGTGCTCGCCGGCATGATCCGGCACGGCGACGCCCGCCGCGCCGCGGCCGCCGTGCCCGCCGCGATGCGCCGGTTCTTTGCGCAGGCGTACCAGTCGTACCTGTTCAACATGGCCGCCAGCTCGCTGCTGGCGGCCGGCGAGGACCTGTTCGAGGCGCGCGCCGGCGACGTGTGCTACGGGCCCGACGGCGAGCCGCGCCGATACGACCCGCGGCCGCCGGGCGCCTCCTCCGCAGTGCCCTCCCGGGCCGTCCCGACAATCCCGCTGCCGGGGTACGCGCACTACAAAAAGACCCGCTTCGAGGCGGCCGTCTCCGGCGCAATGGCCGCCGACGGGGTCGCGCCGCGCGACTTTCTCGCAAAGGGCATGCCCGAGATCGGGCTAGAGGGGGGCCTGCGCAGCGCCGCCGTCGGCTGCTCGGCGGTCTCGTCCCGCGGGGACACGGTCTCGTTTACCCTCGGCCGCGGGTCGTACGCGACGGTCGTCATGCGCGAGATCATAAAGCCGGCCGACCCGCTCGCATGCGGGTTCTAGGCCCAGCCGCCGCGGCCGGTCAGTACAGGCCCTCGTACTTTGCGCACAGGGGGCTCGACCCGTCTCCGGTCCTGCACTCCTCGAATATCTCGGCCTCGACCCACGTCCTGTACTTGTAGCACTCTTCGTCGTCGAGCGACCTGTCGGCCACGCACTCTTCGAACTTCATGTGTATCTCGTACGGCTGGCAGCTCTCGGCAACGAACCCCGTCTCCTTGCACTCCTCAAAGTGCGCCGTCTTTGCCCTCTGTATCTTGTCGGCGTACAGGACGTCGTCGCCTATGGCCAGCCCGATGAGCGCTATGGCCGTCAGCGACGCCGCCACGGTAATCATTGAATAGCCGACCTTTCTGTAGTTGTGCGGATCGGACATTTTGCACCGGCCGCCGGCGCGCCGAATTTAACCGTTTCAGGGAGCCGCGGCGAGGGCTCGGGCCCTGCCCGCGCGGCGCCCTGCGCCGCCGGCGCGCGGGCCGAAAACGCGCCTGGGCGCAGGCAGGCCGATCGCCGCGCCCCCGTCCAGCCCGTCCGCCCGCCGCCACTCCTTGCGCTGCGCCGTCCGCCCGCCTGCCGCCGCCGCGGGTGCCTGGCCGGGGGCGCAGCCTCCGGCGGACCCGGCGCCGGCATGTCGCGTCTTCAAGCCGCGTGGCCCCGCAGGGCCCTGCCTTGCGCGGCATGCGGCGGGGCGGCGCGCGGAGCTGTCCTTGCCCCTCGCCCCGCCGCTGCATCAAAGCGACCGCCGCCCCGCGCAGGACTCTTCCTTCCGGGCGATGGCCCCGCTATCCGATCCCCGCCCGCCGGCCGAATGGCCTGCGCCCCCCTTTTTGGCCCCCCGTCCCGCCTCTGCGGCTGCCGCCGGGCCCCCCTGCGCCCCCCGCCATTCGGTTCAGGTTGACGAGGCCCGTGGCCACCGTGAGCGCCTTTTCAAGGTCCGCGACCGAGCCGCGAAAGACGCCGCCGAGTATCCTGTAGGACCTGATGCCGGCAAGGTTCGCCTCGATTGCGGCGCGATCCCCCGCCTGCCGCTGGCCGTGGCTCATACGCTCCTGGCCGGCCCCTTCCCTGAACGAAATCCGGCGCGGCATCCTGACGTCTGCGCCCCGCAGCGCTTTTTCCGCCCCCCGCAGGCCGCCGTCGAGGTTTACGGCGATGCGATCCCCCTCCGGCGCGCCGCCGCCCAGCAGGGAGTCGGCCACGCTGCCCATGCCCGGCAGGTGGCGGCGCAGGTACTCGGCCCCGCCGCCACTCCCCTCGATCAGCGGCCCCCTGAAGACAATCGTGCCGGTGGCGGCGCACCCGATCAGCGCCCCGCAGGTCGCCGCGCGGGCCCCGCCCCGGCGCGCCCCCTCGACATGGCCTCGATCGGCCGGCCTTTCGATCTTTACGCGCAGCCAGTCCATGCTGACGGCGCCCCCGATGTGCTTTAGGGCCTTGTCCTTGGGCGCCGCGGCCATCTCGTCCATCATGACCCTGACGGTCGGAATTATCCTGGTACCGGCCATAATGTCCAGGATCTCCCTGATGCTTTGCAATGCCTCCGCCTGGTCGGCCCCGAACATGGACGACAGGGCCTCCTGCGAGACGCCGGTCCGCATGTGGTACAGCGCCAGGGCGGCCATGTGCGCAGTCTCTAGGGGGCGGCGGCCGCCCCGATCAAGCGCCCCTCCCGTGCCTGCGGCATGGCGAGCGGGGAGGGCGGCACCGCCTTTTCCGGCGTCGCCCTCTAGGGCGGCCACGATGTGGAAGAACGCCGTCGATCTGAGGCCCGTCGCTCTGCGCAGCCTGTCGTCGTTGATCAGAATGTTGTCGAGCTTGACGGCGAGGGCGAGCCGCCTGCGCGCTTCCGGATCCATGCCCCCCTCCGCCGGCGAGGCTGGGCGTTCGCCGCCGCCGTCGCGGGGCCTTTTGCCGCCCTTGCCGCCTGCTTTTGCGGCTGGCCCCGGATGCTTCCCGGGCCGCCCGATCTGGCGATGCACTCCATGGCCTTCCTCCGCGGCGCCTCTTGCCAGGCGATGCTCCATTGCCAGCCCCTGCGCCTCCGACTAAAGGCGGGGCATGTTAAACTTGGCCAACCTGCGTTCAAATCTGCTACACGCGGATTCCGCCGCGCCGCCCCTGCCCGCTCCCTCCCTGTACGCCGCCGCCGTTGCCGGGGCGCGTCGGGGACTCCGCCCCGCCCCGCAACCCCCCCTCCGCGCCTCCTGCGATCGTGCATGCATGCAGCCGCGGGGCGCCTCCGCATCCGGGCGGCCCGAGTGTGGCGCGGTCTGCGCGTGAACCAAAGACGTGGCCGCGCCCCTTGCGCTCCCGTGCACAGTGGATGGGGACAGGGGGGAGGGGAGCGGCGGCGGCGGCGGCGGCGCAACGCAGGCGGGCGGCCCGGGGCGGGCCAAAGGGGGCGGCGGGGCCCCTCGGGGCCGTGGCAACACAAAAATCCGCCCGCGTCGGGGCCGGCCGCGTGGCCATCCAGGTACTCCAGTACGAATTCCTCGGGCCTGCGGGTCTCTCCGAGTGGGGGCCGCCCATGGAAAAGGTTGTGTACCTCGTGATGGGGCGCGACCGCGACCGGTTCAACGTCCTGTACGCCGGCGAGTGCGAGCGGACCGACAGGGCCGACTACCTGACGTCGAACGACCGGTTCAAGTGCTGGCTCAGGGAGGGCGGCGGCGAGGCGAACCTGCACCTGGCCATACTCCCAATGTTCGAGGCAGGCGCGCACGATCGCAGGAGGGTCGTCGACCGCATCGTCTCGGCGTACGCGCCGGCGTGCAACGGGGCCGCCGCCGCGGATCGGTAGCGCTTTATCCGGGCCTGGCCGCCGCCAGCCGTGGACTGCCCGTGCTGCGGCGGCAGGATGAAAAAGGAGCGCGACCTAGAGCACTCCGTCCTCGTACGGTGCGCATCGTGCGGGCTGAGCGACACGGCGCCCCGCTAGCCACCGCTGCCTCCCCGGCCCTGCGCTGCGCCCTCCCCGCCCCCTTGCCTGGACTTGAATATCTCGAGCAGGAGCAGGTCCATGGCCTTTTTGTGGTGGCCGAGCTCGCCGTGCGCATGCGCCTGGCCGTCGACGAGCGCCCTGAGCACCTTGGCTACGCCCCTCTGCCACTCGTCCGAGGCGGACACCTCGAGCGCGTTGACCTTTGCCGCCATCGCGTCAATGTCCCTCTTGATCTCGTCGGGCGACCCGTGCCGCCCCCTCGCCCCCTCCACGCCGCCGCCCCTCCGTTCCTCCATATAACCGGGCCGCGCGGCTATACGAGCTCTTCGTCTATGCGCCTGATGGACTCGCGGTACTCGGGGCAGGTGCAGCCGGGTATCGCGCACGCGCCGAGCCTCATGAGCGACGCGCTCGTCTCGGACGACGCGTGCGCCGCGCCGTCGTGGTGGCATCGGTCGCAGTGCAAGGCTTCTCGGCGACGCGCCGGGCCGTATTAATACCGCGCGCGCCCTATGCCACGCCGGCGAACGTGCGCCGCGCTGCCCCGATCGTCGCATCGACGTCGACGCCGGGCTCGGCCGACACGAGGACGACGTGGTCCCCGACGGGCAGGCAGATGACGGTGACCTTTTTGCGCCGCGTGACCACGTGCTCGATCGCCCCGAGCTTTTCGTCAAACTGCTCGCCCAGGATGATCTCCATGGCGAACTGCATGTACGCGGTCCGGTCCCCCTTGTCGTCCAGGTGCGACCTCACGCCCTTCCTGAACGAGCCGGCCGCGAGGTCTCCCATCTTGTCGACGGCGCCGGCGAACCTGACGTCCGGCGCGCCGGCGAGCGCGTCGCATGCGGCCTTGAGGCCCGCCGCCCCGCCGCCCTCCGCGCCGCCGCTCACGGCACGAGCACCGCCCTCGCCTCTATCTGCGAGTTCTTTAGGCGGAGGAGCACCTCGTTGGCGTCCTTGAGGGGGTGCGCCTCGGACACGACCCTGAGGCGCCCCTCGGCGGCGATCCTGACGACCTCGTCCATGTCGCGGCGCGACCCGATGAGCGTGCCGCGCACCGTCTTTTCCTCGAACGCGACGAACCCGCGCAGGCTGCCGACCGTGGCGACGACTATCGTGCCTCCCCTCCGGACGGACTTGATGGCCGCCTCGGCGACGTCGTCGGACGGGGCGAGGACGACGGCCGCGTCGAGCTGCCCGCCCGCCGCCCCCTTGACGGCCTCCGCCATGTCGTCCGCGGTGCCCCCGAGCCTGGCCGTCGCGGATGCGCCGAGGCTGCGCGCCACCTCGAGGTGCCTCTCGCCGCGCGAGGCGGCGGTGACCTCGGCCCCCGCCAGCCTTGCGAACTGGACAGCCATGTGGCCGACGCCGCCGATGCCGAGTATGCCGAGCCTGGCGCCGGCGCCGATGCCGGCGGCCTTGACTGCCTTGTACGCGGTGATTCCGGCGCAGAACAGCGGCGCGGCAAACTCGGGCTTCATGCCGTGCGGAACCCTGGTCGCAAAGTCCTCGGCGACCGTGACGTACTCGGCGTACCCTCCCTTGAGGGACTCGCCGAGCACCTCCATCGACTCGCACAGCTGCTCGTTTCCCTCGGCGCAGTGGCGGCACCGCCTGCACGACTCGAGCAGCGGCGAGACGCCCGCGCGGTCGCCCACGTCGAACCTGGTGACCGACCCGCCGACCTCGACGACGCGGCCGACTATCTCGTGGCCGGGGACGGTCGGGAGGGCCGGCGGAATGCCGAGGTCCTTCCAGTCGCCCTCGATGCCGTGCAGCTGCGAGTGGCACACGCCGCACGCCTCTATCCTGATCAGTATCTCGTTGGGCCTGCCTATCTCGTGGCGGTCGATCTCGGTGAGCCTGAGCGGGCTGCCCTCGATGGGGCCGAGCTCGGCGAGGACCATTGCGCGCATCTTGGCCATGCGGGGGCCGGGCGCGCCGCGGTATTTCTAGATTGGGGCCCGCGGCCGGGCGGCGGGCGCGGGCCGGCGGCGGCCGCCTTGGGATGCAAGCGGGGCCGCGCGCGGGGGGAGGGCGCGCGGGCGGGATGGCCCGCCGCCGCAGCTCCGCATGCGCGGCGGCGGCAGCAGGGGCCGCGCCCTGGGGCAAGGCGGGATGGCCCGCCGCCGCAGCGCGTCTGCCCGCCGCTACAGGGGGGGAGTCATGCCGGGCACGGTGGACTTTGGGGCGGGAGGCGGGCCGGTACCGGCGGCCGCAAAGCCGGCATTCCCGCGGGGCGTCGGCCCGGCGAGGGGGGAGGAAGGCAGGGGGAAGCTTGCGCTGCCTTCCGGCGCGCCGGTCACCCTCCGGGCGGGTACGCAAACGTCGCGTTCGCCGAGAGCTTGCCCGCGGTCGCCACCATCGTGTACGTCCCCCTTTCGAGCCCCTCGGGCACCCACCACAGCGACGGGTAGTTGGACGACCTGCCGGGCAGGCTCAGCTCCTCGCCGACCACCTCGCCGTTGGGCCCGACCACCGCGATGCTGATCGGGTTGTTGGACGCCCCGATCACCCTAAAGTGCAGCGTGTCCCTGCCAGTCGCCGCCAGGTGGCCCAGCTCCTCTATGATCAGCGTAATGTCGTCCTCCCGCTCTTCCTCGACCTCGATCTCGATCCGCGCGATTGCAAAGTTCTCGCCGGTTTCGGCGCGCAGCGTCCACGCGCCGGGGGCCGCGTCGGCCGGCACCCTGAGCGTGCCGACGGACAGCCTGACGTACGTGACTTCTTCCTCCCCCGACGGCGTAGCTTCCTTCACCGTGAACGTCTCGGCATTGTCGACTATGACGTCGCGGGAGCTGACGGTCCTGCCGTCGGGATCCACGAGCAGCAGCGTCACCAGCACCTTGTCCTTGCCCTCGACCCCGCCGAATATGGCCAGCTGCTCGCCGGGCAGGTACTTTGCGCGGGTCGTCTGCATGATGATCCTGCCGGCCCCCTCCTCCAGGCCGACCGCAAAGAGCGCCGAGGCCTGGGATGTCGCATGCGAGGCGACGACCGTGTACACCCCCGAAGAGTACCCGAACAGGTCCAGGGGGTACTCGAACCTGCCGAGCGCGTCGAGCACGCCGGCGCTGGCGAACTTTTCGCTCCTGTCCAGCAGCACCGACAGCGTGACGGTCGCGCCGGGCGGGCCGTCGACGGCGAGCACCGCGAGGTCGCCGGCCTGGTAGTTGACGCTGCTGGCCCGCACGGCCAGGCGCGGCTTTGGCGGCTCGCCGAGGCCGACGTTGGCCGTGGCCACGTGCGCCCCCTGGAACGCGAACGCGGTGTACGTCCCCTCGATGCTGTCGACGGTCGTGGGCATCTCGAACGAGAACTCGCCGGCCGCCGACACGTTGGTCGCCTCCGAGTAGACCTCCTGCCCGCGCGGGCCCTCTATTATGGCCGTGAGGGCGCCCGCCGGCTTGCCCCTGCCCGAGAACACCAGCGTCTCGCCCGGCTCGAACCGCTCCCTGGCCGCCTCCAGGGACACCCTCGAGTCGTCGGCGACCCGCCATGTGTGCGCCTCGCTTGTCCTGCCGTCGGTGATCGTCGCCGTGTAGTTGCCGACGCCGGCGGCGATCGGCATGGGGAGCCCGTACGACCACGCGCCGCCGGGGTCCGCCTCGGTCTGGCGCGCCGTGACCTGCCCGCCGTCCTCGCCGGTTACGGTGATGGTGATCGGCGCGCCCGGGGCGGCCGTCCCCGAGAACGCGAGCGCGCCGCCCGGATGGGTCGCGCCGGGGGCCTCGAGCACGACGAGCGGGGCCGCCCCGGCCGCGGTGCCGCCGCCGCCGCTGCCGCCGCCGCCCGCCTCCGCATCGCCGGGCATCTCGGCGAGCCGCACGCTGTGCGTAAGCTCGCCGCCCTGCTCGTCGCGCACGGCAAGCTCGGCACTGCCGGCGGCCGCGCCGGCCGGGAGGGCGGCCGTCGCGACGAACCTGCCCGACTCGTCGGCGGCGAGCCGCGCGATCTCCTGCCCGTCAAGGTGCAGCGTGAGCGGCAGGCCGGCCCCGAATCCCTCGCCGACGACCCTGACGCGGGCGCCGACGTGCGGCGCCTCCGGCACGAGGCGGAGCTCGGAGCCGGGCAGGATGCCGTCCGTGGGCGGGGGCGGCTGCGCGGCGAGCTCGGCATGCCGCCTGCGCTCCTCCTCGAGAAGGCGCCGCTCCTCCTCGAGGCGCTGCCGCTCGGCCTCGATCTGCCGCTCCTCGGCGAGCCGCTCGGCCTCGATCCGCCGCTCCTCGGCGAGCCGCTCGGCCTCGGCGGCGCGCGACCCCAGCACAATGTCCGACGGCGGCCCCGATGCGATCGTCACGCCCAGGACGATCTCGCCGCCGTCCCCGTCCAGGGCCCGCCAGTTGACCGACGGCGACGGCACGTCGGTCTTGATGCCGAACTTGACGGCCTGCCCCGGCCCCACGGCCCTGTCCGGCGCGGCGCTGAACACGAGGACGCCCTGCGGCAGGCGCTCGCCCGTCCATCCCTTTTCGGCCTTGAACGACTTGAACACGGCGTCGCCGCTCAGCCACATGCGGAACGTCTCGGCCGTGCCGGGCCCCGTGTTGGCGAACCTTACGACCGTGGTCGCGTCGTGGCCCACGCCCGTGGCGGTAATGGCCGCGTGGGCGGCCGGCATCTGGAATGGCTCCAAGCTGCCGTCAGGGACTGCGCAGGGCGCTGCGGCGGCAACGGCAACGGCAACGGCGGCTGCGACGGACATTCGGTACGCTAGCGATGCGGGCGCGCCGGCCGCGCGCCTGGCGGGTGTCGATCCGCGCCGCCGCGCCGCCCCCGCACCCTGCATCATTGCGCCGGCCCGATCGCCATCCGTTTTTACCGTTTGTGGGGGCGCGTCCCAAATCAATTTTTTCTGCCGTATGGCTGGGTTTAGGCGTATAAATTGGACGTTTGTGAGGTTATCAGCCAAGATGGCTCGCAGTGTGACAGAAATCGCGCCGGACAGCAATCAGATTAGGTGAAAAAGCGGACAGGCGTGGGCCGTCCGGGAGCGGGAGGCTGGCGCGGCAGCCCGGACGGGCGGGCGGCCGGCAGGCGTTGCTTTCGGCGGGATGCGCTGCGCAACCGAGCTGAGGCGGCGGCGGCGCCTGTAGGCGGCCGGCCGCGGCGTGGAGGGCGTCACGAGCCGCCGGAACGCGCGGGCCCCCCGCGCCGCGGGCGTACCCGACCCCGCGCGGCCGCCGATCAGTACAGGCCCAGGCCGGACGCGACCCTCAGCTTGTTGACCGTGTTGATGTTGTGGCATATCACCCGAAGGCCTATCTCGCGGCGCTGCGCGATCCTGTTCGTGCACCGCAGCGCGTTGCCGTACCTCGCCTTGATGGCGTTGAAGATCGACTCGACCGTGGACCTTGCGTGGTAGTGCCGGGCGAACTCGGCAGGGTCGTCCTCGAACAGGCGGACCATACGGGCCCACGCCTGGCTTCCATTTGCGTTGTGGACCGTGTTGCTCTTGGGCCAGATGTACGGGGTCCGCCCCAGCTCTTCGATCAGGTCGCATATCTGCCGCGTCAGGTAGGCGGAGTCCAGGTCCGAGTCGCCCGCGCCAGGCTCCCTGCGCCTGAGCAGCTTTGCTCCCACCGGGGAGTCGCCTGCGGTCCCCTTCGTGACGGCAAAGTCCTCGACCAGCATCAGGTCGTTGTTCGACCTCGCGTGCAGCTTTTGGTACGCGTGGCGCTCGCCGCTGCCCTTTTTCACGGACGACCAGCGCTCGATCTTCCTCGTGCTCACGCCCGTGCTGTCGATGGAATCGTTGTTTTTTTTACGCCGTCGCGCGGCCCGGGCGCGGCCCGCACGACTGTCCCGCTGACCCTGCGCAGGTACCGCTGAGGGATCCTGCGCATCGCCCTGCTGAGGCTGCTCTTGGAGGGCACCGTCTTCAGGCCCACGGCCTTGAGGACGTCGGGGTGCGCGTGCAGGTAGGCGACCATGTCGCGGAGCGTCTTGCGCTCCTCCGTCATGATCAGGACGCACTTGGCGAGCGCCCTCGGGTCTATGTTGGACCGCCCGCCGTGCTGGTTTTTGGGCGTCCACGGCGGGGGGTTTGCGTCCACGGCGGCGAACGCCTCGCGCATGAACTCCTTCGCCCTCACCTTTGTGAACTCGGTGTCAAGCTTCCCGTCGCGTGGCTTTGGGTTTTCCGTGCGCCTCTTGCGCCTGCGCCTGGCCTTGGAGTCGTCCTTGCCCTTGTCCTTGCCCCTGCCCTTGCGCGGGGGCCCCTTGGTGGGATCGGGGTCTCCCTTCTGGGGCCCGCTTTTCCGGCTTACGGCCGTTGCTTTTTTGCCCTTCTTGGGTGATTTTTTGCTATTTGTCATTGCTTTGACGCCCAAAGTGCCTAGATAATGGCGCTAGTCAAGGTTTTTTGACAAAAAAGTTGATTTGGGACGCACCCCGTTTGTGGGCTGACGTCTGCGGCTGCGCGCGCGGGCGGAACCGGCGGCACGGGGGCCGTGAAGCGAAACTTGGGCACGCGCGGCCAATGCCGGCGGCGTCCTCCGCCAGGTTTTCGCGGCGGCGCAGGGGCCGCCGCTTAGCATGGTCGCCGCGCCGATGCGCGAAAAGGCTAGACGGGGACTCGGGGCGACCGGGATTGCGGGCCCCCGGGCGCGGCCTTGGGCTGTCGCCGGCTGCCGGCGCGCAGGGCTGGCGCTCGGGGCGCGGCATCGCTTCCGCTGCATAGGCATGGCGGGGAAGGGGGCAGTGCGGATTGCCGGTCCTCCTATGTGGCGCGCCGCGCGGGCTGCGGGCGGGGGCGGGCGGAGATCGTGGGCGCGGCCCTGCCGGCCCCCCTCCACTTCTTGGATGCGATGCCACCGACGCCGACGCCGCGGCGGCGGTGGCGGGGACGGGCGCTTGCTGATCTCGTGATCTTTTTCGCCGCGAAGCGGGCGCGGCCAAGAGGCCGCCGCTGGCGCGCGGAACCCGCCGGGACGCCGCTACCACTGCATGTTTCCCTATGCACGCGCAGTCTCTGCAACCCACTCGCCGCGCCGCTAAGGACACTTTGGAAATCCGGATAGACACTTTTTATGCAGTTGCCACGGCGTTGTGTCTAACATGGATGAGCGAGAAGCTTGTAGCCTGCTAGGTGTTGCACCCGACGCGACATGCAAAGAAGTAAAGATGGGGTTCTTTGTAATCCGCGGTGGGTCGCTTGAGGGGGGGTCGAGGGGGGCTGGCGGGCCTTCGACACCCGCCCACGGCCGTCCGAAGCCGGTGTGCGGGTCGCCTAGCCGGTACTGGGCAGTATCCGGACGCTTTTGCCCGACACTTTGAAGGTGATGCGGTCGGTGAGGCCCAACAGGTCGACGACTGGCTTTGGGATGGTGCTCTGGTAGCCCCGCCCCTCATAGTAGCCGAGGCCCACGGTGAACTCTTTGGTGTCCTTGCGCCACCGTCCCATGCTCACTGGCCTCAAAATTCCTTTATAAGCACATAAAACTCAGTAGATTTATAACCCCCCTTTGGAGACGCGCGCCGTTGGTCGCGGGCGTTTGCTACAGTGGCGATGCGGCGGGGGTCGACCGGCATGCTGGTCTAGCGGCGGATACGTTCGCCGACCCGTTCGCCGACCCGTTCGCCGACCCGTTCGCCGACCCGTTCGCCGACCCGTTCGCCGACCCGTTCGCCGACCCGTTCGCCGACCCGTTCGCCGAGGGCGGCACGGGACACCCCTGGCTCGCCATCCCGCCGCCGGGCGATGCCGACACGGAAGTGGACATGCTCCAGACCCTGCTCGACATCGTGGACATGGTGCCCGTCGCCATGGAAAACGCCAAGCGGTCCGCCGCGGGCAAGCTCCTTGAAGAAGGGGGGCACGTCAAGCGCCTCGACGAGTTCCAGTTCCAGGTCACTCCGGCCAACACGGGCAAGCGCGCCCCGGCGGCCAAGCGAGACCGGATCTACAACGTGCTGATCCTGCCCGGCGTGGGGTCGTCGTGCACCTGCCCCGACCACAAGAACAGGGGCGGCCGGGTCCTCTGCAAGCACATCCACGCCGCGCTCTCCCTGGCGCACAAGGAGGACACCGAGAAGGAAGCCGAGGCAAACTTTGTCGAGGATTCGGTCGTCGCGGCAATGTTCAGGGGGGCGGCGGAGGCTAGCCGCGGGGCGGAAGAGGCTAGCGGGAAGACGGGCGCGGCCAGGTCGGCGTACGCGGCGTACCGGTGCATGGCCGGCGACGAGGAGGGGGAGAGGGGCGCGGACCGTGCCGTGTGGCAGTGGGGCGGGACGGCGGCGGCGGCGCCCGGCGGGGCGGCGCTCCGAATAGCCAAGTTCGACCCGTCCTCGTGCGCGCTCTGCGGCGGCGGGCCGGTCACCGGGCACGGGACCCGCCACAACCAGAACTACGACACCCGGAGGTACAAGTGCGGCTCGTGCGGCAAGACGTTCTCGGGGAACGTGGGGTTCGCCCGCCTCAAGGCGAGCCCCGAGATCGTGACGCAGGCCGTCCACATGTGGCTGGCGGGAATGTCGCTGCCGGCGGTTGCGCTGTGGCTCGAAGAGTTCGCCTCGATCAAGGTGTGCCACAAGACGATACTCAACTGGGCAGAGTCCGAGATCGGCCTGATCGAGGAGTACGCAGACAGCGTCCTCACCCCGCGCGTCTCCGACATGTGGAGGACCGACGAGATGTACTACGGCATACGGGGCAGGGAGCAGTACGCGTTCTGGATGATCGACGACCTCACGCGCTACGTCCTTGCGCTGCAGACGGCGGAGCACAAGGGAACGTCCGACGTCAAGCCGCTCTTTGAGCACGCCGCGGCCCTGGCGTCCATGGACGCGCCGGCCATCCTCGTTTCCGACAAGGCGGCCAACTTCCACAGGGCGTGGCACGACCTGTACCGCGCCAGGAACTTCATGCATCGCCCCACGTTCCACATCCAGACAATACACGCGACCGACACCGACTACAACAACAATCTGATGGAGCGCTTCAACGGCTGGATCAGGGCGCGCACCAGGGCCGCGAGGGGGCTCAAGAGCATCGACTCGGCGATGCTGCGCGGGCTGCGCGTGTTCCACAACTTCGTACGCCTGCACGGCGGGCTCGGCGGGATCACACCCGCCCAGGCCGCCGGAATCGACATAGAGCGGCCCAACGCCGCGATGACACTGGCGCAGAACGCCGCCGTCCACAGGCTTCGCCGCCGGACATAGGGGCTGCGCCCGCAGCAGGACAGGGCGCCGCGCAGGACGGCCCCCGCGCCGCCGGGCGCCAAGGGCGCCCGGAGGCGCCCCGGCGGCGCCCCAAGATCGACCGTCCGGCTGCAATGAGGCCGAAATCGGCAGGCGGGCGCGGCATGCACGGCCAGCGAAGCCCCCGGATCGGGCGATCCTGGCGGGCGGAGAGGCGGGGCGGCCGGGCCGCCCACCGCGGATTACAAAGAACCTAAAGATGGCCTACAGAAAAAAAGTATTGAAGCATCATCCTGATAAGGGGGCGACCGACAATGGGCGGCAACTTAAAGAGGTCATGAATGCATACGAAGTGCTCAAAGACAAGGCCGAGCGCCTGGCGGCCGAGGAAGCCAGAAAGGCCGAGGCCGAGCGCCTGGCGGCCGAGCGCCTGGCGGCCGAGCGCCTGGCGGCCGAGGAAGCCAGAAAGGCCGAGGCCGAGCGCCTGGCGGCCGAGCGCCTGGCGGCCGAGGAAGCCAGAAAGGCCGAGGCCGAGCGCCTGGCGGCCGAGCGCCTGGCGGCCGAGGAAGCCAGAAAGGCCGAGGCCGAGCGCCTGGCGGCCGAGCGCCTGGCGGCCGAGCGCCTGGCGGCCGAGGAAGCCAGAAAGGCCGAGGCCGAGCGCCTGGCGGCAGAGGAGGTTGAGCGGGCGGTAGCGGCTGCTACTGCCGCCTCATCCGTGCCACACCGCCGCACAAACCGTGCAAGAGCGGGCCGGGCGGCGTCTGCGGGCAACGGCTGTGTATGGAATACGGCGCGCCGTCTGGCGGCAAGGGCGGCAGAAGCGCATGGGCGAGCGGCCGAGGCCGCAGGCGCATGGGCCGAGGCGGAAGACGAGTGGCTGGAGGCGTGCAAACGTACCATGAAAAAGTACAGAATGATGCTGGGAAATGATGCCTCGTGGGTTGCAGCCCGCAAGCAGGAGGCGGCCCGCAGGCAGTATCTAGCAAAAGCACTGGCAGAGGCCCGCGGCCGGGAGGCAAAGGCCCGCGGCCGGGAGGCAGAGGCCCGCGGCCGGGAGGCAGAGGCCCGCGGCCGGGAGGCAGAGGCCCGCCAAGAGGGGCTTCGCTGGTGGGGTGCGGTTAGCGACCTAAGTCTAAAAAGGCTGGCAGCAAAGTACGGGCCAGTCGGGTATGCACAGATGACGGAAATGGAGTATCGGCGGGCGGCCGAGTCTGTACAAATGACGGAGGCGGCGTATCGGCGGGCGGCCGAGTCCGAGCGGGCGGCCACTTCCAAGCGGCTTGCGGAGGACGAGCGTCTCGCCGAAGCCGAGCGGGCCACCGCCGAAGCCGAGCGGGCCACCGCCGAAGCCGAGCGGGCCACCGCCGAAGCCGAGCAGTCGTACGACCGTGCTGTCGCGGACGCGCAGCGCGCCGAGGCCGAGCGAGCGGCCGGGGCGGACAAGGCGGCCGAGCGGGCTGCCGGGCTGGTGACAGACAGCAAGTCCGTGCGGGCGGCGATGGCAATGTATGGGCCGAGTGCAACGGCGGCCGAGGCGGCTGGGCGGCGGGCGGCAGAGGTGGCTCCCGATTGGGCGGCGGCAGGCGCGTGGGCGGAGGCAAGCTGGCACGTTGGCGATTACAATCGGGCCGTCGGGCTAGCGACAAGGTACGATCGGGTAGCCGAGTCGGCGTTCACGTGGGATATTATTAGCAGGGGGGCTCGCGCATGGAGGGCGGCGCATAGGCAGGCCGCGGCGGCGGCCGCGGCGGCCGGACGGCGGGCGGCAGAAGTGGCTCCCGATTGGGCGGCGGCAGGCGCGTGGGCTGCGGAGTACGAGTGGGCTGCATATGTGCATGGGCTGGCGGCAAGGGCGATTGGCGCGTGGGCTGCGGCGCACAGGCGGATGATGAGGGCCATAGAAACAGCGGCGCACGAGCGAACGCCGGAGGCGCGGCAGGCTAAGGGCGCGGCATACGAGATGGTAGATGCATGCAAGCGGGTTGCAGGCGAGGCGTGCAGGCTGGCGGCAAAAGCCCGCCGGGATGCAGAGGCGGCGCCCGGCTGGGCGGCGGCGACAACATGGGCGGCGAGGTACAAGGCCGCGGCAGGCGATGCAAACGTGGATATGGCAGGGGCCGGGTGGGCGGCAGCGGCGGGGCCTGAACCCGGCAGCGATTATCAAGGACGCGCCGCCAACAGGGCGGCGGCGCACAGGCTGGCGGCGGATGCGTGGGCCCGGGCCGCCGGGGCCGCCGCGTCGGGCGCAACAATGCATCATCCCATCGGCACGCCGTCCACGGCTCGTTCGGCAGGTTAGACGGCTGCCGCGCCGGGTGCGCCAAACCGCTCTGGACAGCAAAGCCGCTAGGGCATCCATGCGGTCATTATGCGAACAGACGGGGCAAGTCGCGCGGGCGGGCAGTCTACGCGTGCGGGCGCTGCTGTTTGGGAGTAATGGGGCGGGCGGCGAGGCTGGCCATCAAGGCTTCGCGCCCCTGACATGGCCCCTGACTGCGTTGCGTCAACCCCGCAACGGCAAGGGCGACGGCGTACAATCGATCAGAGGCAGGCACGCGGTCATTGATTTTGAGCCAAACCACCAGGGCACACTCACCGCGTGCCGCCCCCGCCCTGTAGGCGCCGCGCCACCCACTGGCCGGCCACGCGGGACAGCCGGGCGGGGGTCGCCCGCGGCCGCCTTCTAATGCCGCCGCCTTGAGCGCCAGGCGCATCCCCGCCATCTCAGCCAGAATCACGATCTCGTTGCCGCCCATCAGCCTGATCCTAAAGTCCATCCCGTGGCGGACATGGCACTTTGCGTCGTCGGCAAGCCTGCCATTCTCCATGACCTTCCCCGAGTCCGTGAGCGTGAGGGCTGCCGAGCGCAGCTTTTGGACCACGGGCCTGCCGGCGGCCCCCTCGGGCCTGTGCCTGCATTCCACCGCGATCGTCCTGCACCCGCCGCGGACCGGCAGGTCGATGCCTCCATCTTTGCCGCCACCGCCGCCGCGCATCTCGACGCGCCCGAACAGTTCTTTTCGAGTGTCTCGGCGCACAGCCCTTTGAAGCCGGCGGGGCTCATGCCGGCGAGGCCCGCGCGCAGGAGGCGCTGTGTGGGGGCGGGGGAACCTCCTCCCGGCACCGGCACCGGCACCGGCACCGGCACCGGCACCGGCACCGGCCGCGAGCGCCCTCCCCGCACCCTCCTCCTTGCGCCGGCGCGGCCACGCGCGTGGCCGCCGCCGGGCCGCCCTGCCCTTCCCCGCGCCGCCGCCGGGCCGCCAGCCCCCGCCGCCGCCGCGCGCCCGTCCGGCCAAAGCCGCCGCCGCCGCGTTGATCGCCCGGCGCCCCGCAGGGCGAGGGGCCCTTCAAGCAGTGCACGCCGCGTCGCGGCGGTTGCGGGGATGGCCGGAGGCGGCGGGATGGGAGGAGATCGAGATGGGAGGAGATCGAGATGGGAGGAGATCGAGATGGGAGGAGATCGAGATGGGAGGGGCATCGGGGCTACCCCGCCGGCCCTTCGGGCGGGAAGGCGCGCGCAAACCCGCGCCAGACTCCAGCGCTCAATCGGACGGTGGATCCAAACGACTTATATGGTAGTCGCCCGGCCTCAATACGTGAGCGCCCGCCAAGAGACCGTCCAGGAGGCTGATGCGGCCTCAAAGCCGGTAGCCGCCCCGGCCGTCGCCGTGCCTAGGCCGGGCGAAAAGTTCAGCGATGACGAGCTGCATGCCAGGTTCGGCGTGCCGAAGCGGGGGGGCATACGCGTCAACGAACAAAAGAGGTGCGTGGTCCTAGTGGATCTTGTGGATGCCAACTCAAAGTACGCCAACACCGACGACGGCAATGCCGTCTCGTACATGGGCCAGGATTCTGACCTCGACGGAGTCCAGAACCAAAAGATGTCGGGCAACAACCTTACCCTGAGCCGATCAAGGCACGATGGCTACACCGTCATGTACTTTGTAAAAGAGAGGGGCGAGCTCGCGTTCAACTCCCGGGTAGAGTACGACTCGCACGACTTTGTTGTCGAACACAATGCCGGCCGCCAGCCGCGCGTGGTCATTAAATTCATGCTTAGAAGAATTGCCGCTGGGTCGCCAAACGCAACAACGCCGAGCAAGATGGAGTCGTGCGGGAGCCCGTGGCTGGCCGAGCTTGAGGAGGACAAGCTTTCCACGGAGACGGTGGGCGAGTACGTGGCCAGGATGGCCAACAACATGGATCCTGGCGCGTGCACGCAAGAGGATGCTGAGGAAATGGACGAGGACTTTCGCCGGCTCGCACAGGGCGAATATACCACGCTTGATGATTTATGCTCCGAGTTTGGTATCAAATGTACCCGGTCGTCTTGTTGAGGCGTGCCAAAAAGGCACTTGGTAGTATGGACACCAGTACAAGAGAGAGGGTCGCTAGGAGGCTGGCGGATTTGGGGAACAATCCCTACGGCGAAAAGCAGCTAGTGTCCCAAAAAGTACGCAGTTCCAGAGTTGGCGACTAGAGGATTTTTTCCACATCTGCGTCTCCGATCACAAGCTTGTGGTACCGTGTATATCAAAGCGCGGCAGAGCATACGATCGCTGACTGGTGCGCCAAAGTCTAGGACGCGGCGTTAGATCCGTGCACCGCGCCTAGCCCCGAGCATGCGGCCGCTGACTTATAGCGGGGGCTATGATCAATTGCCGCCCCTAGAGGCGAGCCCCCCTGCCGTCCTCTGTGGACGTCAAGCGGGGCAATTTTGGCCGTCAATTTCACGCGGATCGCCGCCCCGGGCCGCCGGCGCATGCGCCGCGCCGGCATACACGCTTAAAGGCGCCGCGCCGGCCTGCAAGGCGTGGACTACAGGGTCACTGACGACGACAGGGAGCGCGTCCGGCTACTCGCCGAGGTGTCAAAGCGCGGCTTCAAGCGGCTTAGCCTAGCCGAGCTGAGGCGCCTGCAGTCGCTGGTCGAGGCGCGCGACTACAGCCACAGCAAAAAGGCGGCGCGGTCAAAGAAAAAAATGCTCTCGCAGATCAACAACGCCATCTACAAAGCGGAGGAAGAGGGCCGGTGGCCGTAGCGCCCGCCCGCCCGCCCCTCGCCCCCGCCGGCGCGCAATCGCATGCGCGGCGCGGGCCTAGCTGGCTGCCGTGGCGCGCGGCCTGCTGGCCTCGCCGGCGCGCCTCGCAATGCCTCTGGCATACGCCGGCATGCGGCCTGCCTCGACCACCTCGCATCCCTTGTCCCTGAGGTGCCCCTCTGCCTGCTCGTACGCCTCCCGCCTCTCCCGGTCCCCGCCGTCGGGAGCCGGATCCACGACAGCGGCGCACTCGAGGCTCGTATCCTGCTTCCTCGCATCCTCATAGTCTATGGCCAGCACCTTGGCGTTTTTCAGCGCTAGATCGGGGCGCGTAGCAAACGGAAGCGCATGCAGAGCGATGGCGCCGCTCCAAGTGCGGAAGGCGCGGTCGGGCCTGAAGACTCCCCTTGATCCCTTGAACTCGGGCCGTGCTATGGCCGCCTCTTCTATCATGCCGCTTTGTGATACCGCCGCGTCAATTTTAGCGAGCATTTGCTCCTTCGGCGTGGCACCTATTGGCTTGGCCGCAGGAGCGGTGGCCTCGCCCACGTAGGTGTCGAACACGATTTGCAGGGCTTCTTTTATCGTGGGGGCCGCGGCCGCGAGCGGCGGTGTGAACTGTAGTGAGTACGTGTGATTGACCGACAGGCGCTCTAGGTCTGCCATGCCGCCCGGCATGTCGCCGATTCGCATGGACCTTACTATGCCCTCCAGCGACTGTATATCCGCACCGGGGCATCGCGCCTTTAGGCGCTTCATGTCGCCTAGGAATCGGTGGACGGTTTTGCCCGTGCTTGGGTCGACTACGATGATGCCGATGTTGACAGCCTCGTTCCTTATCTGGTCCGGAACAAACCGGGACACTGTGTAGCTGTACGTGCCCATCATGGACCACGCCCGCCGCCCGCCGCCCTTTTCCGGCCGGAGAAGGTGGCAGCGCCGGCCCTGGCGCCGGCCGGCATCATGCGGGGCCCCCTTGTCGGCACTGCGCGCCCCGACATGCCGTAGCCGCTGGCGGGCGCGCGCCGCGCATCGGACGGCCTCGATGCCGCCCTCGCCGGGCCCCGCCATGCGGCCGGCGGCATCCCTAGAGTTGCTCCCGCCGCCTGCGCCGCCCGCGCACCGCGGCGCGCCAGGCCTGGGCGCGGCAAGCCCGTCGGGGGGCGACCGGGGCCCGCTCCGCACCGGACACTGGCCATGCAGGGGCTCCCGCCTGCGACTGCGACTGCGACTGCGACTGCGCCCCCCTGCCTGGGACGGGCTGCGGGGGCGGCTCCGCGGCACTTGGGACGGGCTCCCGCCGCCTCCGCCTGCGACCCTTGGCCTGCGCCGTGCCGCCCCGCCGGGCCCTGCGGGCGCATGGTCTGCCGTTGCCGCGGGGCCCATGGTGCGCCGCCCGCGCGCCCGTATTTGTGTATGGCAACGCGCGTGCGCCTGCGCTGCGCGCCGACCTGCGGGGGGTGGGGGAAGGGCGCAGGCCTGCCGGCCCCGCCGGCGGCGCGCCCCGCTTTTGCCGCGCACGGTTTATACGAAATGGGCCGCGCGCCGCCCCGCATGCATCTGCTGCGCCTCCCCCGCCCTGGCCGCCGCGCCTCCCCCGCCCTGGCCGCCGCGCCGCTGGCGGCCGTCGCGGCAGCGGCCGCGGCCGTTGCACTGGGGGCCCACCTGGCCGCCGCGCCGGCCGCCGACGCCGCGTTCGCCTACGAGATGAGCCCCTCGCTCCCCATGGACAAGATTGTTCCGGCCGGAGGCTGCGCCGAGTCGCGCTTCGTCGTCAGCGAGCGCGACACCCTTGCGATACCGCCCGGCGGGACGCCCATTGCGTTCGAGCTGCTCGGCGAGGCGGCGCAGTTTATCGAGCTCGACCCGCCGTCGCTGACGCTGACGGCCGACATGCCGCGCCAGTTCACCACGCTGCGCATCGACGTTCCGGCAGACGCGCCGGAGGGGTCGTACGGCGGCGCGGTCACCGCCGCAAAGCAAGAGTCGGCGACGCAGGTGATAAAGCTGAAGAGGTCGTTTATGATCAACGTGACGGCGGGCCCGCCGCCGGAGGGGGCCGGCTGCGTGCCTCCCGGGGAGCGGAGGGGGCCCGAGCCGGCCGCGCCGGCCACGACGGGGGCCGAAGAGTGCGGCCCCGGCGCGGTGCTGCGCGACGGGGAGTGCGTGGATGCCGACCCGCCCGAGGGCGGCGGCTGCCTGGTGGCCACCGCGGCGTACGGCACCGAGCTGGCCCCGCAGGTGCAGCGCCTGCGCGAGCTGCGCGACTCCCCTCCGCTGGCGTCGGGCCCCGGCCTGGCGCTCGTCTCGGGCATTAACGCGGCGTACTATTCATTCTCGCCGGCGGTGGCAGACCTTGAGCGCCAGAGCCCTGCGTTCCGCGAGGCCGTCCGCCTGCTGGCGGCGCCGGCGATCGCCGCCGCCGGCATGGCCGCGCCCGTGGCGGGAGGCTGGGGCGGGGATGCGGGCAAGTCCGCCCTGCAATACGGCGGCGCGGCGTCCCTGCTTTTGCTCGCCGCGGGCGCGTACGTTGCGGCCCGGACTCCCGCGGCGCCTGCCCCTTTTCGGGCCCCAGATGCGGCAGCGGCGACAGCAGCAGCCGCCGCGGCGCCGACAGCCGCCGCGGCATCGCCGCCGCGCCGCCCGCCCCCCGGGGCGGCCTCCCCGCCCCGCCGGTGATCCGCACGGATGCGCTAGTCCGCGCGCCGGCCGGCCTGCGCGGCACGGTCACTGCGCCGGGCTCAAAGTCGTACACGCACAGGGCGCTGGCCGCGGCGACCCTGTACGGCGGCGACGTCGAGATCGAGAATGCGTCGGGCTCGGACGCGAACCGCGCCATGGCCTCCGCCTGCGGCCTGCTCGGCGCGCGCGTCGAGGCCGGCGGGCGCTCGTACCGCGTTCGCGGCCTGGGCGGCGCGGCGCCGTCCGCATCGCGGACCGTCAGCGTGGGCAACTCGGGGACCGCCCTGCGCATCGTCGTCGCCATGGCGGCCCTCTCGCCGGGACGGGTGACCGTCACGGGGGACGCATCCCTGCGCTCCAGGCCGACGGGCCGACTCGTCGGCGCCCTGCGCCGCCTCGGCGCATCGGCCGACGGGGAGAGGCGGCCCGACGCGCGCGGCAGGCCCGAGGTGTACGCGCCGATCACCGCCGGCGGCGGGCTTGCCGGCGGCGCCGTCGAAGTCGAGGCCGGCGAGAGCTCGCAGCACGTCTCGGCCCTGCTGATCGCCGCCGGCATGGCCGCGGCCGACACCGAGGTGAGGGTGAGCGGCCCGCTCGTGTCCAGGCCGTACGTCGAGATGACCGTCGAGGTGCTAGGCGCGTTCGGGGTCGCCGTCGGCGCCGACTACGGGGCCAGCCGCTTTTCCGTGGCGCGCGGGCAGCGCCCCGATCCGCCGGCACGGTACGCCGTGCCGGGCGACTACTCCCAGGCGGCGTTCTTTCTGGCCGCCGCGTGCCTGGCCGACTCGGACGTGACCGTCCGCGGCCTGGACCCCGGCGACAGGCAGGGGGACAGGGCCGTCGTGGGCCTGCTGCGCCGGATGGGCGCGGCCGTCGAGGAGCGCGCGGGGGGCCGCGAGCTGCGCGTGCGCGGGCCGTTCCCGCTCGAGGGGATCGAGGCCGACCTGTCGGCCACCCCCGACCTGTTTCCCGTAATGGCCGTGCTCGGCGCGCACGCGTCGGGCCGGACCCGCCTGCACAGCATGCCGCAGCTGCGCACAAAGGAGACCGACCGCATAGCCGTCGTCGGGAGGGAGCTCGGCCGGCACGGCGTGCGCACCGAGTCGGGGCCCGACGAGATGACCGTGCACGGCGCGGCGCCGGGCGGCGGGGGCGGCGAGCCAGCCGCCGGCCCGCGCTACGACTTTAGCGCCGACGGCGGCAGGGGCGTCTCGGACCACCGCATCGCAATGGCCCTGTCGATTGCGGGGCTTGCCGGCGGCGCCTCCGCCGTCGTGCGCGACGCCGGCAGCGTCTCGATCTCGTACCCGTCGTACTTTGACGAGCTGCGGCGGCTCGGGGCCGCGGTGGACATGCGGGGCGCCCCCTGACGGCCTCGACCGGGGCGGCCGCCGCGGCGCCCTGCCTTGTGACGACGCCGGCGAGCCGCCGCTGATGCGGATGCGCCGGCCTGTCGTACTTGGATGCGGGCGGGGGGCGGGGGGGAAGACATGCCGGCGGGCGATCGCGCCGGTTTTGTTATATGGCCGGCCCGCCGCCGCCGACTCGGTGCAAAAATACGCCGTGCGGTGCCGAGTAAACGCGCGGACTGGATCTGCCCGCCCCGCCGCCGCCGTTGCCGCCGCCGCTGCACCTCCGTTAGCCTGCCTGCGCGGCATGCCTGCAGGCGTGCGCCGCGGCGCCGCCAGGAGACACTGAGTCATGGCGGCGCGCGCCGGCCCCGGCCCGTGCCGCAGCCCAGAGTCGCTGATCAACCGGGCGATTGCAAGGATACTCGACAGGGAGCCCGGCTGGTCGGCGGCGGCGGCGGCGGCGGAGCGGGCGCAGGCCGTGGCCGGCGCGCCGTCGCGGCTGCCGGGCGTGGTCGTCGACGCCGGCGGCGGCAGCGCCGTAGTCATCGAGACCGAGTTTGAGCCTGCCGCGGCGCTGCGGGGGGACATGGATCGGGCCGCCGCCCTCCGCCTTGTTGATCATGGCGAGCCCGCCTGCGTGATCGGAATCGTCCTGCCCGATGCGCTCTCCAGATGCCGCGAGTCCGACATCGAGCCATGGCTCCTCGATCGCGACGCTGCCGTCGAGTACTGTGTACGATCGGGAGAAGGCGGCATCTTTCCCGCATCCGGGTTCCTGAGGGGAGGCATGGCCGACATTAGGGCGGCGATCCGCCTGGCCTCGGTGCCGCGCGGGCTGATAGACAAAGCCTACAGGTTTACGGTCAATGGCATGCTGGGGATAGCCAGCCTGCTCCGGGAGTCCGCGGGCAAGCGAGCGCAGGGCGCGATATGCGCCATGCTGGGCCAGGATCCCGACGAGTACACGTGGCACATGGCGGCACTCGTGCTGCTCAACGCGGCTACCCTCTACGGGGACTTGGCAGGCCGCCGGGACGGCGCGGCGCCGCCGGCCGCCGGGGCATCGCCGAAGGATGCACTGCTCGAAGCGTGGCGATGCGCAGGGGGCATCGGCCATGCGCCGGTGCTGGACTCGGCAATAGGCATACTGCACTCGCTCCCCGCCGGGGTTGCCGGCGAGGCGATCAAAATCATGGCCGCCGTATCGTCGGGCCTGCTCGCCACCGGGGCCTACAAGTTTGGGGACTTTTACGGCATGCTCTACCAGAGGCAGCTTTACGATCGAAAGCGCGCCGCCGCGTTCTACACCAGGCCCGAGGCCGCGACGCTGCTCGCCGAGCTTGCCATGAGGGGCCCCGGCGATGCCGCATGGCACGACGAGGATCTGCTCAGGAAGATGCGCATTGCGGACATGGCGTGCGGCTCGGGCTCGCTGCTCCACGCCGCGTACACCCACGTCGTCAACTGCTCGTCGCTGGACCTTTCGGCACTCCACCCGGACATTATGCGCAACTGCCTGTGGGGGTTCGACATATTTCCGACCGCGGCGCACTTTGCCGTGTCGTCGCTCTCCTCGCTGTTTCCCGGCAAGAGGTTTGGCGAGTGCCGCATCTACGCGCTCCGAGTGGGCGCCGACGAGCACGGATGCCACCTGGGCTCGCTGGACCTCGCGGACGAAAGCGCCCCCCTGGGCACGGCCGGAGGGCGGCTCGAGGGGGGCGCATCCCTGCATGCGGGCGAGGCGACGCTGCGGCACGGGTCGTGCGACTACGTGATAATGAATCCCCCGTTCATACGATCGACGGACCACGGCGAGCACAGAAGGGATCCCGTCCCGCAGTACGCCGTGTTTGGAAACGCGCCGGAGGCGCAGCGCGCCATGTCCCTGCACGACAAGAGGCTCTTCAGGGGCACGTGCGCCCACGGCAACGCGGGGTTCGGCAGCTATTTTTTGGCCCTGTGCCACAAGAAGATAAGGCCGGGCGGACGATTCGGCATGATACTCCCCGACACCGTGCTGTCGGGCGAAAGCTGGAGCAAGGCCCGGCTCCTGGTGTCCGAGTGGTACGACGACATCACGGTCGTGAGCGTCAGTCGCGGGCGCGACGGAACGTACTCGGCCGACACCGCGATGCGCGAGATCATGCTGGTCGGCGAACGGCGCAGGTCGCGCCGAGCGGCCGAGGACGCCAGGCCGCGCGTAAAGTTTGTCCAGCTCGACCAAATGCCGCGCTCCAGGCTGGAGGCGCTTGCCGTTGCCAGGCGCATCAAGGGCACGGACGCCGCGATCCTGGGGGATCCGGCGGGCCGCACGGCGCTCAAGATCGGCGGCGAGCCGGCGGGGAGCATGGTCAGCTGCCCGATCGACGGCGACCGGTGGTGGTGCAGGCGGGCCGCGGACGCCTCGATGCTCGGGCTTGCGTACGGGCTTGCCCGCCCGCCGCCCCCGCCGGCAGGCGGCGCGGATCCGGCGCGCCCCCCGGAAGGGCAGGCCATGCGCCTGACCGAGCTTGGAAAAATCGCAAAAATGGGCAGGCTTCACCGCGACATAGCCGACGGCGGCAGGGGCGGCGGGCGGGCCCCGTTCAGGCGCCTGCCGCATGCGCCCGGCTCAAAGTTTCCCTGCCTGTGGGCCAACGACGCGAGGACGCAAAGCTCCATGGTCGTTCCGCCCGACTGCTCGCTCGAAGAAAAGCCGGGGGCCGGGGCAGAGGCCGTGCAGGATGCCTGGTCCACGAGAACGAGGCTCCACCTGAACAACAACGTCGGATACGGGGCGCAGAGGCTGATCGCCGCGTACACCGAACGGCCGACGCTGGGCGGGAGGGGGTGGCCAAACGTGCTGATCGGCGAAAAGTTCGAAAAGGCCATGGCCGTGTGGTGCAACTCGGCGCTCGGCCTGCTTTCGTACTGGTCGGCATCAGGATCGCAGCAGCGCGGGCGGGGCATTATGGGGGTCACCGCCTTTAGAAAGCACTTTTTCGTGCTCGATGTGCGCAGGCTGACGGGGCGGCAGCTGTCCCTGTTCGACGGGCTGTTCGATCGCCTCTGCAGGCGGGCACTCCTGCCGTTCAGCGACCTGGAGCGCGACAGGGTCCGGCGAGATATGGACGCGTCCATGCTCAAGATACTGGATGCCGGCGGGATAGACCTGGACCGGCTGTACGGGTGGATATCCCGCGATCCGCAGTTCTCTGCCGGCGCCGGCTCCTAGGGCGGCAACCCTGCCGTGCTGTTGCCGCCGCCGCCGCCCTTTTGCGGGCCCTTCCGCCCTGCCTCGGGCCCTTCCCGCCCCGCCGGCGCGGGACGGCCGGCTGCCCCGGCCGCGCGCGGCGGCCAAGCCGCGCATGCCGGCCGGGCGGGCCGCCGCGGCGACCATTAAATACGCCGCCGGCATGCCGCCGGCATGGGCGGCATCCGCATGGACGGCAAGCGCGTGGCCGCCGGGGTCGTGGCCGCGGCGGCCGCCGAGGCGGCCCGCCTCAGGGAGGCGGGCATCGCCCCGTGCCTGGCCACGATTCTCGTCGGCGACGATCCCGCCTCGGCGACGTACGTGCGCAACAAGC
The DNA here is from genome assembly GCA_965200655.1 of Cenarchaeum sp. Taxonomy (GTDB): domain Archaea; phylum Thermoproteota; class Nitrososphaeria; order Nitrososphaerales; family Nitrosopumilaceae; genus Cenarchaeum. Next base: position 241,549 of record CBDAUQ010000001.1, read on the forward strand.
ACCGGGCATGCGCGGAGGCGGGCATCGAGACGCGGGACACGCGCCTTGCCGCCGGCGCGCGGCAGGACGAGCTGGACGGCTTGATCGGGGGCCTCAACGCCGACGGCGCCGTCCACGGCATACTCGTCCAGCTTCCGCTGCCGGCGCATCTCGACGCGCAGAGGGCCGTCTCGCTCGTGTCGCCGGCCAAGGACGTCGACGGCCTCACGGCGCACAACGCCGGGCTGCTGGCCGGCGGGGACGCCTCGTCGGCGCTCGTGCCGTGCACGCCCGCCGGCATTGTAGAGCTGCTCGACTACTACGGGATAGCCCTGCGCGGCAAGGACGTGGTCGTCGTCGGCAGGAGCGGGCTGGTCGGGCGGCCGCTCGCCCAGCTCCTGCTGCAGAGGGACGCGACCGTCACGGTGTGCCACTCTGGGACGAGGAACCTAGAGGCGCACACGGGGCGCGCCGACATTGTAGTGACCGCCGTCGGCGACAGGTCGAGGTTCACCCTCACCGCCGGCATGATACGCGACGGCGCGGTCGTCATCGACGTGGCCATTACCAGGGGGGCCGACGGGTGCCTGGCCGGCGATGCCGACTATGCCGGGGTGATCGAGAGGGCGTCGTACGCGACCCCTGTCCCCGGCGGCGTCGGGCCGATGACCGTCGCAATGCTGGTGAGGAACACGCTGGCGGCCGCGTCGCGCGGCGCCGGCGCCGGCGGCGGCGCCGGAAGCGGGTGTGGAACGGTTGGGGGCGGCCTCTGACAAGGCCGCGCTACGCAGGCTCCTCCTGCGCAGGCGCGACTCGATCTCGCACGAGATGGCGCAGCTGGCCGGCCGGAGGATATTCGAGCGGGTCCGCTCCCTGCCCGAGTTTGCGGCCGCCTCGACGGTCGCCTGCTACTACCCCGCGGGCAGCGAGGTCCCAACGCACGACATAATGCAGGAGGCGGCGAGCCGCGGCAAGGAGGTGTGCCTGCCGCGCGTCGCCTCCGCCGGCGCGATCGAGTTTCGGCGCGTCGACGGCCCGCGCAGCCTCGAGCGCGGCGGCTGGGGCGGCGACGGAATGTTCGGGATAATGGAGCCGAGGGCGGCGTGCCCCGAGTGCCCGTCCCCCGACCTGCTCATTGTGCCGGCGGTCGGCGTCACCGCGTCCGGGGATCGGCTCGGGTACGGCGGCGGCTACTACGACAGGTTCCTAGCCGGCCGGCGCGGGGCGCGCGGCGGCGGGGGCGCCGCCCCGCTTGCGGTGGCCCTGGCGTTCCACAAGCAGGTCGTCGGGAGCATGCCGTCCGTGGACGGCGACGTCCCCGTGGGGTGCGTCGTCACGGAGAGGGGGGTGTTCAGGGCGCCCGCCGCCGCCGCCGCTGCCGGACGATGACCGCCCGCCGTCAAGACTCGGCGCCGGCGGGCACGGCCGCCCTGAGCATTTCCAGGTTGGCCGCCGACCCAATGTCGCGCCTGCGCTCGAGCGCGCCGTCAAAGTGCGCGTCGATGGCGCCGTCTACCATGCCGGCCGCATCCTCCACGGTGCCGGCCACGGCGCCGAACGCCACGGCGCGCGACTTGCGGATCGTCTCGTACCTGCCCTCTCCGACCCGCACGCACGACGCGGGGATGACGTCGACGCCGGCGGCGGCCGCGGCCGCCTCGTCCACGGCGAACGGCACGGCGCGCTCGCTCTCCCCCGGGTACTCTTTTGCGACCATGTACTTTGTCACGCTCGCCTTTCCGGCGAACCCGACGGCCCCCTCCGAGAGCGCGCCGTCGGCCAGCCCGGCGATCACGTCCGAGAGGCGCCCCTCCATGACCGAGAGGACGTTGAGCGCCTCGGGGTCGCCAAAGCGCGCGTTGAACTCCATGAACCGTATGCCGCCGGCCGTCTTGAAGAACCCCCCGTTTAGCACCCCGTTGAACGGGCGGCCCTCATCGCGCATGGCGCGTATGGTTTTCTCCATGGCCGAGCGGCACCGCTCGACGTCGGCGCCGGACAGGAACGGCAGCCTGCCCGTCGCGTCCGTAAAGCACCCCATCCCGCCCGTGCCGGGGCCCGTGTCGCCCTCGTGCCTGTACGGGTAGTCGTAGCTTGCGGGGGCCAGGACCATGCGGTCGCCGTCCGTGATTCCCATTATCGTAAACTCGGCGCCGCGCAGCCTCTCGACGAGGAGCACGCCCTCGCCGGGGCTCTTGGCAAGGAGCTCTTTGGCGTACCGCGCCGCATCGCCGTGCGACGCGAGGTGCTCGGGCATGACCTTTACGCCCTTGCCGCCCGTGAGGCCCTGCGGCTTTACGACGAGCTGCATGCCGCGCGACCGGAACTGGCCCACGGCCTCGTCCACTTCTCTTTCGCTGCGCGCTACGATGCTGAACGGCGCAATTTCGGGGCATGCCCTCTCGACGAGGCCCGCCGAGTACACCTTGTCCCACTCGATCCGCGAGGCGGCCCGCGTCGCGCCGGCCGTCCTGACGCCGGCGTCGAGGAGGGCGTCGACGACGCCGTTGGCGAGCGGCTCGTCGGCGCTGACGAACGCGTAGTCGACCGAGTGCCTCTTTGCAAAGGCGGCGACAGCGGCGGGGTCGCCCGCGTCGCCGACGGCGTGGGCGCCGCCCGACCTGGCGACGCTGCCGACTATGCCGGGGTTTTCGTGCCCGACGACCGCGTACAGGCGGGCGTCGCCCTCGAGCCGCGCTGCAAACGCCGCCTCCCTGCCGCCGCTGCCGCAGATCAGGAACCTTTCCGCCATGCCGGCCGATCCGTTAGGCCGCGCCCCCGTATATCAACTCGACCCGCGCCGCCGCGCCGGCGCCGCGCGCCACGCCTAAATTGCGGCCGCCGCGCCGGCCGCGCATGGCGGGACTGGCCAAGGAGTTCGACGCCAAGGGGATAGAGGATGCAGTCCGGCGCCGCATGGCCGGCATCGACGCGGACGCCGAGGTGGCCGCCTCGCGCGGGCCGGGCGGCCGGCCGCGGCGCACCGTCGTGTTCGTCGAGGGGCCGCCGACGATGAACGGCACGCCGCACGCGGGCCACCTGCGCGGCCGCGTCATCAAGGACTACTGGTACAGGTATACCACGATGCGCGGCGCCCGCGTCGTGTTCAACGCCGGCTGGGACACGCAGGGCCTGCCCGTCGAGCTGCAGGCGCAAAAGGAGCTCGGCATCGAGGGCGGCAGGGACGAGATAGTGGAGGGCGTCGGCGTCGAGAGGCTCGTCGCCGAGTGCAAGAGGATCGTGAAAAAGTACAACGAGAGGTGGGTCGCCGCGGACCGGCTCCTGGGCATGTCGATGGACCACGGCCGCGCGTACTGGACGTACACCGACGAGTTCATCGAGAGGGAGTGGCAGGTGCTCAAGAGGGCGCTCGAGTCGAACATACTAGAGGCCGACCACACCGTGATCGCGTACTGCCCGAGCTGCCAGACGTCCCTGAGCCACGCCGAGGTCAACCAGGGGTACGAGGAGGTGACCGACCCGTCGCTGTACTACAAGGCCAGGCTGGCCGGCGGCCAAGCGGCCGGCGGCCAAGCGGCCGGCGGCGCCGAGCCCGAGTACCTCGTCGTGTGGACCACGATGCCGTTCACGCTCGTCACGGACGCAATGGTCGGCGTCAACCCCGGCGAAGAGTACCGCCGCGTGAGGGTGGCGGCGGGGGGAGCGGCAGGCGGCGGAGGCGGCGGCGGAGGCGGCGGCGGAGGCGGCGGCGGAGGCGGCGGCGCGGCCGGCCGGCAGAGCGAGGTCTGGATCGTCGGCGCCTCGCGCATGGACGCCGTGCTCGAAGAGGCCGGCGCGGCCGAACACGAGGTGATCGGCTCGGTCATGGGCTCCGAGCTCGACGGGCTGCGCTACGAGCACCCCCTGTACGAAAAGGTGCCGGCCCTGCGCGAGCTGGCCGCCGGGAGGGGCGGCGGCGCGTTCCATACGGTGGTGGCCGACCGGTTCGTCGACGCCGATGCGGGCAGCGGCCTGGTCCACCTCTCGCCGGCCAACGGCGAGGAGGACATACGGATCGCCCGCGAGAGGGGCGCGGCCGTGTTCTGCCCGATAGACGACGCGGCGAGGTTCACGGCCGAGGCCGGCGCGTACTCGGGCTCGTACGTCCGCGACGCGGACCGCGCCGTCGTCGACGACCTGCGCGCGGCCGGCGCGCTCGTCCGCATAGGGCGCATCCGCCACAAGTACCCACTGTGCTGGCGCTCGCGCCACCGAATAGTCTGGCTCGCGCGGCGCGGCTGGTTCTACAAGCTCGACCGGCTCGGCGACGCGGCCGTGAGGGCGGCGGGATCCGCCGAGTACTTTTTCGAGCAGCCGCGCAACCGCTTTCTGGCCATAGTCGGCGAGAGGCACCCGTGGTGCATCTCGCGCGAGAGGTTCTGGGGCTGCCCCCTCCCCGCGTGGACGTGCACGGCCTGCGGCAACACGGACTGGCTCTTTACGAGGGCCGAGGTCCTGGCGGCGGCCGAGGCGTCCGGCGGGCCGGCCGAGGGGCTCGAGCTGCACCGCCCCTGGGTCGACCGCATCGCGACCGCGTGCTCGAGGTGCGGCGGCCGGGCCGAGAGGGAGCCGTACGTGCTCGACACGTGGCACAACAGCGGCTCTGCGCCGTACTCGTCGCTCGGGCCGGGCGGCCACGCCGAGCACGTCCCCGTGCAGTTCCTCACCGAGGGCATCGACCAGACGAGGGGCTGGGCGTACACGCTCCTGGTCGAGAATGTCATACTCGCCGGCGGCGAGCCGGCCGCGCCGTTCCGGTCGTTCCTGTTCCAGGGGCACGTCCTCGACGAAAAGGGCGGCAAGATGAGCAAGAGCCTCGGCAACGTGATCGAGGCGGAGGGCCTGCTCGCCGAGGCGCCCGTCGACCTGGTCAGGTTCTACCTGCTGTGGAAGGCGAGCCCGATAGAGCCGCTCAGCTTTGACAGGAAGGAGGTGTCGGCGCGCCCGTACCAGGTAGCCAGCACGCTGTACCACCTGCACCTTCACCACGCGCAGAACTCTTCGTACGACGGGTTCGACGCGGCCGAGCACACGGTGGCGTGGGCCGCGGCGGGGTCGCTGCTCGGGCACGCCGACCGGTGGCTGCTCTCCAGGCTGCAGGGGCTAGTCCGCGCGGTGACGGGCCTCAACGATGCGTGCCGCTTCCACGAGGCGGCCCGCGCCGTCGACGAGTTCATTGTCGGGGCGGTCAGCCAGGCGTACGTGCCGGCCGTGCGCGCCGAGCTGTGGGACGACGGGCCGGGCGGCAGGGACAGGCGCCTTGCCATCCACGCCGTAATGCGCGAGGCCCTGCGCGCGGCCGTCGTCATGCTCCACCCCGCATGCCCGTTCCTTACCGAGCACCTGTACGCCGAGGCCCTCGGCGGCAGGCTCCGGTCCGTCCTGCTCGAGCCGTGGCCCGAGCCCGACGAGTCCCTTGTGGACGAGCGCATCGAGGAGTCGTTCGGCCTGCTCGGGGACGCCGCCTCGGCGTGCGCCGCCGCCCGGATGAAGGCCGGCCTCAAGCGCCGCTGGCCGCTCGGCGAGGCGGTCGTGTGCGTGCCCGAGCCGCTCGGAGGAGCAGGCCCGCTCGAGTCGCTGCCCGACGGCATGCTCGCCGCGCGCCTCAACGTCGAGAGGTGCGAGGTGCGCACGCTCGCAGGAGGAGGGGGGGACGGCGCCGCAGCCGGCTCCGCGCCGCCCGGAGGCGGCGCATTGCGCGTCCGCGAGATGATCCGCATGGGCCTGCCCGTGGTCCCCACGGCCGTCCTGGACAGGAAGAGGGTCGGCGCGCGCGCCGGCCGGCTGATGGCCGGCCTGCCGGCGGCGCTCAAGGCCATGGGGCCGCGGGCCGTCGCCGAGGCGCTGTGCGCGGACGGGCGGATCGTGGTGGACGTGGGCGCCGCCGCGGCGTCAGGGAGGGGCGGCAGCGGAGGCGGCGGGGAGGGGCGGCAGGCGCCCCAGGTCGCCGGCACGATCGAGCTCACCGACGAGGACTTTGCCATCGGGTTCGAGGCCGCCGACGGGTACGCCGCTGCTGACCACGGCGGCATTGTGGCGATCCTGTCGACCAGGCGCAGCGAGGAGATGGCCGCAAGGGGGCTCCTCAAGGACGTGGCGCGGCGCATCCAGGCGCTGCGCAAGGAGAGGGGGTACGATCCGGCCGACATGCTGAATGCGGCGTCCGTCGAGGGGCTCGACGCGCGCCAGGCCGAGCTGCTCGGCCCACGGGCCGGCGAGCTTGCGTTCCTCGTGCGGGCAAGGGCCGTCGACTTTGAGGGCCGCTGCGCGGGGCCGTACAAGGACGACGACATTGACGGGCAGGCCATACGCCTGGCGGTAGAGTAGGCCGGCCGGCAGGCCGCGACGGCGCGGCCCGGCGCCCTGCTCCAGCCTACGTCTCCCCCCGAGCAGGCTGGATCGCGCGTCTCGGCTCTGCGAGCACGTGCCCTGGTGGGGACGGGCGGGGACGGGGCGGAGCGGCTGCGGACTGTGGGGGGAGGGGGACGGGGAGGGGAAAACCGTCCATATCTCGGTTAAATACGAACTTTGCGCGCGTTCTGCGTGAGCAAGCAGATAGACCTAGACGCGTGCCAGGCTAGCCACCTTGCAACGCTGCTAAGGGAGGGGGCGGCGGCGGCGCGCCGCACCAACGCGCCGATAGTCCTGTACAGGAGGGTCGTCGAAGAGGAGGACGGCTCGTACGAAGAGGCCGTGTGCACGCTGACGAGCACCCACGTCGTCGAGCAGCTCGTGTCGTCCGGCGGGGTCGTTCCGCCCGGCTTTCGCGAGCAGATGGTGTACGGGCTCGACGAGTACCCCGCCGCCCTGCTCAGGAAGAGCCGCGACATATTCCGCGAGGTCGTCGCCAACCTTGAGGAGCATTTGGAGTAGCGCCGCCTGCCCTGCCCCGCAAGGTATATCCGCCGGCGCGCCCCGCCACGGCCGATGCCTAGGCGCTTATCCGATCCCTCCCGGAGGACCGCACTGCGCGTAGTGCCCCGCCGGCGCTTTCCTGCGCGGCAGGCTCTGCGGCTGCCGGGCGCAGGGTACGCGCCGCGCGGGCCTGGCGGTAGTCCATTCCCTGCCCGCGCCGCGGCCGGTGCGGCCTCTGCCGGCGCCCGCGCGCCGCCGCCCATCGGCCGCCGCCTCCGCCGAGGCGTGCGCATCTGCACGGAGGTGGCATAGCGTGGGCAGGCCATACGGGGTCGAGATGGATGCCTTGCAGGGCACGTACGAGTGGGCGCTGTCGTCGGATGTCGGGAGCCTGGCGGACTTTGCGGCAGCCGCCGCGGGATCGCCGCTGTATGCGGTGGGATCAGGCGGCTCGCTCACTACGGCGACCTTTGCCGCCGCCCTGCACCACGACACGGGATTGGCCGCCGAGGCGCTCACTCCGCTTGCACTACTTGAACGCAGGCGGATCGACTGCTCAAACGCATCGATCCTGCTCTTCACTGCAGGCGGCGGCAATGTGGACATACTCGCTGCGCTGGATCGGGCCGCGGCCCTGCGCCCAAGGGCACTCGGCGTGGTCTGCACATCGCCGGACAGCAAGGTTGCCCGCGCTGCCGAGCGTGTGCGCGGGGCGCGCCTGCTGGCCGCCGACGTGCCGTCCGGCAGGGACGGGTATCTTGCCACAAACTCGCTCCTTGCCATGTCTGCCTGGGCATGCCGCGCCTACGGCGAGGCCGGCCTGGCGTGCCGCGTGCTTCCCGGATTCGGCGATCTAGCAGGTAGCGCAGCGGAGGCCGATGCCGGCGCAGACGTACTCCGCGGCTGCACGACGCTGGCCGTGCTGCACGGCGCGTGGGGAAAGATCGCCGCGGTCGACCTAGAGTCAAAGATGGTCGAGGGGGCGGTGGCCGGCGTCCACGCCGCCGACTACCGCCACTTTGCCCACGGGCAGCACAACTGGCTCGACAAAAAGCCCGGCACCGGCGTAGTCGCGCTAGTCGGCCCCGGATGCGAGCCGCTGGCATCGGCGATTCTGGGGCACCTGCCGGACGGCGTGCCGGTGCTGCGCATCGACACGCGGTTCGACGGGCCGGTGGGCGCCCTGGCGCTGCTGGTAAAGGCCATGCGGCTTGTCGGCGCGTTCGGCGAGACGATCGGCGTCGACCCGGGCAGGCCCGAGGTGGCCGCGTTCAGCAAGCGCCTGTACTGCCTAAAGTACGAGCCGCCGTCCCTTGCGGGCTCGGCCGCCGCCGGGTAGATTGCCGTGCCTCCGGCGGGCGGGCCGGGCGATCGCCGCCCGGCGCCGCCGCCGCCCGCGCCGCGCCAAGCCTCCCGCGCATCCGTCCCCCGGGGCGGCGATGCGCGGACGTGCCTGGGCATCGGCCTGGTCGTTCTGGATGTGGTCTATTCCCCCGGCGCGGCGTCTCCCGGCTGCTACGCGGGAGGATCATGCTGCAACGTCCTGACCATACTGGCATGGCTTGGATGGCGATCGCTCCCGGTGGCGCACCTGGGCGACGACTCGTACGCAGGGCGCATCGTGCGGGACATGTCCCTGTTCGGCGTCGACCCCTCGTTCGTCGAGGCGGACCCCCTGGTCGACACCCCCCGCATAATACAGCGCATGCTTGGGGAGGCGACACCGCCCCGCCACGGGTTCTTTTTCAGGTGCGAGCACGGCCGGAGGCTGCCGCGGTGGCGCGAGCCGGGCAGCGCCGGCAGGGAGGCCGCGATGGGCGGCGCTCCGGCCCCCGACGTGTTCTACTTTGACAGGGCTACCGCGGGCGCCCTGGACATGGCAGGGCGCTGCCAGGGGGCCGGCGCGCTGGTCGTCTTCGAGCCGCCGGCGCCGCCAAAAAGCGACGTCGGCAGGCAGTGCGTCCAGCTGGCGGACGTCGTCAAGGCGTGCAGGGGCGGCAACGGCGCGCTCCCCGACCCCTGGCCGGCGCGGGGGCAGCTGCGCATAGCCACTATGTCCGAGGATGGGCTCGAGTACGAGGCGCGGCTGGGCGAGAGGGCGGTTTCGGGCAGGCTGCCCGCCGTCCGCACGGACTCGATCGCCGACACGTCGGGCGCGGGGGACTGGCTGACCGCCGGGTTTCTGCACATGCTGCCCGCGAGGGGCCGGCCCGCCGGCTCGCCCCGGCGATCACTGGAGCGCGCCCTCCGGTTCGGGCAGTCGCTGGCCGCAATCAACTGCCGGTACGCCGGGGCCAGGGGCTCAATGTACTCGAACACGGCGGATGCGGCCGTGTCGGCGGCCCACGCGGCGGCGTCCGCAGGCGCCGTCGACTCCTGCCTGCTGAAGGACGGCGGGGATGTGGCAGCCTCCGCCGGCGCGCCGGACGGCCGCTGCGCCGCCTGCGCATGCGACACCGGGCAGTAGCGCCGCGCACGGCCGCCCCCATCAGATATAAGGATCGGGCCGGCGCGCCGCATCGTGCGCCTGCTTGAGTACCAGGCAAAGGAGCTGTTCGCCGAGTACGGCATACCCGTCCCCCGGGGCAGGGTGTGCCGCAGCATGGACGAGGCGAGGGCCGCCGCGGACGACCTCGGCTACCCGTTCGTCGCAAAGATCCAGGTGCCCGTCGGCGGGCGCGGCAAGGCGGGCGGAATCCAAAAGTGCGGCAGCGCCGACGAGCTGGCCCTAAAGTACCCGCAGGTCGCCGACATGACGGTCAAGGGGGAGAGGGCGCGCGCGGTCCTGCTCGAAAAGATGGCAGACATTTCGCGCGAAATGTACCTGTCTCTCTTCCTGAACCGCAGCAAGCGCTGCTACACGGTGATTGCGTCGGCCGAGGGCGGCGTCGAGATCGAGTCGGTCAAGAACCAGTCCGTCAGGGAGGTAGGCCTGGGCAGCGTCGACGAGGCGACGGCGCGGGCGGTGGCCGGCGACCTGGGCCTGTCCGGCGGGGCCGCCGAGGGCCTTGAGTCCATACTAACGTCCCTCTCGAGGCTGACGGTCGAAAAAGAGGCCGAGCTTGCCGAGATCAACCCCCTCGCCGTCCTGGCCGACGGCTCGCTGCTCGCGCTGGACGGAAAGGTCATGACGGACGACAACTCGAACTATAGGCACGCCGAGCTTGCAAAGTACCAAGAGGTGTCCGAGATAGAGGAGAGGGCCGAGAAGAGCGGGTTCTCGCTCGTCGAGCTCGACGGCAACATAGCCGTCGTCGGCAACGGCGCGGGGCTGGTCATGTCGACGCTGGACATGCTCGCCGACAGCGGCGGCAGGCCCGCGTGCTTTCTGGACGTGGGGGGCGGGGCGACGACCGAGTCCGTGTACGAGGCGCTCACGCTGATCAGCACCATGGGCCGCGTCAAGGGGATACTCGTCAACCTGTACGGCGGCATCGTAAAGACGACGACGGTGGCCGGCGCGTTCATCAAGGCGTACGACGACGGAGTCGTCGACCTGCCCGTGTTCGCGAGGCTGCGCGGCGCCGAGTCCGACAGGGCAAGGGAGATGCTCGACGGCACGCGCACGCGAATGTTCGACACGGTGGAGGACGCGATAAGCGCGACCGTCATGGAGGTCGGCCGAAAGTGACTGGCGGGGGCGAGGCAGGCTCCGGCGGGGGGCCGGCGCCTGCGGCGGCCGTGGCCGATGTGCACGAGCTGCTCGGGGGCGGCGACCCCGCGGCGAAAAGGCCGGTCGTCGTGCAGGGCATCACCGGCAAGTTCGGCTCGCACCACACGCGGCTCATGGTCGAGTACGGGACGAACATCGCCGCCGGCGTGACGCCGGGCAAGGGCGGGCAGGACTTTGACGGCATACCGATATACGACACGGTCGCCGAGGCCGTAGAGGCGACCGGCGCCGAGGTGTCCGCCGTGTTCGTGCCGGCCCGCCACTTTCTGCCCGCCGCAAGGGATGCCCTCAAGGCGGGCATCAAGCTGCTCGTGTCCATACCCGAGCACGTGCCCGTCAGGGACACGCTCGAGCTGCTGGAGATGGCCGCCGCGAGGGGGGCGACCGTGATCGGCCCGAACACGCCCGGCGTCATCATACCGGGCACGATAAAGGTCGGGATAATGCCGGCCAGCCCGTTCAAGCCAGGCGACATCGCCGTCCTCTCAAAGAGCGGCACGCTCCTCTACGAGATATCCAACGCGCTCACGCAGGCGGGGTTCGGACAGTGCATTACGATCGGGATCGGCGGCGACCCGATCAACGGCACGCGCCTGACGGACGCGTTCGAGATGGCCCGCCGCATCGAGGGGCTGCGCGGGGTCGTCGTCGTCGGCGAGATCGGCGGCGACGCAGAAGAGCTGCTAGCGCAGCGCATCATCGACACCGGGTTCGACAAGCCCGTCGTCGCGTACATCGCCGGCAGGGCCGCGCCCAAGGAGAAGCGGATGGGCCACGCGGGGGCCATCGTGATGGGCACGTACGGCTCGGCCGAGTCAAAGGTGGGCATGTTCGGCAGGGCCAACGTGCCGGTAGCCAAGAGGCCCGGCGAGGTGCCCGTGCTGCTTGCCACAAAGCTCGGCGGCGCGGGCGGCCGATCCGGCTAGGTTAAATGTGGGGCGTGTGGCGGGGGATCGACGATGCCGATCACGGACGTGGCAAAGAAGCAGATCGCACAAAAGGCGCGCCTGCACATGAAGATATGCTTTTACTGCGGGGCCCGCAACTCGCTCGCCGCCACCAGGTGCCGCAAGTGCAAGAACCCGAACCTGCGCCTCAAGAACCGCAACCTAGGGGCCAAAAAGTAGCGCATTGAGTAGCGCCGGGCGTGGGTTGCTAGGCGCAGCAAGCCTGTAGCCGGCGGCGGTATCTGCGAGGCGCTCAACCGCGAAGTTATGGCACAAAGCACCGTGTCCAACTATACTGCATCGCAGTGCCCGCGCGCAATCGAAGCAAGCTTGGCAACCATCGGCTTTTCTAGGTCCCGAAAGCCGGCATCCCTCACGCGCCAGAAGGTACGCCACGCGTCGTTCAGGAGGGTGGCCACTGCGACTTCGTCCGTCACTCCCTGCACATTCCGGCCTTCGGCATATCCACGCAACCCTGCCTGTCCGAACGTCGGGAGTATGGTTGCGGCGATGCTGTGGAGCAGGCAGGACGGAAAGGCGTGGCCGTACTCCGGGGGAGGGCTCCCGCAGAGTTGAGCCATCGCATCCCACTCTTCCCGTACGTGATCCGCTTCCTGCTCATTACCGAGTAGGCGCATTCCCGCATCAAGCAGGCGCATCCTAGCTTCGCCGGAGGGGTGGTCCTGTCTGGCCAGTATGTTTAGCTCGTAAACATTCCTGTCAAGCTTGGACACGAGATGCAGATTCGAGTATGCATACGCAGGCCCCACTGCAAACAGGGCAAACAGATCGCAAAACGCCTCCTGAATCCAACTGCCGGACCATTGTGTCCGCACCCATTCCGTGCCGTCCTGCGCTTGCGCGGGGACCGCTTCGCGCTCTGCACTGTTCACTTGTTGCGAGTAGTATCCATTAGTGGCCCCAACTGCGCTAGCAAGCCCAGCCTTGATTGGTCCATACTCTGACTTGTGATCCGCATGGTCCAGTAGCACGTGGCCCAGCTCATGGTAAAAGTCGGGCATGTGCAGCAAAAACGTCGCTTCCGACAACGGGACATACACAGTGTTGGTTGGCAGGTGTGTAAAATAGTAATCGTTTGACGTGCAGGATACCGCAGGACAGCGAAACCTCAGGCCCGTTTCGTGGTGCATCGCAGACAGGACATCGTTGAGAAATACTGCTTGTTCCGACTGGCAGTGTAACGGCGGCAAGCCGTACCCTTCTACCTCGCCGATGGCCCTCACACAGCGCTTGACCTCTTTTAGTATCATGGCGGCGTACACTTTGTCGCCGCTGTCAAGCAAGGTGTGACACTGTTCTAGTCGGCCAGCTTGATCGTCCAGTGTGTCCCCGCAGGCGGTTGCTAGGTGCATCAGCGCAGCATGCCTTGGGTTACTGGGAATTGCATCTTTGATGGATTTGGTCCTGTCGATCTGCTCAAGGATCATCCGCCTCAAATACTTGACATTCAATGCCTGCGCGTCTCCCTGTACAGGGACTCGCACTCGTTGTCAAGAGCGTCGGCCACATCGTCAAGGATGGACACCTCCTTGTCCGAGAGGGACACCGCGGCGGCACCTTCACCGCCGTCCTTCTCGAGCCGTGCAGTGAGCGACAGTATGCCGTCCCTTATGCCGGGCCAGTCCCCATCATGGCGGCGGCGCAGAAAATCGGACATGCCGGTGCCGTTGACGCCCAAGGAAAAGTAGGATATGCCCCTGAGGTGGCGGTCAAGGGGGACGAGCACACCCAAGAGGCTCTTGACCTCTCCCGGCTGTCTCGTGCGCTCACCCCGCGAATGGATTGGCTCCATGGCTAGGACGTACGGCCTGAGCAACCTTGAGGCGCAGTTAAGCTTTGTGCTGATCACGCCCATGTCACTCATCTGGCATCCCTCCCAATCCTATCGCGCCCATGCTTTGCCGGCTCACGACGCGCAGTCGCACATTGCCATTTTTAATGTTATCGGTAGCCTTTTTTGCTTCTGCTGGCGGCCGGGCAGGACGGCCTTCAGGTGGGCTATCCGTTCAGCTGTAGTAACGGGGCGGTGACTGCGGGCCGTGGCCCGCGGGCGCGGCGCGGTGCTGGTCTTTGCCGAGCCGGGCCGTGTCCGGCGCGCCTCCGACCCGCACGCAAGGGCGGATGCGGCCCTCGGCCCGCTGCGCGGGAGTCGAGGCGCGCCCCTGCACGCCGCCGACCCGTACCATGATACCGCGGAACCTGCACAAGTTCTTTACAATCGCAGCGGCCCGTTTCCGGGGAGGTTGACATGGGTCGGAGGAGACCCTGCTACCCCGCCGCGGCCGTCCAGTATCGACACGCACGCCGCCGGGCGGTGGCCCGCCGCGGGTTGCGAGCCGCCTTCGTACAAAGGTACAAAAGCCCTGCGGGGGCGGGCCCGCCGGACCGGTTGTCTAGCGGCTAGGATGACGCACTCACACTGCGTAAGGACCGCCGCGGCGCAGGCGCCGCCGGCCGTCCCGCAAGGGTCATGGGTTCAAATCCCATCCGGTCCACCAACTCTGCCGGCTGGCGCGTACCGCCCGCCCCGCCCCGCCAACCTTTAATTTTCGCCCGCCCCGCCCCGCGCCGTGCAGGGAAAAAAGTGTGAGCACTACGCCCAGGCCGTGCAGGGGGTGCGGCCGAGGTCCGACGGGTGCGAGGAGTGCGCGGCGGACCGCACGCCCTGGGTGGCCATACGGATGTGCCTCACGTGCGGGCACGTCGGCTGCTGCGACTCGTCGGTGGGGCGCCACGCGACAAAGCACTTTGAGGAGACGGGCCACCCCGTAATGGAGGCCATGCCGGGCGGCAGCTGGCGCTGGTGCTACGTGCACAAAGAGTACGACTGACGCCGCCCACCGCCAACCGTTTTTATCGCCGCCGCGACTGCCGCGCCGCGTGGCCGCGGCCAAAAAGTACGCCGTCGGCAGGTGGGACCTGTCCGACGTGGGGGGAACAGACGGCATCGACGACCGGCTGGCGGGCCTGGACAGGCGCGTCGGGGCGTTCGAAAGGCTGCGCAAGTCGCTCGACGGCGGGATGGACCAGAGGCGCTTTGGCTCGATCCTGGGGCGCATCGAGCGTATAGCGGAAGAGTCGGGCCTCGCTAGCGCCGCGGCCGGCCTGCGGTACGCGGCCGACACGCAGTCCGAGGATGCCACCGCGCTGGCTGCCCGCATCGACCGGTTCGGCGCATCCGTCGGCAACAGGATGCTATTCTTCGACCTGTGGTGGGAAAAGTCCGTCGACGAGGGCAACGCCGGGAGGCTGGCAGCAGGGTCCGGCGAGCTGCGCCACCACCTGGAGCAGATGCGGCGAGCCGCAAGGCACACGCTCAGCGAGCCCGAGGAGAAGATAATCAACACGCTGGACGTGACCGGCGCGTCGGCGCTTGCAAGGCTGTACGACAAGATAACCGGCGCCTTCAGGTACGACGTCAGGACGGGCCGCGGGCGGGGCGGCCGCCCAGTGCGGCGCGGCCTGACGCGCGAAGAGGTCGCCTCACTGGTGCGCAGCCCGTCGGCGGCGGCGCGCCGCGGCGCCTACGACTCGCTGCTCTCCACATTCTCGGCTAGCAGGGGCGTGCTCGCCGACATATACCGCAGCATCGCCCTCAACTGGACCGACGAAAAGGTCGGCATGCGCGGCTACGCATCCCCAATATCGGCGACAAACATGGGCAACGACATCGACGACTCGACGGTAGAGTCGCTGCTCGGCGCATGCCGGCGCGGCGCGTCCGAGTTTCGCGCGTACCATAGGCTCAAGGCGCGGCTGCTCGGCGCCGGGACGCTCAGCAGGTACGACCTGTACGCGCCGGCGCCCTCGGCGCCCGGCGCGGCCGCCGAAAAGTACACGTACGACGAGGCCGTGCGGGCCGTCCTCGGCGCGTTCGGGCTGTTCAGCGCCGACCTCGAGGCCCATGCGCGCCGCGTCGTCGACCGCGGCCACATCGACTCGGAGGTCCGCGCCGGAAAGAGGGACGGCGCGTTCTGCAGCTCGCCGACGCCGCGGACCGTCCCCTACATACTGCTCAGTTACACCGGCGAGCGCTCCGACGTGTTCACGCTGGCCCACGAGATGGGCCACGCGGTGCACAGCATGGCCGCCGCCGGCAGGTCGATCCTGGTCCACGATGCCCCGCTGCCGCTGGCGGAGACGGCGTCGACGTTTGCCGAGCTGCTCCTGTACGACAGCCTGTCCTCCCCCGACGGCGGCGTGGCTGCAGGGCGGCGGCGGCGGCAGCAGATCGTCCGCGTGGCGGTCGAGCACCTCGACGAGCTGTACGCGACGGTCGTGCGGCAGTCGTTCTTTACGTCCTTTGAGCAGAAGGCGCACGAACTGGTCGGCGGCAAGGGAGGGGGCGCCGCAGGATCCGGGAAAAAGGCCGGCGCCGCAGGCACGGCCACGGCGGATGCGATATCCGACGCGTACATGTCCACGCTGTCGGGGCAGTTCGGCCGGTCGGTCGACGTGCCGCGGGCGTTCGCCGACGAGTGGGTCTCGATACCTCACTTTTTCCACTCGCCGTTCTACTGCTACTCGTACTCGTTCGGCAACCTGCTCGCGCTTGCCCTGTACCAGAGGTACAGGAAGGAGGGAAGGTCGTTTGCGCCCGTCTATACGCAGATACTGGCCGCCGGCGGCTCGAAAAAGCCAGAGGACCTGCTCGCCGAGCACGGCCTTGACATTACGGGCGAGCGGTTCTGGCGCGAGGGGTTCGGGTACGTGGCCGACAGGGTGCGCGAGCTCAAGGCGCTCTTGGAGTGAATGATGATTGGCCGGCGGCTTAACGCACAAGCCGCCGGCCTGTTCCCCATCGGTTTGAATCGATGTCGGCCGGGCGCGCCGGCGGGGGGATTTAAAGCTGATCCGGGGCCGCCCCGGGCGCCGCGCCGCGCCGCGCCGCCGCCTCAGCCGCTAGCCCGCCCGCGCCGCGCCCCGCCGGTCCCGCCGCCCGCGCCCGACACGACGACCCTCCCGCCCGACACGCGCAGCATGCCCCTGGCGAACATCTCGACGGCCCGCGGGTACGCCCTGTGCTCGGCCCTCAGTATCCTTGCCGCTAGAGCGTCGCGCGTGTCGCCCTCCCTGACGGGCACGGCCGCCTGCAGTATGACGGGCCCCGTGTCGACGCCGTCGTCGACAAAGTGGACGGTGCACCCCGACACCCTTGCGCCGTACCTGACGGCCTGCCCCTGCGCGTCGAGGCCGGGGAACGCCGGCAGCAGGGCGGGGTGTATGTTCATGATGCGGTTCCTGTACCGGCGCACGAACCGAGGGCTGACGATCCTCATGTACCCCGCAAGGCACACCAGGCCGCCCCTCCCGGTGACGCCGTGCCTGCGCAGGACTGCGGCGACCTCTTTGTCGTGCTCCCACCTGTCAGCGCCCCTGTACGGCGAGGCGTCGACGGCCACGGCCGGCACGCCCATGCGCTCGGCCGCCGCGAGGCCGGCCGCGCCGGGCCTGTCCGAGACGACGACGGCGCACCTGGCCGGCACGCGCGGCCCCATCAGGGACCTTGCAATGGCCGCCATGTTCGAGCCCCTCCCCGAGACTAGTACCCCGACGTTGAGCAACGGTCAATGCCGGTTCAATCATGCAATTTATATCAAATCCGGCGCGCCGGCGGCCGTGGGCCGCTGCACAGTCGCAATGACCGGCAACGGCATTTCGTGCACGAGCGCCGGCAGGCGCATCGACATGGACCCGAGGGCGGCGGGCCCCGGCGCGGTCAACTTTGTCTCGCACGCCCACTCGGACCACCTGCCGCGGCGCAACGGCGGCGTTATACTCGCCTCGCGCGAGACCGGCGCGATCGCGGAAAAGCGCGGCCTGCGCATGGACCACCTGGTCGAGGCCGAGGCCGGCCTGGAACTCGTCTACGCCGGCCATGTGCTGGGATCGAGGGGCCTCCTCGTCGACGGCGGCGAGCTGTTCTACACGGGCGACATTTGCACGCGGCGGCGCGGCTTCCTGGCAGGGGCGCGCGTGCCGCGGTGCCGCACGCTCGTAACGGAGTGCACGTTCGGCCTGCCGCAGTTCTCGTTCCCGCCCGTCGGGGACGTCCGCTCCCGCACGGACGCGATCATATCCGACCTGTACGCGCGCGGCCGCCCCGTCATACTGATGGGGTACCAGCTCGGCAAGGCGCAGACGCTCAGCGAAATGTTCGGCCACTGGAAGCCGCTGTACTACCACGACTCGGTCAAGGATATGAACGACCTGCACCGCTCGCTCGGCGTGGCCCTGCCCGACGCGCCGGGCCACACCGAGGCCGAAAAGGCCGGCCTCCTCGCGCGCGGGCCGTGGATAATGGTCGCGCCAATGATGCCGGCCTCGTCGCCGTTCGTGGCCGGCATGAAGGAGCGGTACGGCGCCGTGACGGTCGGGTTCACCGGGTGGGCGGGGTCGGGGTTCCCCCACGGGCGCAAGTGCGACAGGGCCGTCCCGCTCAGCGACCACTGCGACTTTGCCGAGCTCGTCCAGCTCGCCGAGGCGACCGGCGCCGAGACGGTGCTTACTGTCCACGGGTTCGTCGACGAGTTTGCCGGGCACCTGCGCAGGCTCGGGTTCGACGCGAGGCCGCTGCGGGGCGCCGCAGGCGGGGCCGCCGCCCGGTCGCTAGACGACTTTGCGGCCGCCTCGCCGGCGGGCCGGCGGCCGCGGCGGCCCCAGGGCGGCGGCCGCTAGGCGGCCGCAGCGGCCCCAGGGCGGCGGCCGCTAGGCGGCCGCAGCGGCCCGCCTGCCGCGCTCGAACCGCCTGCACTCGCACTCTAGCACCAGGCACGTCTCGGCGTTCCTGATGTGGTCGTCCATCGAGTGCCGGCACCGAATGTTCTTGCAGGTGCGGCGGTCCGCCTCCCTGCGTATGACCGCCTGCGCTATCGCGTTGGCGTCCTCCTTCGAGTACCCGTGCCTGTCGACGTAAAAGTGGACGATCTTGTTGTAGAGCAGGGTGGGGTCGAACTGCCTCTCAATCATCCCCTGCCACCCTGAGAAGGTATCCAGTGGAGCGTAATGGTCGAGCGCAGGCGGTCTATCTTGCGCACCCTCGTAATGACCGCGTCAAGGCCCTCGCGCGAGCCCGCCTGCACCTTGCAGAAAATGTCGTAAATGCCGTACGTGCCGCGTACCTCGCGCACCTCGGGTATGGCGGCCAGCTGCGATATGATCTCCGTCTCCCTGCCCATGTCGCACTGGATCAGGACGTAGACCGTCTCCATGCCCCCCGTACACCCCCGACCTATTTTAACGATCTCCTCCCCCCACGCGCGGGGCCGCGGCGCGCTCGGGCCCCTGCCGTGCTACCTTTTGCGCCCCTTTCCGCCTCCGGCTGCCCGGCCGCGCGGAGTTTGCCCCCCGCTGCGCTGCCGGAGGGGGGGGAGGGGAGATCGCCGGGCCATCGGGGCGCCGCTGCGCCGCATGCCCGGCTCAACGGCGGGCAGGGGCACGGCGCCGCGGAGCCTGGGCGGCGCCGGGCGCCAGCCTGCCGGCCCGAACGCGGGCGCCCCGCGCGCCGTCAGCGCCCCTTGTCGCCATCATCGCCATCGTCGTCGTCTTGGATGGTGGCCTTGCCGGCATCGATCGCCGACACGAACCCCTCCTTCTCGCCTAGCGACTCGATGACGTCGCCCTTGCCGCCGCCCGGCCCGCCCGGCCCCCCGCCGACCTCGCCGCCCCCCCCTTCCCTGATCTCCTTGCGGTACTCCATCTTGAGCCATATCGGGGTGATGATCGTCGTGACGGCGACCATGATCACGATCGTCGAGTAGACGCTGCCCGTGAGCGCGCCCGACGAGACGCCGACGCCGGCGACTATGAGGCCGACCTCGCCGCGCGAGATCATGCCGATGCCGACCCTCATGCCGCGCGCCTTGTCCTTGAGGAACAGCCAGGCAGGCAGGCCGCACCCGAACAGCTTTGTGACTATGGCTATGACGATGATGATGCCGCTGAGCATGAGTATCTCGAGGTTGACCTCCCTGAAGTCGACCTGGGCGCCGATGATCGCAAAGAACAGCGGGGCGAATATCAGGCCGACCTTTTCGATAAAGTGCTCGACCTTGTCGAAGACCTTTGTCGTCGACAGGGCCATGCCGACGGCGAACGCGCCGACGATCGGCGAGAGGCCGAGCGAGCCGGCCAGCGCGGCGGCGCCAAAGAACGCCGCCGTCACGATCCCCTCTATGCTGCCCTTGGCCTGCCACAGCGACGTGTGGATGATGCGGGGTATGAGGAAGACTGACGCGACGAGCATGGCGCCAAAGAACCCGAGCACCTGCAGTATAGTCCACGTCACCTCCATGATGTCGATGTTGGCCACGCCGCCCTCCGAGCCCGCCAGCGACGTCACTACCGAGAGCACGGCGATGGCGAGTATGTCGTCGACGACGGCGGCCCCTATGATCAGGCGCGCCTCGGGCGTCTTTATCTTGCCGAACTCGTTGAGCACCTGTATCGAGATGGCGATGCTAGTCGCGGTCAGGGCCGTGGCTATGAGCATCGACTGGAGGGCGTCGAACCCAAACGCCTGGAATGCCCATAGTCCCGCAAAAAACGGTACGACTACGCCGAGCGTTCCGACCGTGAACGACGACTTGCCGCCCCGCAGGAACTCCTTGGGCGTCATCTCGAGCCCCGCCATGAAAAGGATGACGATGGCGCCGATCTCGCCGAGCACGCGCAGCTCGCTGTCTATCTTGAGGAGGTGCTCGCCGTCAAAGACGAGGAACGAGCCGAGCGCGAACGGGCCGATTATCATGCCCGCGAGCAGCTCGCCGAGGACGATGGGGAGGTTCAGCCGCAGAAAGAGCTCTGCCATGAGCTTGGCGGCAAAGAGCAGTATTCCGACCCCTATGATCGTCTGGATAAAGTGCGTCTCAGCGGCCATTGGGCGTGCGCCTGCGCGGCGCCGGCTCAATATAAGCCGAGTGTGGCGGCGCTCCGCGCCGGCCTCAGAGCTCGATCCCGCCGGCGCGCACGCCCCTGCCCCTCTTGACGGTCCCGACGGGGACGGCCCGTATGCGGTGGCGCCTGAACGCCTCGGCGACCTCGTCGGCGTTCTCCGGCGGCGCAATGGCGCAGAACCCCACGCCCATGTTGAACGTGCGGTGCATCTCGGCCTCGCCGACCCCCTGGTCGGCTATGAGGCGCATTATCGGGGGCGGCCTCGGCAGCGCATCGAGGTCGTACATGACGCCGGCGTTGAGGCGCGCCAGCTTTGAGAACGACCCGCCCGTAATGTGGGCGAGGCCGTGGGCCAGCCCGGCCGCGGCTATCTCGACCGCGGGCCTTGCGTATATGCGCGTCGGCCTGAGCAGGGCGGCGCCTATGCTGCCGACGCCGCGCGCCGTGCCGTCGATCGCGTACCTTCCCCTGCCGAGCAGGGCCTTTCGGGCCAGCGTGTAGCCGTTCGAGTGCAGGCCGCTGCTCGGGGCGCCGACTATGACGTCGCCGGGCCTGACGGCGCCGCCCAGGATGGGGCGCCCGCGCACGACGCCGACCGCCGTGCCCGCAAGGTCGAACGAAAAGCGGCCGTCCCGCCGCCTCCCGAACATGCCCGGCATTACGGCCGTCTCGCCGCCGACGATCGGGACCCTCGCCGCGCGGGCCCCGGCGGCTAGGCCGCGCGCAATGCCGGCGAACGCCCGCTCGTCGTTCGAGCCGGCCGCAATGTAGTCGACGAACGAGACGGGGTCGGCGCCGACGCATACGATGTCGTTGACGTTCATGGCCACGCAGTCGATGCCTATCGTGTCGTACTTTGACATCATGCTGGCGATCATGGCCTTTGTCCCGACGCCGTCGGTGTGCGTGGCGATCAGCGTGCGATGCCCCCCAGCGCCGCGCCCGCCCTCCCGCACCTCGACGATCCCCGCGTAGTGGCCAAAGCCGTGCCTCGTGCGGGCCCCGGACGCCCCTCCGGCCCCGTGCGTCGACGCGATGATCCTCCCGATGCGCCTTTGGCTCTTTTCAATGGCCGGAACGTCGACGCCCGATCCGCCGTACGTCAGCGGCACGGCGCGCCCGCCCAGCGCTCCGTTAATAGAATTTGCGCCCGCCACGCCCCGCGGCTCAGGCGTGCTTTTCCGCCCCGCGCACCACGTTCTCGATCATGTCGTCGCCGACCCTCCTCACAAAGCGGGTAAACTTGTCGTTGTCGTCCGTCATGTACTCGATCTCCACGTAGTAGGTTCCCGTGGGATCCGACGTGAGCGGCTCGATCGACGTCGTCATAAACTCGGTGCGCTCGTCGTCGTACTGGGTGATCTTGAGCGACGTCGCCTCGGCGTTGTCCATGTCGTTCATCTCCCTGAGGTGGTCGGCGAGCCTGGTGCGCACGAGGGACTTGAGCGTCTTGAGCGGGGAGCCCATGCCGGCGACGGTCGCGGCCACCGACATCTTCATCGTGTCGACGACGGGCGGGTTGTAGTTGAGGGACGTGAGGACCTTTTTGATCTCGTCCTCGAATATGTCGCTTACGTTCCTCCGGTTTATTATGTGGAACTTTATCATGTTTTCGTCGTCGCCGAAGAGTATGATCAGGTCGCCCTTTGAGTGCATGACCGTCGACACCGGCGAGGCGAGCGGGTTGTCGGACGTGTTGGCCGTCGCCTTTGTGCTCGTGTACCCCTCCCTGTGGAGCACCGTCGCGAGCTGGTCCGGCGTGAATGTCCTGTACTTTGCCCTCAGGGATATCTGGACTCCCTGCCCCGACACGGACACTCCCATGCCCGCCAGGGCGCCGGGCGCGCGTATAAACCTGTGCCCCGCCCGCCGCGGGCCCGCGGTGCACATTCAGGTCTCTAGGACGATCCGCGCCTAGGGCGCCTGCACAGGCGCGCGGCGCGGCAGATGGGACGGCATCCCGCAGGTGCACCCGCCCGCCGGCCCGACAGGGAGGGGGGATCGGGCCAGGGCCGCCTGACTTGACGGCAGGGAGGGGGGGGTGAATATCCTAGTATACGAACCTTTATCGATCTCGGGATCGGCGCGCGGCGCAAATGGCGGCGGCAGACGGGCGCTGGAACTGCGGCAAGGGCGGCTGGCGCGCCTGTTGCCGCATTGCCGGGTCGATCGTCGACGCGGCATTGTCGATCGTGCGCGCGTTTGAGGCGCGCAGCGCAGCGCTGAAGGACGAGAACACGGGCCTAGCAATGCGCGTGCACGAGTTGGCGGCCGGCAAGAAGGCGCTCGAAAAGCAGGTGCGCGAGGTGCGCGGAGCCCTGGTGGACGCGCACGGCAAGCTGGACGAGTCGCGCGCCGGCGAGGCCAGGGCCGTCCGCGAGGGGGAGGAGGCAGTCGCGAAGAAGGACGAAGAGATACGAAGTCTGAGGGACGACAAGGCCGACCTGCTGTGCAGGCTGACCACGGCCGAGGCCGAGGCCGGACAGGCCGAGGCCGGACAGGCCGAGGCCGGACAGGCCGAGGCCGGACAGGCCGAGGCCGGACAGGCCGAGGCCGGACAGGCCGAGGCCGGGCGGAAGCGGGCAGGCGGCGGCGGCGGCGGCGGCGAGCAGGCGGCAAGGGTCGCCCGCCTGGAGAAGGAGAATGCCGACCTGAAGAGGGAGAATGCCGTCGCCAGCGGCCCGAACACGCCGTCCGGCACCCTGTCGCTCACCAACATGCTGCGGCGCAGGTTCCGGGCCATCGTGGGCCTGGCGTACAGGGGCGGCGCCAAAAAGGCCAGGAAGCGCGGCGGGCAGCCGGGCCACAAGGGGCACTCCAACAACGACAAGGTGGGCGCCCGCTTCCGCGTCCCCGCCCCGCAACAGTGCCCCGACTGTCATGTGGACCTGGAGCCTGCCAACCCTGGAACGAGCAGGTACTGGCTGAGGCCGGGCGGGTCGATCAAGGGCCTGGTGCCCGTGAACAAGGAGGCCGTGGAGATGCTGCGGGTGTCGCGCGAGCTGGCGCGGCACGGCGCGGTCGGCAGGCCCGACTGCACGTCGGTCTCGTTCGGCAGGGGAAAATGCCCCAAGTGCGGCTGCCTGTTCGAGGGGGCGTGCACCGCGGTCGTGCGCGGAACCGCCGCCTCCAAGGAGGACTGCCACGAGGTGCTCAGCCTGTGCAAGCGCATGCCCGACCGCCCCATAGCGGCCCACCTGCGGGCAAGGCGCGACTTTGGGCTCGGCCCCGCCTCGGTGCGCAGCGCGCGCGGGGCCATGCGGGACACCGTCAGGCCGCACAACGCAAAGATACCGAGGCGCATCGGGAAAGAGGCGCACCACCGCAACGACGAGTCGGTGATGAAGGGGAGCGACGGCGGCGGCGGAGGGAACGGCGGCAAAGGCGGGGGCGGCGGAGGGAACGGCGGCAAAGGCGGGGGCGGCGGAGGGAACGGCGGCAAAGGCGGGGGCGGCGGAGGGAACGGCGGCAAAGGCGGGGGCGGCGGGGGCGGCGGGGGCGGCGGCGCCACCATACTCGAGAGCGCGACGAGGGCCGCCTCGCCCAAGTTCGTCACCGTCCTAGGCGCCTGCACGGAGCGGCTGGTGTACCTCCGCTTCCGGACCAGCCGATCAAAGGCGACGATGCACGCAACGTACATCGACTTTGTCCACGTATCCGCCACAGTCGACGGGTACGAGGGGCAGCCGTGCAAAAAGGTCCAGCGCGACATGGTCCACATAATCCGCAAGGCCGAGTTCTCCGCGTTCAGGGCGTTCGACCAGCTCGCCAAGGGAGGGCGCATGGGCCCCGACGACCTCTACGTGCGCATGAGGGAAGAGTACGAGTGGGCCCGCGACGGCGTGGGGCGGATCATGGGCGACCCCGAGTCGCACGCCGTGCCGTGGGTAGACGACGACGGATCCCCCGCCGCCCCTCCTGCCGCCCCGTCGGCCGCCCCCCTGCCCGACGGCAGCGGCCGCCGGCGCGGCGCGGCGGCCGTCCGCGCCGCCGGCGACGAGATCGACGACGACGAAGAGGCCGCCGAGCTTCTCGGCGCCGTCAGGGCGTACATCCGCCTGCTGTACCTGTACAAGTTCGTCCGGTGCTGGGACACGGCGTCCGAGTCGGCCGCGGCCGCGCTGCGCGGCATGGTCGAGACGGGCATACTCCCGCTGTACGGCGAGGGCAAGCACCCCGCCAAGACGGCAATCGCCAACGCGCTGCCCGACATGTTCTACGCGCTCTCCGTCAAGGGCATGCCGTTCGACAGCAACGAGATCGAGAGGGCGTTCCACGAGCTGCTCGGCCCGTACAAGAGGTCGCACTTCCAGACGCAGAGCGTATGGGGCATGACCACGGGGGAGGAGCTTCTCACGTTCATCGGCATGTGCACAAGGAACGGGATCGACCCCGCCGACGGGCTGGACATGCTGATGGCCGATCCAAACTGGTTCGCCGCCGACGACGGGGCGGCTAGCGCGCCCCGGTGCGCCGCTGCAGCCGCTGCCGGCGGGGGGGCGGCGGCGGCGGCGGCGCGGCGGGTGCGCCGCTACAGCCAGACCGGCCCCGGCCCGCCGCCATGACGTGGGCGGGAGGCGCGCGGCAAGCCGGCCGCCGCCTCTGCCGCCGCCGCGCCAGTAGCGGCGGCGGCGGCTGACCCTTCCCGCCCGGCCGCATGACAGCAGCGCGAGAAGGCCCACGGTTCGTCACGGGAGGAGGGGCGGGGGGCGCCCGCGGCGCCGGCATGCCGCCCGCGCACCGGCGTTCCGGGCGCCCGCGGCGCCTGCATGCCGCCCGCGGCCGCCCCCTCTAATCCCGCACGGCATGCCGCCCGCGGCCGCCCGCCCCCGGCCCGGCAGGCACCGCCCTAGAGACCTGAATGTGCACGGCCCGCGCGCACGGGCCTTTCGGCGCCGCCGCCGCGCATGCGCCGCAGGAGCGGCCTGCTCGTGGGCGGCGGGCCAGGGTGCGCGCCCCTGCCCTGCCGCGCCCGACGGATTCGGTTTATATACGACCGAGGGGTCGCGTCACACGTTGGCAACGCGCGAGTCGATCCGCACCGCCGCCGTTGTTGCGGCGGCCGCCCTTGCCGTTGCCATGCTGGCCGCGCCTGCCGCGCATGCGGGACCCGGCGGAGTGCCGGAATGGGTCAAGGCGAACGCCGGCTGGTGGGCCGAGGGGGCCATTACCGACTCGGACTTTCTCGGCGGTGTCGGGTACCTGATCGACGCCGGCGTCATAGGAATGCCCTCCGCCGGCGGCCCCGCCGCGCAGGGGGCCGCCGGGGGCCCCGCCGTGCCCGAGTGGGTCAAGACCAGCGCCGGCTGGTGGGCCGAGGGGGCCATTACCGACGAGGACTTTGTCGGCTCTATCCAGTACCTGATCAACGCCGGCCTGATAAGGGTGGGCGCCGGCGATGCGCCCGCCGTTGAGGACGAGGGCGCCGGCGATGCGCCCGCCGTTGAGGACGAGGGCGCCGGCGCCTATTCGGCCCCTGCCGACCTCTTGGCCGACCTGGCCGCATGCGCCGACATTGTGCGGGCGTACGAGCGGCTCGACTGCGAGAGGGCCGCCGAGGGGGCCATTGAGGCGCACATGTACCGGGCGACGGCGGCTGCGTACGAGGCGGGGCCCGTCACGTTCTACTATCCCGGCCTCGGCGCCGAGGGCAACGATCTGTTCATGGAGGGCGACCAGCCGATACTTACCGTCCGCATACTCGCCGAGAATACGGGCTCCGAGAATGTGGTCATGTCGTGCACGGGGCCGGCCATATGCGCGTACGACGTGTGGGACGGATCGAGGGCGTTCAAGTACTCGGGGATGGACTTTACCAACGGCCAGATAGTCCTCAAGCCCGACACGTACCGCGTATTCAACATGCTGTTCGGCCCGAACATTGGGTACGGCGGGACGCAGTTCGAGCACGACCCCTCGAGGCAGTACGACTTTAGGGTGTCCGAGCCCTGGGGCAGCGCGACCATTCCGATATCCTGACTCGCCCTCGCGCGCGCGGGCACAGGAATGCATTCCCGCCTTGCGGCCCGCGGCCGCCCCGTGCCGCCCGCCCGCTTCGCGGCGACCCGCAGCCCGCGCAACTCCCGATGCGGCCTTTCGCCGCCGCCGCTTCCGGTCTGCGCTTGGACACGTGATCCCCCGCTGCGCCCCCCCGCCTGCGGCGCCCTGGCATCTGCCCTCCGCCTGCAAGTCGGCGCAGCACACGGCCGAGCCCGCCTGCGGCTCCCTGCACTGCGGCCCGCGGTCTTGCGCCGCGGAATAGCCGCACTGGTGATCCGATCGGCCCTAGGACAAGGAGGGCAAGCGCGCCGGCAATCTTCGAGCGCCGGCTTTAAACGGCCGGCATGGTGCGCTCCCGCATGGAACTGGCAGTCGCCGCGGCCCTCACGGCCGCCGGCCTTGCAATGCTGTGCCTGGGCGGCCACTGGCTCGTCAGCGGCGGGGTGGGCATCGCCGCGAGGCTCGGCATCAGCCCCCTTGTGATCGGCATGACGGTCGTCGCGTACGGCACGTCGACGCCCGAGCTTGCCGCGAGCCTTGCCGCGACCGGCGAGCACGGCGGGATCATACTCGGCAACGTCGTCGGCAGCAACATTGCCAACGTCGGGATGGTGATCGGCATAGCTGCAATGCTTGCCGCCATTCCTGTGACTAGGAGGGTACTGCGCCGCGAGATCCCGCTAATGATCGGCTTTTCGTTGCTGCTCGTGGTCCTGTCCGCGCACGGGGGCGGCCTGTCGCAGGCCGACGGCGCGGTCCTGATCGCCGCGCTCGTCGCGTTCAGCGCGCACGTGTACGTGTCTGCCAGGCGGGGCGCGCCCCGCCCGCCCGTCCCCGCGCCCGCCCCGGCAGGATCCGCGGGCGCGCCCCGCGGCGTCACTGCGCCTCCCCCCGCCGCCGCCCACGCCCCC
Organism: Cenarchaeum sp.; assembly: GCA_965200655.1. Classification (GTDB taxonomy): domain Archaea; phylum Thermoproteota; class Nitrososphaeria; order Nitrososphaerales; family Nitrosopumilaceae; genus Cenarchaeum. The sequence goes on from CBDAUQ010000001.1 coordinate 268,830, forward strand.
GCCGCGGCCGAGCATGCGGCGGCGGAAGCGGAAGCGGCGGCCGCGGCCGCGGCCGGCCGCGGCCGCACCGCCGGCGAGTACGCCCGGAACGGCGCGCTGATAGCGGCCGGCGTGGCGCTGCTCGCGGGCGGCGCGTGGCTTGCGATCGAGAATGCGGTCACCGTGGCCGGAATGTTCGGCATGTCGGACAGGCTCATCGGCATTACAGTGATCGCCGTCGGCACGTCGGCGCCCGAGCTGATCACGTCGATCATAGCGATACGGCGCGGGCACGCCGACATCGGCGTCGGCAACATAGTGGGCAGCAACATCTACAACGTGCTGATGATCACGGGCGTGGCGGCGGCCGTCTCGCCGATCGCCGTCGGCGAGCACGTCTATGTCGACTATGCCGTAATGGTCGCCTTTAGCCTGGCGCTGCTCGTGGCGCTCCGCACCAAGGCCGTCCGGCTGCCGTTCGGCGCGACCCTGGCGGCCTCGTACGCGGCGTACCTGGCCTTTTCGTTCCTCAGGGGATAGCATCCGCGCGGCGGAGGCCGCCCTGCCGCCCTGCCGCCCGCCCGCCCGCCGCGGCCTAGAATATCTCGAGATGCTCGGCGTTGCCGTGGAACTCGTCCGCGAACGACCCGAGCTTTAGCGCGGGCACGATCGGCACCCCGCCGGCAAGCTCGATGCCGTCCTCGTGGAGCGTCACTATGACGGGAAGGGCCGAGGGGGCGCCGGCGCCGGACTCTACGTACAGGCGGGCCCTGCCGGCCTGCCGCCGCGCCGCCGCCGCCAGGGCCGACGCGCTCGATCGCCGCCAGTGCTTGCAGTCGACGAGCAGCGCGACCCCTCCCCTCGTGCCGGCCACGTCTATCTCGGCCCTCCTGCCGTTTTTCGCCCGTATCCTCAGGTTCCTCTCCGTGTCAAAGCCCCTCGACTCGAGCACCTCGGCGGCGAGGCCCTCAAAGTCGCGCCATCCGACAAGCTCGGAGACCTCGTCGATGCCTGCGCCGTCCTCGCGGACGGCAAGGACGGCCGCCTTGAGCCTGTCGCCGGCGGCAAACTCGTACGCGCCGCCCCCTGCCCTCGCCCCAATGCCAGCATCGGCGAGGCGCTCGAGTGCAGCCCTTGCGGAGGCTTTGTCGATGCGGGCGGCCCCCGCAAAGTCCCGCACGGACGTCGTTCCGGGAGCAATGCAGCCCAGGCAGCCGGCAATGCCCCCCGCAGCCAAGCGCCCAGCCCGCGGCCCCGATCGTTAAGTGTGTTGGGCGCCGCCCCGACCCCCTCCGCCCTGCCAGCCCGCCAGCCGCCGCGCGGCGCCGTTAAATACGACCCGCGCCTCCGCGGCGCGTGGACAAGTACAAGGCGCTCGTACTGCTCGGCGTGGGCGCCGTCGGGGCCATGGCCGTCCTGTTCGGAATGGACGCCACGCGCGGCAGCATTGCAACGCAGGACCACGCCCTGTACGTGGACCCGCTCATCGACAAGCAGAACCTGTTCGTCACGGGCAGGGTCACCGTGCAGAACGTCGGCAGCGAGGACCTGACGAACGTCGTCGTCGACTTTGGGGACGGCGACAAGCTGGACCTGGGAACCCTCGAGAGGGGAAAGAAGGTCATCGTCTCACCGCCGCCGGACAACGCCATGGAGTACGTAATGGTCTCGGCCGATCCAGGCGTCTTCGTGAGCAAGGCGTACCGCGAGCCGCCCAAGATGGTCGGCATGATGGGCTCCTAGCGCCGGCCGCGGGCGGGCCGCGCACTCGGGGCGCGCGGCCGCGCTCGGGCGCCGCCCGCACAGGTTAAATCCCCTCCGCCCTGCGATCGGGCGATGCGGCTCGTCGCGTCCGGCAAGGTCAAGGACATCTACGAGGCGGGCGACGCCGGCATGCTGCTGTTCAGGTTCAGCGACCGGATATCGGCGTACGACGTGAGGTTCGACGGCGGCATACCGCGCAAGGGCGAGGCGCTGTGCGCGTTCGCCGAGTACTGGTTCGTCCGGCTCGGCGTGCCGAGCCACTTTGTCGAGCGCACGGGGCCTGCCGAGATGCTCGTGCGGCGCCTGGACATGATCCCGCTCGAGTGCGTCGTGCGCGGCTACCTGTACGGCAGCCTGTACGACAGGGTGCGGAGCGGGGCGGCCCCGCTGCCGCCGGGGGCCGACGACGCCAGGCTGGCCGCCAGGCTCCCCGCCCCCGTGTTCGACCCGACGACAAAGTCGGACGACCACGACGAGCCGGTCGGCAGGGACGCGGCCGTCCGCGCCGGCCTCGTGACGGGGCCCGAGTACGACGAGCTGTCGGCCCGGTCGGTCGCCATATACGAGACGATGGCGGCGGCCGCGGACGCGGCCGGGTTCGTCCTTGCCGACCTAAAGCTAGAGTTTGGAAGGCTCGACGGCCGGATCGTGCTCGGCGACTCGATCGGCCCCGACGAGTTCCGGCTGTGGCCGAGGGGGTCGTACGAGCCGGGATCGGTGCAGGTCGCGTACGACAAGCAGATACTGCGCGACTGGCTCGCCGAGAACGGGCACAAGCGCCGGTTCGAGGAGGACCGGGCCGCCGGCCGCGAGCCGAGGGCCCCGCCCATCCCGCCCGCCGTGTCGGCGAGGATCTCGGAGCGGTACGTGAAGGCGTACGAGATGCTGGCCGGCAGGAGGCTGTAGGGCGTGCCGGCGATTGCAGCGCGGCCGCGGCTGCGGCCCGGCGCCCGCGCCGGGAGTGGCGGCCGGGCAACGGCGGCACTGGCGGCCGCCGTTGTTGCCGCCGCGGCCCTTGCCGCCGCATCACTTGCGCTGGCCCCCGCTGCGCCGGGCGCGGATGCCGGGCAGGACGGCGCCGGCGCGCAGCCTGCGCCGCCGATGCCCGCCCCCGACGGGGAAGCGGTGCTCGAGATCGGCGTGCTGCTGCCGCTTACCGGCGGCCTGCACGGCACGGGGGCGTGGATGGATGCGGCCGTCGACAAGAGCGCCGCCGACCTGAACGCGCGGCTGGCGCGCGACGGGGCGGGGTGGTCGGTGCGCCTGGCAAAGGCCGACACGGCGACCGACCCCTACGTCGCGCTCGAGGCCGCGCGGGCCATGCAGGCTGGCGGCATTGCGCTCGTCGTCGGGCCGGCCTCCTCGTCCGGCGTGGATGCCGTGCGCGCGCTTGCCGCCGGGGACGGCATGGTCCTGCTCAGCTGCTGCTCGTCCGCATCGTTTCTTTCGGTGCCGGGCGACTCGGTGTTCAGGCTTGCGCCGAACAACACGGTGGTCGCCTCGTTCGCGGCCGGCCGCATGCTCGCGGCCGGGGCCGACGCGGCCGTCGTGGCGTACCGCGGCGACGCGTGGGGCGAGGATCTCGCATCCGCCGCGGCGGCCGCGTTCGAGGCCGGCGCCGGCGCCGGCAGCGCAAGCGGCGTCCGGTACGATCCGGGCGGCGATCCGGCGCGCGCCGCGGCCGAGATATCCGACAGGCTCGCCGCGATCGACGTCTCGGGCGCCCGCAGGGCGGCCGTCCTGCTCGTCGGGTTCGAGGAGACGGCGGGCATACTTGCCGCCGCCGGCGAGGCGTCCCTGGAGTCGCCGGCGGCGGCGCCCGCGCTGGAGGCGGCCGCGTGGTTCGGGATAAACGTGTACGACGAGATTGTCCGCAACACGGGGGCGGCGGCCTTTGCCGAGCGGGTCGGGTACGGGGGGATACTGGCTGGCCCCGACGGGGGGCATCCGCTGTTCGCCGGCGTCAGTGACCACGCCATAGCCGCCGTCTCGCCTGGCGCGCTGCGTGCCGACCCAGACGTGTTCACGTCGTACGACGCCGTGCAGATACTCGCCGCCGCGGCGTCCGCGGCGGGGACGGCCGACGCCGAGGCCGTGGCCGCCGCGGTGCCGGCCGCGGCCGCGGCGTACAGGGGCACGTCGGGAAACACGTCGCTCAACGCCGCCGGCGACCGCAACTCTGCGATATTCGAGGTGTGGGCCGTCAGGGACGGCGGGTGGATGCCCGCCACCGCTAACGGCGGCGGCGGGGCGCAGCCAGGCGCCGCGGAGGGCGGCGGTTGCCTCGTGGCCACCGCCGCGTACGGGACGGAGCTGGCGGCCGATGTGCAGGCGCTGCGCGAGCTGCGCGACGAGGTACGGCTCTCGGGGCACGCCGGCTCCGCCCTCGTCTCGGCGCTCAGCACGGCGTACTATTCGGCCTCGCCGCACGTCGCCGACCTGCAGCGCGAGCACCCGCACTTTGGGGACGCCGTGGAGTCGGCGGCCGTCGCGCCGATCGTCAAGGCGCTGCGCACCGCGCAGCTCGCCGGGCAGGGGGAGCCGTGGGCCGCCGCGGCCGCGCTGGGGCTCTTGGCCGCGTGTGCGTGCGCGTGCGCGTGCGCGTGCGCCGCGGCCCGCGGGCGACCGCGGGCCGCATCGCCCGAATGGGCGGCATCCCTATAGCCACAGCAGCCCGTCTATGTTCTTGATGTACTTTTTCATGTACTGCCAGTCGGGCTCTCCAGTGCCTGCGGACTCGGGCAGGAGTATCTCGGTGCCTCGTATGCGCTCCTGGTTGAACTTTCGCCCGTACCCGTACCTGAACGTCTCCAGGTTCAGCACCGTCTCGACAAACATTCCCGCATACTTGTCGAACGGCACGCCCTTCTTCGGCATCACCTTTTCGACATGGTCGCTGGCCGTAAAGTTGTCGTGGCGGTACTTTGAGTGCCCTATGGTCGCACTATCGACGCATATGACGCCCCCCTCTTCCGTCCAGTGCGGATAGTATCCGTCGACCCCCGTGTTCGTCTCGCGCGTCGTAACATACGGGTACCTTTTGCCGTCGGGCAGGGCCCTTTCATATTGTAGGAGATCGTCGAGCGCGGTCGTTTCCGTCCCCTCGACATCAAAATAGTCGGACACTCTGTACTTTTTCCATCCCGCAACATCGATCGGATCGCTGTCTGCATCGGTGCGCCTGAACATCCGTTGCTGATCCCGCGGCAGGTCCATCACGGCCTTGATGTGCGTCTCGTGTGATCCGTCCTCGATGCGCCCGTCGCGCCTTAGGCTGCATAGCCTGTGCTCGCAGACTGTGTGCATAAACCTGTCCCTTGTGAGCGACTCGTAGCCTGTGTCTAGGTGGCCGTACGCGGTCCATTCCGAGTTGTGATCTAGTCGGGCCAGGAGCGACTTGCCTGTGACCGCCCTGCTCCTGTAGTCTGCAAGCCACGATGCACGGATGCCGCCCCACTGGGAATGTCGGTCGATCCTGGCACTCTTCATCCTGCGGTGGCCATCGTCGTCCCATATGGCAAGCCAAGTCTCCGTACTGGCTCCGTGCGGCCTGTGCGCGACGAACACCATAACGCAGGTGTGCGTCCCTTCCCTTGGAAAGAGATCTGGGGGCATGATCATGACCGACTCGAGCGTGTGCCGCCTCAGGATCCTCTCCCTCGCATCGTTATTCCCCGACATGGGCGATGCGCAGCTGAGTGGGAGAATTACCACGCACCTGCCGTCTGTCCTGAGCATGTCCAGCGCCCTCTCCACAAAGTCCAGCTCCTTCTCGCCCTCGCTCTGGGAATAGGGCGGGTTCATGAGGGCCACGGTGCACTTGCCACTCGCCCCGTTCGGCCCGATGTTCCCGCCTGCAAAGCAGTCGGCGCGGGCCAGGTGGGCACGGCCGCCTCCTCTCATGAGCATGTTGACGCAGGCTAGGGCGAACATGTCCGGCTCTACCTCGATGCCGAATAGGCTGTTGTTTCTGATGCGCTGGATCTCGGCGACGCCAAGATCGCCCGTCAGCATCTTGGACATGGCAGCGGCCAGAAAGCTTCCCGTGCCCATGCATATGTCGAGCACCTTTGAGTTTTTGTGGATGCCGGCCAGCTCCGCGGCCAGCTCCGCTATGTGCCAAGGCGTCAGGACTATCCCCAGTCCCTTCCCGTCGCCCCCTGTGTACCGGACGAACTCATTGTAAAACTCTCCCATGGCATCCTGATGCCCCGCGGCCAGCGGCATGCCGCCGACCGATTCGTCCATATCGGCGACAAACTCGTGAAGAGTGCTGTTGTAACGGTTGGAGGCTTTTCGGTCCTTGAGCGCGCGTAGGATGCTTTGATTGCTTGAGATGAACCTGAACTGGCCGACCAGTGCATTGCGCACGCCCTCGCCAACTCCCGCATCCCTAAGCTTGCCATCAATCGCGGCTATCATCTGCCGCGCTAGCTTCCTCGGACTTGCAGCTGCGCCGTATTGCGCCCTAAAGCCCTTCTCAGTTAGCGCGAGCAGCATGGCACCCACGAAGAGCGGCTTTTCGGCTTCCGTGAGGTTTGTCTTGCCGCGGATCCTGTTGTGAACCCTGCGAGCGTACGAACGCAGGGCGGCCGGCGTCATCTCTGCTCGCCCAAAGTCTGCGTCGTACCTCCCAAACCCGTCGATCTCCGCATGCGGCGCCTCCTCGTAGGCGGGCCCGTTTTTGCGCCAGTAGTAGACGGACGTCTTCATCCGCCCGCGTTTTTCGCCGCTGACCGCAATGGCCGCGACGTTGTACCTGTCCTTTAGGCGGCGGGCATGGTGCAGGGCTCCATCTAGCGCGTACTCGCCCGGCCTGTCCAGTCCAACACTAGAGTGGCGATCCGTAGCGGCCCTGCACTCGATGACAACAGCCGTGTCGCTGCCGTCCTTCCGCACTGTGAACATGGGGCTGCCCGGCCGCCAGGTGCCCGGCTTGCCGGACTTTTTCAAAGGGCGCTCGATGGCATGGATTGGGGGCTGCCGCTCGTCTACGTGGATGGCCGGCTCCGAAAAGTAGCCGAGCGCCTCGAGCCTCTTGCGCACGTGTTCGGCCGTCACGGCTTCGCTTGCAATCATGCCTCCGAACCCTCCAACCTATGGCTCAATGACGGGCGCCCTTGCTGGCTCCGCCCACTCCCGAGTCGTTATGGGGTGGCCCGCCGAGCGGCATGCTGGATGGCAGCGGCCCGCGACGGCCACCGCCTCCTCCCGATCGCGCCGCCCGCCGGGGACCTGCGGGGCGTCCGACCAGGCGCCCGCACCGTTGCTACGCGCCCCGCAAGCACGTATTGCGCCCCGCGCGCGCCTGCGATCGCCCTTCCCTGTACCGCCGTCCTGAATGTGCGCCCCGCGCGCGCCCGCCCGCCCAGCGCGGCGACCGCCTCCGGCTCCGCGCCCGATCTGGCCGCAAAACACACTAGCGCGATCTTTGATTCCCGTTTCGCCCCGCACCTCAGCCGCCGCCGGAACTGCGCAGCGTCGTCCCGGCGCAGCCGCTCGCGCACCCTCGCATGGCATATGCGGCGCGCACACCCTGCCGGTTAAAAACACACTAGGCATGTCGCTGCACTGCGTCGTGCACATTCAGGTCTCTAGGACGATCCGCGCCTAGGGCGCCTGCACAGGCGCGCGGCGCGGCAGATGGGACGGCATCCCGCAGGTGCACCCGCCCGCCGGCCCGACAGGGAGGGGGGATCGGGCCAGGGCCGCCTGACTTGACGGCAGGGAGGGGGGGGTGAATATCCTAGTATACGAACCTTTATCGATCTCGGGATCGGCGCGCGGCGCAAATGGCGGCGGCAGACGGGCGCTGGAACTGCGGCAAGGGCGGCTGGCGCGCCTGTTGCCGCATTGCCGGGTCGATCGTCGACGCGGCATTGTCGATCGTGCGCGCGTTTGAGGCGCGCAGCGCAGCGCTGAAGGACGAGAACACGGGCCTAGCAATGCGCGTGCACGAGTTGGCGGCCGGCAAGAAGGCGCTCGAAAAGCAGGTGCGCGAGGTGCGCGGAGCCCTGGTGGACGCGCACGGCAAGCTGGACGAGTCGCGCGCCGGCGAGGCCAGGGCCGTCCGCGAGGGGGAGGAGGCAGTCGCGAAGAAGGACGAAGAGATACGAAGTCTGAGGGACGACAAGGCCGACCTGCTGTGCAGGCTGACCACGGCCGAGGCCGAGGCCGGACAGGCCGAGGCCGGACAGGCCGAGGCCGGACAGGCCGAGGCCGGACAGGCCGAGGCCGGACAGGCCGAGGCCGGACAGGCCGAGGCCGGGCGGAAGCGGGCAGGCGGCGGCGGCGGCGGCGGCGGCGGCGGCGGCGGCGAGCAGGCGGCAAGGGTCGCCCGCCTGGAGAAGGAGAATGCCGACCTGAAGAGGGAGAATGCCGTCGCCAGCGGCCCGAACACGCCGTCCGGCACCCTGTCGCTCACCAACATGCTGCGGCGCAGGTTCCGGGCCATCGTGGGCCTGGCGTACAGGGGCGGCGCCAAAAAGGCCAGGAAGCGCGGCGGGCAGCCGGGCCACAAGGGGCACTCCAACAACGACAAGGTGGGCGCCCGCTTCCGCGTCCCCGCCCCGCAACAGTGCCCCGACTGTCATGTGGACCTGGAGCCTGCCAACCCTGGAACGAGCAGGTACTGGCTGAGGCCGGGCGGGTCGATCAAGGGCCTGGTGCCCGTGAACAAGGAGGCCGTGGAGATGCTGCGGGTGTCGCGCGAGCTGGCGCGGCACGGCGCGGTCGGCAGGCCCGACTGCACGTCGGTCTCGTTCGGCAGGGGAAAATGCCCCAAGTGCGGCTGCCTGTTCGAGGGGGCGTGCACCGCGGTCGTGCGCGGAACCGCCGCCTCCAAGGAGGACTGCCACGAGGTGCTCAGCCTGTGCAAGCGCATGCCCGACCGCCCCATAGCGGCCCACCTGCGGGCAAGGCGCGACTTTGGGCTCGGCCCCGCCTCGGTGCGCAGCGCGCGCGGGGCCATGCGGGACACCGTCAGGCCGCACAACGCAAAGATACCGAGGCGCATCGGGAAAGAGGCGCACCACCGCAACGACGAGTCGGTGATGAAGGGGAGCGACGGCGGCGGCGGAGGGAACGGCGGCAAAGGCGGGGGCGGCGGAGGGAACGGCGGCAAAGGCGGGGGCGGCGGAGGGAACGGCGGCAAAGGCGGGGGCGGCGGAGGGAACGGCGGCAAAGGCGGGGGCGGCGGGGGCGGCGGGGGCGGCGGCGCCACCATACTCGAGAGCGCGACGAGGGCCGCCTCGCCCAAGTTCGTCACCGTCCTAGGCGCCTGCACGGAGCGGCTGGTGTACCTCCGCTTCCGGACCAGCCGATCAAAGGCGACGATGCACGCAACGTACATCGACTTTGTCCACGTATCCGCCACAGTCGACGGGTACGAGGGGCAGCCGTGCAAAAAGGTCCAGCGCGACATGGTCCACATAATCCGCAAGGCCGAGTTCTCCGCGTTCAGGGCGTTCGACCAGCTCGCCAAGGGAGGGCGCATGGGCCCCGACGACCTCTACGTGCGCATGAGGGAAGAGTACGAGTGGGCCCGCGACGGCGTGGGGCGGATCATGGGCGACCCCGAGTCGCACGCCGTGCCGTGGGTAGACGACGACGGATCCCCCGCCGCCCCTCCTGCCGCCCCGTCGGCCGCCCCCCTGCCCGACGGCAGCGGCCGCCGGCGCGGCGCGGCGGCCGTCCGCGCCGCCGGCGACGAGATCGACGACGACGAAGAGGCCGCCGAGCTTCTCGGCGCCGTCAGGGCGTACATCCGCCTGCTGTACCTGTACAAGTTCGTCCGGTGCTGGGACACGGCGTCCGAGTCGGCCGCGGCCGCGCTGCGCGGCATGGTCGAGACGGGCATACTCCCGCTGTACGGCGAGGGCAAGCACCCCGCCAAGACGGCAATCGCCAACGCGCTGCCCGACATGTTCTACGCGCTCTCCGTCAAGGGCATGCCGTTCGACAGCAACGAGATCGAGAGGGCGTTCCACGAGCTGCTCGGCCCGTACAAGAGGTCGCACTTCCAGACGCAGAGCGTATGGGGCATGACCACGGGGGAGGAGCTTCTCACGTTCATCGGCATGTGCACAAGGAACGGGATCGACCCCGCCGACGGGCTGGACATGCTGATGGCCGATCCAAACTGGTTCGCCGCCGACGACGGGGCGGCTAGCGCGCCCCGGTGCGCCGCTGCAGCCGCTGCCGGCGGGGGGGCGGCGGCGGCGGCGGCGCGGCGGGTGCGCCGCTACAGCCAGACCGGCCCCGGCCCGCCGCCATGACGTGGGCGGGAGGCGCGCGGCAAGCCGGCCGCCGCCTCTGCCGCCGCCGCGCCAGTAGCGGCGGCGGCGGCTGACCCTTCCCGCCCGGCCGCATGACAGCAGCGCGAGAAGGCCCACGGTTCGTCACGGGAGGAGGGGCGGGGGGCGCCCGCGGCGCCGGCATGCCGCCCGCGCACCGGCGTTCCGGGCGCCCGCGGCGCCTGCATGCCGCCCGCGGCCGCCCCCTCTAATCCCGCACGGCATGCCGCCCGCGGCCGCCCGCCCCCGGCCCGGCAGGCACCGCCCTAGAGACCTGAATGTGCACACTGCGTCCCCCGCACCCAAGCTCGTCCTGCGGCGGCTTGGCCCGTCCCCGCGCGACCGCACGCCCCCCACCCTGTCGCGGGGCCCCTGCAACCGTTTTTACCCCCGCGGCGGCAACGGCGGGCCCGTGGCGGCGCATGCATACCCGCAGCCGGCGCGGCGCGGCGGCCCGCGGGCCGCGCATTCCGGCCCGCCGCCGGCCGCCCTGGCCCTGCTGGCCGCCGTTGTGGCCGCCGCCTCGGCAGCGGCCGCCGGCCTGCCGGCCGCCGCGGCCGACAAGGGAACGCACGTAGATGCCGTCGAGTTCATCCAGTACCTCGACGAGAATACGGCGCTCGAAGAGGTGCGCAACGGCAACCTGGACCTGTACTACTTTACGGTCCCCGCCGACCGCGTAAAGGATGCCGAGTCGCGCAGGGGGCTGCGCGTCTACGAGTCGACCGGCGGCTCGTACAGCCTCCTCGTGAACCCCGCCGAGCCGGCCGACGGCAGCCTCAACCCGTTCTCGATGCGCGACGTCCGGTACGCCCTCAACTACCTAGTCGACCGCCGCCTCATAGTCAACGAGCTCATGGGCGGGCACGGCACGCCCATGGTCTCGAACTACGGCCCGTCCGACCCCGACTACATCGGCATACTGGGCCTGATCGAGTCGTACGGGTTCGAGCACAACCCCTCCCTGGCATCGTCGATGATCTCCTCGGCGATGGCCGGAGCCGGCGCCCACCGCGGGGAGGGCGGCGCGTGGATGCACGGCGGCGGGCCCGTGGAGGTGCGCGTGTTCATACGCAGCGACGACCCCGTGCGCGAGTCAGTCGGCGAGATACTCGCGTCGGCACTCGAGGATGCGGGCTTTGCGGTGGGGCGCGACTACGGCGACCTGAACAAGGCGTTTGTCGTCGTGTACGGGTCGGATCCCGCCGAGATGCAGTGGTCGGTGTACACGGAGGGGTGGGGCGGCCGGTCGGCGTTCGTGCGGTACGACCCCGTGGGGCTCGGCCAGATGTACGCCCCGTGGTACTCGTCGATGCCGGGGTTCAACGACCCGTCGTACTGGAACTACGAGAACGCGCTGCTCGACTCGCTCACGCAGCGCATCTACGCCGGCGAGTACGGGTCGGCCGCCGAGCGCGCCGAGCTTGTGCGCGCCGCCACGGCAGAGGCCGTCTCCGAGTCCGTCCGCGTGTTCCTGGCGGCGCGCACCGACCTGTACGCCGGGGGCCCTGACGTCGAGGGGGTCGTCAACGACTTTGGGGCGGGGGTGCCGAGCAGGTTCACGCCGATCAACGCCCGGCCGGGCGGCTCGGACGTGCTCCGCGTCGGCGTCAAGCAGATCTACCAGGGCTCGTGGAACCCCGTCGTCGGGTTCGGCGACACGTACAGCACGCAGATATGGAACGCGCTGTCCGATCCGGGCACGTTCCACCACCCGTACTCGGGGCGCATCATCCCGGTGCGCGCCGGGTGGGACGTGGAGGGCGCCGCGGGCGGGGCGGGGGTGCCGGTGCCGCCGGGCGCCGTGCTGTGGAGCCCCGCCGAGCAGCGGTGGGCGCCGGTGCCGGACGGCACGCGCGCGCAGAGCCGCGTGACGTTCGACCTCTTGGGGGGCAGGTGGCACCACGGCGCGGAAATCGACATGCGCGACGTAATGTACTCGCTGTACTTTGCCGTCGAGTGGGGGTCGGCGCCGGACGCCGATGGGGGGCAGGGCGCCGCCGCCGCCGACCGCACGTTCGACTCGGAGTACACGCCCCGCGCCGCGCAGGTCGTCGACACGATGGTCGGGGTGCGCCCCGTGGACGCCGACACGATCGAGGTGTACCTGGACTATTGGCACTTTGACGAGGCCGAGATTGCGGCGTGGGCGTCGGTGTGGCCCGCAATGCCGTGGGAAGTATACTATGCAATGGAGTCCGTCGTCCTCGACGGGTCGGCGTCGTTCTCGAGGTCCGGCTCGGTCGCCAGGTCGGTTCCGTGGCTGTCGCTCATCGTGCCCAACGATGCGCAGCTAGTGGCCGACGCGCTGCGCTCGGCGAGGGCGGCGGGGGCCGCCGGGGTTCCGCCGCCGCTTGCGGGGCTCGGCGCCACTGCCGGGTACGCGGCGGGCCGCTACGACTCGGCGCTGGAGTGGATAGGCGAGCGGGGCCACGCCGTCGTCGGCAACGGCCCGTTCTATCTCGAGTCGTACTCGCCCGAGTCGCGCACCATACGTATAGCCGCGTTCGACGACAAGTCGTACCCGCTGCCGGCGGGTCACTGGGCGGGCCTCGAGGACGTGAGGTTTCCAGAGATTACGGGCGTCGACGCGCCGGACGTGGTCGTGCGCGGCCGCCCGGCATCGATCGACGTCGAGGCGGAGGGTGCCTCGACCCTGCACTACTTTGTGTCGGGCCCGCCGGCGGGGCCGGGGGACGCGGGGACGGTGTCGGGATCGGTCGACATCTCGCCTGGCTCGGCGACCGTGCTGCTCGACGGCGCGGACACGTCGGCCCTCGGTGCGGGCGGCGGCCGCCTGCGCCTGTTCGCCGTGTCCGACGACGTGCTGCGCCCCGACGCGTACTCTGCGGGCTTTCTTGCGATCGACGGGGCCGCCGCGGCTGCGGCCGCGGCCGGCGGCGATGCCGCCGGCGGGCCGGCCCTGCCGGACGTGGGCGGCGGGGGAGCGGGCGGCGATGCGGCCGGCGGGCCCGGATACCCCCCGCCGGAATACACCTCGATTGAAATCGCCTCGGCCGTCGCCTCGATCGCCGCCGCGGCCGCCCTGGCGGTCGCCGCCGCGGCCGTCCTACGCTTTGTGATGCGGCGCTAGCCGGCCTTGGTGCCTGTTATGAACAGCGTTCCCATCTCGCGCTTCCACTTTTTCCGGCTCGACGGATCCTTGACCAGGGTCGTCTTGGCGGAAAAGCCCGCCCCCGTGAACACGTCGCGCCACTGCCGCCTCGAGAGCAGGTGCATGCGCACGCCCATGTCGGACGCCCACCTCGTCGTGGCCGCGTTCTCAGCGTAAAAGTCGGTTCCGCAGAAGAACTGCCCGCCGTCGGCGAGCAGCGCGTGCGCGCGGGACACGGCCGCGCTCACCGACTCGGCATAGTACAGCGACTCCATGGAGAATGCATAGTCGAACCTGCGGCCATAGTACGACCACCGCTCGATGTCCGCCCTGGCAAACGACTCCTTTCTCGAGGACGACCTGGCCCGCGCCTCCCTGATCATGCCGCTGCTCTTGTCGATGCCGACGGCCTTTGTGCACCCTGCGATCCGGGACGCGAGGCGGACCACCCAGCCGTTGCCGCACCCGATGTCCAAGAGCCTGAACGGCTTGCGGAACTCGACGGTGCGCAGGAACTTGACCACGCTCGGCGAGTGCTCGGCCTCCATGAGGCCCGACCTGCCGCTGGCCGACCATTCGTCAAAGACCCTTTCGATCTCGTCCACGCGGGGGCGCGACGCGCCGCACGGATTAACCTTTGGGCGCGGCTGGCATTCCGCATGCCCGCGCCCTGCCCGATTTCGCCGCCCGTCCGCTCCCCATTGGGCCCATCACCACTTCCTCGCCGCCCCCTGTGCACCGCGATTCCCCCACCACTCCGCGCGTCGGCGCACTGTGCATGCAGGATCGTCTGTCGACTGAATGTTGCCTGACCCGATCACGCCCTGCCGCCGCGGCCGTCCCGCAGGCGGGCGTCGTGGTGTTTGTAGACTTTGCTACGCGGTTCTATCTGGTGGACGGTGATCTGATGCTCACTCCTGTTTATGTCGTATACAATCCTATACGATCCTACTCTGTCACGGTAGTTGTTGGTATTGACCAGCCGCTTCCCTTGGTACGGATTTTCGCAAAGCTCATCCATGCGTCTTTTGAGGCGCTTGCGCATTTCATGGTCAGCACGCTTTATTCCCTTGATGGCTTGGGGTGAGTACTCTGCGTTGTATTTCATAGGCCAAACTCTTTCCACACCTGTTCATGCGAGTAGTACTCACCCTTTGCCAAGCGACGCATGTCCTCGTCGATCTCCTTTGCGTCCTCGGCGGTGCACGATCCGGGCTCATCATCGTTGACTATCCGTGCAATGTACTCCCCCGTCGTCTCTGTTGGGAGTTTTCCCTCCTCAATAGTTTCAAACCTGGTGCCGGCAAGAATCGGAGCACACCCCGCTTTTTTGTCGCTGCCCTCGCGCTTCTCTGCTCCGGGGGAACCTGGAATGGCCGGTTTGGACTCCCACCGTATGGTCTTACCGTCTAGGGAGATCTTTTTGGAACTCTTCAGGTGGTCTAGGATGCGATCGAGATCCTCGCTGCTTACGCGGCTGGGCAGGACTCTGAGCAGACGATCCTTGCCTTCGTATGGGTGGTGTAAAGATATTATGCGCTCGACCCTCGCGATCATGTCGGGGTCCGGCTCGCCCTGCCGCCCCTCTTGGCTTGGTGGGGTGTCGGGCGCGCTCTCAGATGCCTTGTTGTCGATGGTCCGCAGTTTGAAAATGACAACACTGCGGGTATCGCTGCCGCCTTCGTTCCTAAATGCATGCGAGTCGTACACCACGCGGGCTGAAAATTCCAGCAGATTTTCGACTTTTACAAAGTAGAGCACCGTATACCCTTCCTCCCTTGAGCGGCTCAAGAGGAGGTTGTCCCCGATCAACCTACCGCTGCCGTCGCCTTGACGGCCGGCATCCCTTCCTACGCGGATAAGTGCAGTGCGGCCGCCGCCCGCTCCATTGAAATTGCCGCGCGCTTGATCTATGATTACTATACACTTCCCTGCGTGGTTGACCCGCATGTCGCCCTCCTCGCACACGCCGAATCGGGATGCGAGCTCCTTGGCGGTGAACCGCTCGCCCTCCTTCGGCACGCTGGGAACAGTCCCAACCGCCGCACCTTTGCCTCCGTGGACTACCTTTTGACTCACGCTCACGCCGCACCTGCTTTGGCCCTGTTTATTAATGTGATGAATGGCATTTAACTTGCCAGACGCGTCTAGCGCTTTTCCGGGCAGATTTTCACTCAAAAATTGCACAAATCTACAGCAGGCGTGGATTTTGACGACTGAACGGCGGCCTAAACGACCGAGTAGCATGCATGTTCACGGGCGCGGCCGTGCCAGCCCGTGCCGCGTGGGAGAGGGGGGCAGTGCGCGGGTTGCATGGCCGCGCCGACGCCGCCCGGCCGCCCGTCGGGCTGCGACAGCGCCCCGTAATGCGGCCGTGGCGCACCGGGGCCGATCGCGCCCGCCGGAGCTCTTTTCCGCCCGAGCGCCCCTGCTACGCTCCGGCGCGCAGCCCGCGCAGCCTGGCGAACGGCGGCAGCGCCCTCTTGTGGGCGCTCGCCCTGTTGAGCGACGCGATGCGGCGCGCACTCCCCTCGGATATCCCCGCCGCGGCCGCGGCGCGCACCGCCTCTTCCTCGCCCACGCCGGTCCCGACGCCGCCCGTCGCGCCGGACAGGATCGCGTCCACCTCGCCGTACCCCATGCCCAGCTCGCCGGCCGCATCGTGGCCCTTCCACAGGTGCGGGCTCGGCGACTTTTCCACAATGTGGCGCGGCACGCCCAGGTGCTCGCCGAGCCGCTGCACCTGCGTCTTGTACAGGTCCGCTATGGGCAGCAGGTCGCTCGCCCCGTCGCCGTACTTTGTAAAGTAGCCGATGAGGTACTCGCTCCGGTCGTCGGTGCCGGCTACCAGGTATCCGCGCATCTGCGCCTCGTAGTACAGCAGGGCGGCTCGCAGCCTGGCGTTGAGGTTGCCGACGGCAAGGCGCGCGTCGCCCCCGCCGCCTCGCTCGGTCTCCCCCTGGCCGCCCGCGGCCGCCTCGCCCGCGGCCGCGGCTGCGGCCGCCCCGACGGCGGCGTCGGACACGGCGCCGATCGGCACGACCTTGCGCCTCAGGCCCAGCCTCGAGGCGACCAGCAGCCCGTCGTCGGTCTCCGAGTCGGGTGTGAACGACTCGTTGGGCATTATCAGGGCAAGGCACCTGTCGGCGCCGAGGGCCCTCGCCGACAGGTGCGCCACGACGGAGGAGTCTATCCCCCCGCTCAGGCCGAACACCACGCCCGAGGCGCCGGCCGCGCCGACCTGCGCGCGGATGAACGAGCACGCCTCGTCGGCGACCCTGGCATAGTCCAGGTCCTCCAGGCCGCCACCGCCGCCGACTGCCAACCGCATCGCCTCCATGCCGCGTGCACGACGGGCGCCGCCGCCGCGCCCTACCGCCTGCCCAGGGGGACGACCCTTACGCCCTCGCGCCCCTCGACATACCCGAACGGGTCGATCACGACGCTGCCTGCGGGGTACCCGAGCGCGGCGAACCGCCCGTGCCGCGTCCCTACAAAGAACACCGCGGGCCTCGCCAGGGCCTCGCCGGCTCCCTCCTCGCCGTCCACGTGGGGGTCCCATATCGCGGCATCGACTCCGCGCTCCTTCAGCTCGTTGTGCAGCCTCACGGACGGGCTTCCCACGGTCAGGTTCGTCTCGGGCTTGTACGACTTGCCGAGGACGACGACGGGCAGCTCTTGCCCGCCGGCCGCCCTGTGCTCGGATATGATGTCGGCAAACCACCTCGTGTGCTGCTCGCGGACCATCATCCCCTCGGTGTAAATGTCGTTGGACAGGGAGTGGCGCTTTGCAAAGTCCGCAAGGGCTATGTTGTCGCGCGGGTGGCACCCGCCGCCGTCCGGCATTCCCCCCCTCATGTACGACGGGCTTATGATGCGCCGGTTGCAGTCGGACAGGGCGTCTATCACGACGTCGACGTCCGCGTCGGCGCCCTCGCCGCGCATCTTGTGGCACACCTCCATGAGGTTGTTGGCAAAGTTGATCTTCATCGTAATGAACGTGTTGTAGTTGACCTTTACGAGCTCGGCGTTGACGATGCTCATCTCGTGGAAGGGCACGTCCGCTATCGTCGAGTAGAACTCCTTTGCCTTTGCGACGGCCTCGGGGTCGTCGACGCCGAACAGGACGATCTCGGGGTTGAGGAAGTCGTGCACCGTCGTGCCCATGGCGATAAAGAACGGGTTGTAGCACAGCTTTGCGCGCGCGGACAGGAGCGGCTTTATCTCGCGCTCTATGGTCCCGGGCAGGACGGTCGATATGATGACGACGATGCGGTCCTCGCCGAGCCTGTCGAGCTCGGCCGAAATGCTCCTGCAAGCGTCCTTGAGGTAGGTGTAGTCAAAGTCGGCCGTCGTGTCGGGCAGCCTTGTAGTCCCCTCGTACAGGGGATCGTGGGGGGTCTGCACCGGGACGAACACGATCTCGGAGCGCCTCAGCACGTCGGCGAGCGGCAGAACCTCTAGCCTCGTATTCTGCAGCAGCTCGGGCACGCCCTCCTCGAGGTACGGTATGCTCTTGGACTCGACGTACCCCTTGACCGCGGGATTGATGTCGTAGCCCACGACCGTATGGCCCTTTGACTCGATGGCCAGCGCCGACGGCAGGCCGAGCTTGCCGAGGCCGACAAAGCCGACGTTCACGCCGCGCCGCCCTGCCTGCTAAATATAAAGCTCGATTGTACGTGGCGGTCTGGCGTGCGAGCCGCCCGCCCTGCCGCGTTCGTATGCGGCAATCGGCTGCGGGCGGGCCGCCCGGCATCTGGCCGCGCATGGGAGACTTCGGCCCTGGCGGCCGGGCGCCTTTCCGCGGCCGGGGCGCGCGCCCCGCCCCGCATGCCTGCCTGCCGGCGCTTGGGCTGCGGGGGGCCCGCCCTGCGGCCGCGGCGCCTCGCCCCGCGCAGGCTACTCGGGCAGGGTCTCGCCGCGCCATGCGGCATCGCGCAGAGCCGAGGGACGCGAGCGCCGTGCGGGCGACTCCCTGCCCCCGCATCCTGACCGGCCCCGCCGTCCATACGTTCATAACGGCGCGCGCCAGCGCCGCACGCGTGGACATTTTCAAGCTCGACATGTACCGCGGCCCAAACATTGGCATATACGGCAGGGCCACCGACGACAGGGTCTTTGTGCCCCGGGGGTACGCCGAGCCAAAGGCGGCGCGCCTCGCCGAGTGCCTCGGCGCCGAGCCGCTCGCCTCGTCGGCGGCCAACACGCGGCTGCTCGGCCCCCTCATGGTTGCCAACAACCACGGCCTGCTCCTGCCGCACACCGCGTCGGACCTGGAGGTGGCCCACTACGAAAAGCACTCGGGGCTGTGCGTTGCGGTGCTCGGCACCAGGTACACCGCGCTGGGCAACATGATCGCGGCGAACGACCGCGGCGCCGTCGTCTCGCCGGCCATCTCGGCCGAGGACGCGCGCCGCGCCGCCGAGGCGCTGGACGTGGAGGTGGCGCAGACCCGCGTCGCAGGCTACAACCAGGTCGGCGCAATGGTCGTGGCCACCTCGCGCGGCGGCGTGGTCCACCCCGAGGCGGCCGACGACGAGGTCGCCGCCGCCTCGTCGGTGCTAGGGGTGCGGCTCGTGCATGCGACCGTCAACGGCGGCGTGCCGTTCGTCGCATCCGGCCTGCTTGCCAACAACAGGGCGGTAGTGGCCGGCTCGATGACGACGGGCCCCGAGATAGTAATGCTCACGCAGGCGTTCTCGGGCTAGGCTC
Organism: Cenarchaeum sp.; assembly: GCA_965200655.1. Lineage (GTDB taxonomy): Archaea > Thermoproteota > Nitrososphaeria > Nitrososphaerales > Nitrosopumilaceae > Cenarchaeum. The sequence continues at coordinate 287,697 of CBDAUQ010000001.1, forward strand.
CCTGCCCGCCCGCGCCGCGCGCGGCATCAAGGGCGCGCCGCGGATCGGCGAGCAGGCCGTCCAGGCTGGCCTCCGACTCGGCGCGATCCGACATGCGCCTGACGGCGACGACCCGCCTTGCAAGCTCGGACGGCCCGACGACGACGACGAGCTCGGCGCCGGATGCGGCCGCCGCCCCGAGCTGCTTCTTGAGGGGCTTTCCCGCCAGGTCGGCCCACGCGGGCACGCCGGCGCGGCGCAGGGCCGCCGCTATGCGCATGGCCTCTCGCTGCACCGCGAGGTTGTCCTCGCCGCCGCCGCCCGCATACGCGACGCGGACGGTGCCGTCCGCCCCCCTTCCCTCGGCTTCCCGCCCGCCGCGCGCCTCGGACATTGCAAGCAGCGTCCTCTCGACGCCGCCGGCGACGCCGGTCGCGCCGATCTCGGGGCGGCCAAACGCGCCCATCAGGGCGTCGTACCTGCCGCCGCCCGCCAGGGCGCCGCCCGCCCGGCTGCCGTCCCCCTGCCCCGCAAAGACCTCAAAGACCGACCCCGAATAGTAGTCCAGCCCCCTGACGATGCCGAGGGCGACCTCTACGTTGGGCACCGACCTGGCCGCGAGGGCGTCCCACAGCGCCGCGAGGCCGCCCCACCCCTCGAGCGACGAGGCGCCCTCGACGGCGCCCTCGACCTCGTCGAGCGTGCCGCTTGCGGCGGCAAAGTCGAGCACCCCCTCCGCAAAGCCGCGCGGCATATGCGCGTACTCGCCGAGCAGCTGGCTGCGCGGCTTTTTTGCCGACTTGTCGACCATGCGCAGCGCGTCGGCCACTATTCCGCTGCCGCCCCCGCTGGCGGGGCCCATGCCCTCGTAGGTCGACCGCACGAACGACTCTGACACGGCGCGGTGGCCGATCCGTATGCGCGCGCTGTCCAGGCCGAGTGAGCCGAGGAGCCTGGACGTGAACTCTACTATCTCGGCCTCTGCCTCGACGGTCGGCCTGCCGAATATCTCGGCGTTCCACTGGTGAAAGTAGCGGTACCTGCCCCTCTGCGGCTCGTCGTACCTGAACACGCCGCCAAACGATGCGAGCCTCGCCGGCATGGCCATGGACCTGCTCGACGCGACATGCCTGGCCAGGCCCACCGTAAAGTCGAACCGCAGGGCCACCCTCCTGCCGCCCTTGTCCTCGAAGTGGTACACCTCGTCGAGTATGGACGCCCCCGACTTTGCCTCGAGCGTCTCGAGCGACTCGATCGGCGACGGGTCGATCCGCCCGAACCCGAACAGCGACGCCGTCTCGTGGAACCTGGCCCTGACCTCCTCGATGCCGTCGATGTCCGCGCCGTAGACGTCCCTCATGCCGCGCGGCAGCTCCATGCGTGCCGGCGGGGCACCCGTGCGCCGATTTAAGACTTTGTGGCGCCCAGGGGCCTCAGACGCCTGTCCGAATACCAGCCGACAGGCCGGACTTGCAACCGGGGCGGGGCGCTAATTTAGCTAGCAAATACGCGCCGCCCGAACACCTGCCGGCAGGCAGGCCTTGCAGCTGCGAGTCTGGGAACACTGGCATGATTCAACCCGTGCATGGCACTTCTTGGACTCGACATCCTTGCCGTTGTCATAATCAGCAGCTGCCACTCGTGCTGCCCACGCCTAGCGTCTACAAACTACTTAAGCCTTCTTCAACGATCGGCCGCTCAAACTACTTAAGCCTTCTTCAACGATCGGCCGCTCAAACTACTTAAGCCTTCTTCAACGATCGGCCGCTCAAACTACTTAAGCCTTCTTCAACGATCGGCCGCTCAAACTACTTAAGCCTTCTTCAACGATCGGCCGCTCAAACTACTTAAGCCTTCTTCAACGATCGGCCGCTCAAACTACTTAAGCCTTCTTCAACGATCGGCCGCTCAAACTACTTAAGCCTTCTTCAACGATCGGCCGCTCAAACTACTTAAGCCTTCTTCAACGATCGGCCGCTCAAACTACTTAAGCCTTCTTCAACGATCGGCCGCTCAAACTACTTAAGCCTTCTTCAACGATCGGCCGCTCAAACTACTTAAGCCTTCTTCAACGATCGGCCGCTCAAACTACTTAAGCCTTCTTCAACGATCTTGCTCATCCAAACTAGACCAACTGTAGGCGCATGCATAAATAGACACCGGCATTCCAGCGTCTATTGGACTGGTTGTCGGATTTAGGCGAAGAGAACCCGTGGTGGAAAGACCCCGGTGCGATCGAGACTGACAGGCACATTGTGGCATGGGGGCAGACCAAGCTCCGCTGGACGCCTCCTATCATCAACGAATTCACCCTTGACAAGGACGCCGTGTACACCCTGAGGGGCGCACGGCAGATTGGCAAGACGACAGCGGTAAAGCTGCTCATACGAGAACTGCTCAGCAGAGGCGTCAGTCCACAGAACATACTGTTTTATTCGTGCGACATTGTGGGCGATGCACGGGGGCTCTACGATGTCGTACGAGAATACCTAAGGCACCGCGACCGGGAAAAGTCGGAGCGAACGTTCGTTTTCCTTGATGAGATATCGAGCGTCAAAAAATGGCAAATGGCGATCAAACGCTTGTGGGATATGGACCTGCTCAAGAACTGTACCGTCATAGCGACGGGGTCTCACACCATCGACCTTACGCGATCCGCGGAGCGCCTTCCGGGCCGTCGCGGCAGGCTCAACGAAGCAATGGACAAGGTCATGTACCCGCTCAGCTTCCTAGAATACGTAATGTTAGCTGATGCGGCGCTGGCAGAAAAAATAGCACCCGTCATGGAGGGGAGCGGGCGCGACAAGCACCTCGACTCGCTCTTCTCCGGCAAAATACCACCGGCGCTCAAGGCCCTGTCGAAGGACATTGGGGCGCTTAACCTTCACCTTGACGACTATACGACAAGCGGAGGTATACCTTGGATAATCAACCAGCTTGACAACCAGCGGACGATTCCAGAAGACTCGTATACTACCTACCTGAACCTAATGCTTGACGACATTGCGGCGTTTGAGCGCAAGCAGGAAGTCGTTAAAGGGATTGCCACATCCTTGGTCAATTCAATCGGCTGGCCCGTGTCGTGGACATCCCTAGCCAAGGATGTAGGCCTCCCGAACGCAACGTCGGCCTTGTCGTACGTATCCATACTTGAGGACATGTTCATGATCTCGATCATGTACCAGTACAACACAAAGTCAAAATCGACGATGCCGGGCAGAAACAAAAAGATACACTTTGTCGACCCTTTTTACCTCCATGTACTGCACGGCTGGATAGTTAGCACTGAGTCGTACTATGCGAGCCGGAAGTTTCTCAGCGACGGGAAGAACCGCGGCCACGTGGTCGAGGGGGTCGTCGCCAGCCACCTGATCAGGATGGCGTTCCGCCGCAGCCCGAAAAAGCCGTGGTTCCTTTACTCCAACTATCTAGCATACTGGAAGTACGGCCCGGAAAAAGAGGTCGACTTCGTGTACAACGACGGGCAGGTAGAGGTTCCGATCGAGGTCAAGTTCGGGGGCCGCCTGACCAAGCGCGATCTGGATGGGATCATCGCCTTCAAAAAGGCCTCGCGTGCGAAAAACGGGCTCTTGCTCACCCGCGACACCCTCTCCGCCGAGCGGGAGTGCCTGAGGGTTCCCGTGGCCCTCTTCCTGCTTTTGACGTAGCGGCCGCCTCCGGGGCCGGCCGCGGCCGGCGCGCCCAGCATGCCCCCCGCGGGGTCAGCTCTGCTCGATCGGCCGTCTACAAATGTTGACCCTCTCGTACTTGCCCCCGCCGTGCCAGTCTGCTGCATGAGCGCATGCATCGAGTTCATCGACAGGATCGGCAGGAATCCGTACCACCCGGTCGACGTCGAGGACTATCCGCGCTTGTTCGATCTCGAGATCACGCCCGACGGCGTCGTGTACCTTGAGCGGCTCCGCGCCGAGTGGGCGTCCGGCGGGGACATGCCCGCGGGCCGGCGCGCGCACCTGCGCGCGCTGCACCTCGCCTACGCGGCGGCCAGGAAGAGTCCCGACGAGTGCAGGCGCTGGCAGGCGTTTGTCCTCCTGGCCGGGGACGGCGACGGGGGCGCGGATGGGGGCGACCTGTGCGCCGACGACGGCGGGGCCCGAGCCGACCTGGTGCGAATGCAGTGCCTGCGAGAGAACGCCTCGCACGATCCCCGCCTGTACAAGTCCCACGTCCTGTGGCGCGAGCGCGCGCTGGCCGAGATCGAGGCGTTCCTCGGGTCGCCGTAGCGGGCGGGGGCCGGGATAGGATGGGCCTCTCCACACGGGCTTTATACGGCCGGCGCCGGCCGGCACCGTGGGGTACAGGCTGCTAGAGCACGCCACCGATGCGATAGTCGAGGTCGATGCGGGCGGCGCCGGCGAGGCGTTCGCTGACGCGGGGCGGGCCGTACGCGACATTACGCTCGATGCAAGCGCGGTCGCGCCGTCCGCGGTGCGCTCCGTCTCGGCCGAGGGGCACGACTGGCGACACCTCCTGTTCGACTGGCTCGAGGCCGTGACGTTCGTCCTCATAACCGACGGCTTTGCCGTGTCGTCCGTGGATGCGCGCCTCGCCTCGCCGCCGCCACGCGGCCGCGTCGAGGCCGAGGTCCGCGGCGAGCCGCTCGACCTGGCGCGGCACGGCTTCAAGGTCGAGATAAAAGCGCCTACGTTCCACGACATGGTCGTCGACGTGGGGCCGGACAGGGTTAAAATGAGGTTCCTCCTGGACCTGTAGCGTGGGCGGGAACGACGGCGCCGGCGGCCCGCCGCCGGCCGGCGGGGGAGACCCCGAGCTGGAGCGCATCAAGGCGCGCATGGCGCGAGAGATGGTCGAGGCGCAGCGGCGCGGCGCCGGCGCGGGGGCCGAGCCGGCCGGCGGGGTGGCGGAGCTGGACGCGTCTTCGTTCGACGCCGCCGTGTCGGGCGGGGGGCTGGTACTGGTCGACTTTTGGGCCGAGTGGTGCGGGCCGTGCAGGTCGATGCACCCCGTGTTCGAGAGGATGGCCAAGAGGTACGGGCAGGTCCGGTTTGCGCGCGTCAACGTCGACGCGGCGCAGGCGGTGGCGCAGAGGTACGGCGTGCAGGCGATCCCGACGTTCATACTGTTCCGGGGCGGCCAGCCCGTGGACCGCATGATGGGCGCCGTCGGCGAGCCGGGCATACACGCCCTTATGAGAAAGCACGGCGCGGCGGGGTAGGGCCGAGGAGGCGGCACGATCCCGCGCCGCGCATTTGGCGGATCTCGCGCCCCGGCCGCCGATGGTTTTTAACGGCCCCGCGCCGCCGCCCCGCGGCGGCATGATCATCGTAAAGCTAGGCGGGTCGGTCATTACCGACAAGAAGAGGCCGCTGACGGCGCGCCCGCGCGCCATTGCATCGATGGCCGCCGCCCTGTCGGCTGCCAGGGAGCCGCTGATCGTCGTCCACGGGGGCGGCTCGTTCGGCCACTACTGGTCCGTCCGGCACGACATGCACACAAGGCCCGCCAGGCACGACCCAGCGGCCGTGGCGGCCGTCAAGAACTCGATGGTCGACCTAGACGCGGTCGTCCTGCGCGCAATGGCCCGGAAGGACATCGGCCCGTACGCGATCCCGCCGCACGCGCTTGTAAGGCCCGGCGGCGCCGGGGCGGCGAGCGCCCCCGCCGTGCGGGAGGCCGGCCGGATTGCCGAGTCGGGGCTGGTGCCGGTCACGTACGGCGATGCGCTGTGGCGCCGGGGCGGCATGTCGTACATCATGTCGGGCGACCGCCTGGTCAGCATGCTCTCGCTCGCGCTGCGCCCGCGCCTTGCGATATTCGCGACCGACGTGGACGGCCTGTACGAGGACATGGCCTCGCGCGCGCTGATCCCGCGCGTCGGGGCCGGCCAGGCCGCCGGGATCGCCGCCGGGCTTGCCGCCCGCGGCTCCAGCCCCGCCGGCCGGCCTCCGCGGGGGAGGGGGGCGCCCCCGCCCCCCGACGTCACGGGGGGCATCCGGCGCAAGGTGCTGGAGGCGGCGCGCATGGCCGGCGCCGGAATCGACGTGGCGATAGTCAACGGCAACAGGCCCGGCCGCATACTGGAGGCGGCCGCCGCGGCGGGCCGCGGAAGGCGCCGGCCCGGGCCGTTCACGGGCACGCTGTTCCCGGGGGCGGTATCCTAGTGGCGGAGGCGGCCGGCGGGAGCGGCGGCGACTATGTCATCCTGGTCGACGGGGACGACACGGACATCGGCACGGCCGAAAAGGTGAGCTGCCACCTGCCCGGCGGGAGGCTGCACCGGGCGTTCACGGCGATGCTATTCGACGGCGCGGGCAACCTGCTGATCACGAGGCGGAGCGCCTCGAAGATGCTCTGGCCGGGCGACTGGGACGGGACGGTGGCGAGCCACCCGCGCCGCTCCGAGACGTACGTGTCGTCGGCGCAGAGGCGCCTGCCCGAGGAGATCGGGATCGAGTGCGGCCTGGAATACCTGTTCAAGTTCGAGTACCACGTGCCGTACCGCGACGTCGGCTCGGAGAATGAAATGTGCGGCGCGCTGGCCGGGGTGGTCGGGGACGGCGCGGCGCCGGCGCCCGTCGACGCCGAGATAAGCGAGGCGGCCTGGCTGGATGCGGGCGACCCGTCCGGCTCGATACGGGCCGACCCCGCCCGGTACTGCCCGTGGATGCTGATCGCGCTGTACCTGCTGCCCGAGTCGGCGCCGCGCGCCCTTGCGCGGCTCGGCCCCGCCCTGCGGCCCTGGCTGTCGCCGCCGCTTCGCTCTTCGCTGCGCGAGTCCATACGCGCGCACCTGCCCGACGACCGGTGGAGGCTGGCCGGGCGTTGAGGGGGGGCACGGCGCTCGAGCGCAGCGCGGCCCGGGTGAACGCCGACCTTGCGGCCCGCCTGCGCGGCGGCCCGCCGGGGCTGTACGAGGCGGCGGCCCACCTGGCGGCGAGCGGCGGCAAGCGCCTGCGCCCCCACATGGCGATCAAGAGCTGCGAGATGCTCGGCGGCCGGGCGGCGGCGGCGATGCCGGCCGCGGCCGCCGTCGAAATGGTCCACAACTTTACCCTGGTGCACGACGACATCATGGACAACGACGAGGTGCGCCACGGCGTCCCTACCGTCCACCGCCGGTTCGGCGTGCCAGTCGCCATACTGGCCGGCGACGTGCTGTTCTCGAGGGCCTTTGAGGCCGTGTCGGGCCCCCGCATCGGCGCCGCCCGCTCGGCCCCGCTCGCGGCGAGGCTCGCGGCCGCATGCACCGAGGTGTGCGAGGGGCAGATGCTCGACATGGAGATGGCAGGCAGCGCCCGCACGCCGTCCGAGGCCGAGTACCTCGAGATGGTCTCCAAGAAGACCGCGGCCCTGTTCGACGCGTCGTGCGCGATGGGGGCCATCTGCGCCGGGGCGGGGCGCCGCGACGTCTCGAGGCTAGCCTCGTTCGGGCGCAACCTGGGGATCGCGTTCCAGATCACCGACGACCTGATCGGCGTCATGGGGGATCCCGCCGTGACTAAAAAGCCGGTCGGCAACGACCTGCGCGAGGGCAAAAAGTCGCTGCCCATACTGATGGCGGTCGCGTCGGCCTCCGGCCCCGCAAAGAGGTCGATAGGGAGGTGCCTCGGGAACAGGAAGGCCACGGGGCCGGAGCTTGCCGCCGCCGTAAAGGCCATACGCGACATGGGCATTGACGGGGACGTCCGGGACAGGGCCGTGCTGCATGCAAAGAGGGCGCGCCGGTCCCTTGCGGGCCGGAGCGGGCCGGCCGCCGCCGAGCTGTCGTCCCTGCTCGACTTTGTGGTCGGCAGGAGCCGCTAGCCGGCCCGCCGGGGCCCCGCGGCGGCCCGTCCGCCCCCCGCCAAGGGGCGCCCGCCCCCGCGGCCCCCGACGCGGCGCGGAATGCGGCCGCGCGCCCGGCCCCGCGCGCGCCGGCCTCGACGACGGTTTAAAGCGCCGCCCGCCGCGCGGCCCGCAATGTCGGCGGACGACGGCGCCGGCGCGGCCGACGAGGCGCGCCGGCAGGCGCTGCTCAACGCGGTCCAGCACGGCGGCCGGACCATGCCAAAGGTCGTCCTTGCACGGCTGCTCGGGTCGCGCGCCGACCTGAGGCCGCGCGCCGCCGAGCTCGCCTCGTCCGTCGTACCGCCCATAGTCGACGAGGTCAACGCAATGGACCCCGAGCGCCAGCGGGCGGCGCTCGAAGAGGCGTGGCCCGGCGCGCTTGCGGCGCAGGAGGCGCGGAACGCGCCGGCCGCCTCCTCGGCCCCTTCCGATCCCGACCCGTCGCGCGGCACGGCCCTGCCCGAGCTCGAGGGCGCCGAGCGGGGCAGGGTCGTCACGAGGTTTCCCCCCGAGCCGAACGGCTACCCGCACATCGGCCACGCAAAGGCGGCGATCATCAACGAAGAGTACGCGCGCATGTACGGCGGCCGCATGATCCTGCGCATGGACGACACGAACCCCGGGAGCGAGCGCCTAGAGTACTATGCGGCCATCAAGGTCGGCCTCGAGTGGCTCGGCGTGCGGCACGACTCGATGAAGAACACGTCCGACGACATCGAGATGATCGCCGGGCGGGGGCAGCAGCTAGTCGACTCGGGCGACGCGTACGTGTGCACGTGCAAGCGCGACAGGGTCGCCCGAAACCGGCGCGAGATGGCAGAGTGCAAGTGCCGCTCGAGGGACGACCACGCGCAGCGGTGGGAAAAGATGTTCACAAAGTCCAAGCCGGGCGAGGCCGCCGCGCGCCTGCGCGGCGACATGTCGTCGCCGAACACCGTAATGCGCGACCCCGTCCTGTTCCGCATAATCGACGCGAGGCACCCGCTCGTCGGCACGAAATACAGGGTGTGGCCGAGCTACGACATGGCCGTCGCCGTCGAGGACAGCGCCGACGGCGTCACGCACGCGTTCCGGACAAAGGAGTACGAGCTGCGCAACGAGCTGTACTCCGACCTGCTCGGCCGCCTCGGCATGCGCGCGCCGCGCGTCATCGAGTTCTCGCGGCTCGAGCTGAGGGGAATGCCCGTCTCGAAGCGGATCATACGGCCGCTCATCGAGAGCGGCAAGGTCTCGTGGTACGACGACCCGCGCCTGCCCACGCTCGAGGCCCTCAAGAGGCGCGGCATCTCGCCCGGGGCAGTGCGGCGGTTCGTCCTCTCGCTCGGCCTCACAAAGGCGGACACGACGGCGCCGTTCGCCACGCTCGAGGCGCTCAACCGCAAGGCCATCGACGGGTCGAGCATCCGCCTGTTCATGGTGAGGCGCCCCGTCGAGCTTGCAGTGTCCGGGTGGACGGGCGGGGCGGCGGCGGCCGTCCGCAACCACCCGTCCGACGAGTCGATGGGCACGCGGGACGTGCCGACGGGCGGCGGGGCCGTGTGCATCGAAGAGTCCGACGCCGACGGCCTATTGCCGGGCGCGACGATCCGGCTCATGGGCATGGGCAACGTGCGCATAGGCGAAGCGGGCGGCAGGCGGCTGTCCGGCTCGTACGACGGCGGCGACCTGCGCGACGGCGCGCCGCGCGTGCAGTGGGTGCCGCGCGACGGATCGTGCGAGGTGCGCATCCTGGTGCCGCGCGAGCCGTTCCCCGACGGCGAGCGGTTCGACGAGGGCAGCCTCGAAGAGGTGCGCGCCCTGGCCGAGCCGCACTATGCCGGGGTCGAGGACGGCGCGATGATCCAGTTCGTCCGGTTCGGATACTGCCGCAAGGAGTCGCTGACGACGGCGGTGTTCGCCCACAGGTGATGCGCATGGTCAAGATAGCAAGGCTCCGGCCGAGGGAGGGCGCGGGCGGCGCCGCGGGGGGCGTCGAAACGTACGGAATAGTCAGGGAGGGGCGCGTGGCGACGCGCGAGGAGATTACGCGCGAGACGGGCGTGCCCCTGCCGGCCGGGGCCCGCGAGTTCATGTTCGACGGGTGGCTCGAAGAGGTGCGCGGGCGCCTCGGCTCGCTGCCGTACGGCGCGGAGGCGTCCTCGTTCAGGCTGCTCGCGCCGATCGCAAGGCCGCCAAAGATACTGTGCCTGGCCTTCAACTACGCCGACCACGCCCGCGAGCAGGACCGCGAGCCGTCGCGCGACCCCGTCGTGGTCATGAAGCCGCGCACGGCCCTGTGCGGCGACGGCGCCGACATCGTCGCGCCGGGGTTCGTCGGCAAGCTCGACTACGAGATCGAGCTTGCAATGGTCGTCGGCCGCGACTGCAAGGATGTCTCGCCGGGCGAGGCGCGCGAGGCCGTGTTCGGGTACACGATACTCAACGACGTCTCGGCGCGCGACATACAGGCCGCGGACGGGCAGTTCACGCGCGCCAAGGGGTTCGACACGTTCGCCCCGTGCGGTCCCTGGATTACGACGGCCGACGAGGCGGGCGACCCCGAGCGGCTGCGCCTCACGACGCGCGTCAACGGCGAGGTCAGGCAGGATGCGCTCGCCGGCGGCATGCACATCAAGCCCTTCGACATCGTGTCCCGGCTGAGCCGGTCGATGACGCTAGAGAGGGGCGACATCATATCGACGGGCACCCCGTCGGGGGTGGCCATGAACAACCCCCGCCACGAGTACCTCAAGGACGGCGACGTCGTCGAGATGTCGATCTCGGGCCTGGGCGCCATCCGGAACACCGTGCGCATTGCCGGCGCCGCGCGGCGGGCCTAGCGGCGCGAGCCGCCCCCTCCCCCTTCCACCTCGCCCCCTCCCCCCCCTCCACGCCCTGCGGCCTTGGCTGCCGGACGCGAGCCGCCCCCTCCCCCCCCCTCCACGCCCTGCGGCCTTGGCTGCCGGACGCGAGCCGCCCCCTCCCCCCCCCTCCACGCCCTGCGGCCTTGGCTGCCGGACGCGAGCCGCCCCCTCCCCCCCTCCACGCCCTGCGGCCTTGGCTGCCGGGCGCGGGCGCGCGGCGCGGTGGGGGGGGGGGGTAGGCGGCCAGGCGGGCAGGCGGGCAGGCGGGCAGGCGGGCAGGCGCCGCGCCGCGCCGCGAGCCCGAAAAATTATTAAGGCTGGCAGTGGGCCGGCGGCCATGTCCGGTACGGCGGTATGCAAAGAGGGCGAGATTGCAGAGGGGGCAATGGCAAAGTTCGCCGTCGGCGGCCGCGACATAGCCGTGGCCAACCTGGGCGGCGGCAACTTCGCCGCGTTCGACGACACGTGCACGCACGCCGGGGCGAGCCTGGCCGAGGGCCGGCTCGAGTCGTCCACGGTGGTGTGCGGGTGGCACGGCGCAAGGTTCGACTGCCGCACCGGCGCACTCGAAAAGTTCCCCGCAAAGATCCGCCCGCTCGGCTCGTACCCCGTCAGGGTCGAGTCCGGCAAGGTGTTCGTGGAGGTGTGACGCATGGCCGACGAAAAGCGCAACAAGGAGACGCTGGCAGAGGCGGTCAAGACCCTGTCTGGGGTCGCCAACAGCCAGACGACGCCCAAGACGATAAAGAAGAACATTGCCGACATTATAGCCGATCTTGAGGGCGGCGAGTACTCAATGTCGGTGCGCGCGGCCAACGCCATCAGCACGCTCGACGACATTACGCAGGATCCCAACATGCCGTCGTTCGTGCGCGTCACGCTCTGGCAGGCCGTCTCGAGGCTCGAGAGCATTAGGGAATAAATGGGCGCGCCGCCCGCCCTGCGCCATGATGAGGCTCGAGGACTACGTCGCGTCCCTCCCCGGCGGCATAGTGTCCGGCGAGCGGGTGCAGCCGCCGGAGAGGTCGCTGCGCGAAATGCTCGGCCTTGCGGGGGCCGGCGCCGGCGACGTCGTGTACCACCTGGGATGCGGCGACGGCCGCGGCCTGGCAATGGCCGTCTCCGAGTTCGGCGCGGCGCGAGCCGTCGGCATCGACTCGGATCCGGCAATGGCGGAGGCGGCCCGCGCGGCGACGGCGGGGCTCGCCGGCGCCAGCGTCGTGTGCGGCGATGCGCTCGATGCCGACCTTTCCGGCGCGACGGTCGTCCTATCGTGGTTTGCCGACGAGGGCGTGGCCTCGGGCCTTGCGCGCAGGTTCGCCGGGCTCCCCGACGGCTGCCGGATCGTCACGCTGTGGGGCCCGCCGCCAGGCTGCCTTCCCGACTCGGTGCGGTTTCCGTACGTGCTGAGCCGCACGCCGCTGCGCCGCGCCGGCAGCGTCGCCGAGCAGGTGCTCGCCGTCCTCGGCGTGCGGTGCGTCGACTTTGCCACGGCGTGGGAGCATGCCGAGCTGTACACCAGGGCCGTCGAGCCGCCGGGCGCGCAAAACAACCGGTTCGTGACCATCCTGCAGACCCTTGTAATGTGGATAAACGCCAGGAACCTCGGCGTGGCCTGCGGCGAGGGTGTGCCCGAGTCGATCCGCACGTACATGGGCATACTGCGCAACTTTTACGGGATAGAGACGTCGCACCTGCTGGACGGCGACGGCGACGGCGGCGTCAACTCAGCGGCCGCCGCCCCGGGCTAGCCGCCCTGCCCCTGCCCCCGCGGCGCCGGCGCGGGAACGACGTCGATTATCGTGACCTCGGGCGGGTTGAGCAGGCGCGGCCACGGCGAGAGGCCGCACGTGGTGTACACGTCGGCCGAGCCGCCCGCGACCTCGTAGTGGCGGTAGTCGTACTCGCCCTCGAAGCCGAGCGCCTTTGGCACCGAGCCGAGCAGGGGCAGCCGCACCTGCCCGCAGTGCGTGTGGCCGAACAGGTACAGGTCGGCCGGCGCGTCCGCGCCGGCGCCGAGGATCATCCCTTCCTGGTTGTGGGCCAGCACGACGCGGTAGGCGCCGGCGCCGAGCGCATCGAGGGCCGACTCGTCGCGCAGGCCGGCCCAGTGCGAGTCGAGGCCGGCGATCTGCACGCCGCCTCCCGCATCGGCGACCTCGTTTCGCAGAACCCTGACGGCTCCCCCCTCGGACAGGTACGCGGCGACGGCGGCCGCAAGCCGCATGTCCGCCGCGGCGGGGTCCTTTGCGGGCCCGTACACGCCGTAGTCGTGGTTGCCGAGGACGGCAAACGCGCCGCCGGGCGCCCTGACGCCCCTCAGCGCGGCCACGGACGGCAGCTCTTCCTCCGACGCCTCGACGTAGTCGCCTCCCATGGCCACGATGTCGGGGGAGGCGGCGTTGATCTCGGCCACGGCGCGGGCGACGAACGCCGGGTCGGCGTCGCGCCTCTGCATGTCGGCCACGAACGCGATGCGCACCGGCTCGGCGATCCTGGGCGACTCGATCTTTGTGAGGGTCACCTCGATCGCGGCCGGCTCGACCAGGACGGCTTCGACGGCGATCGCGGCCAGCACGGCCAACACGATCGCGACGCCGAATGTCCTTGCGCGCACGCCCGCGCCGCCGCCGCGCCCATGAAAAACGATCCGGCCGCGGCGGCATCCCCCCCCGCCGGCGGCACGCGCAGCCCCTCCGCCTGCCTGGTTTTTATGCACCCCCGGCGGGGCGGCGGCATGGCAACGGGCGATCCGTACGCCGAGCTCACCGCCGAGGGCAAGGCCCGGTTCGGGCCCTCCCACGTGCTAAAGACCGTCAATTCGCCGGCCTATCCGTTCCTGGTCAAGACCACGGTGGAGGGCGGCGCCCCGACGACCGTGATCAACCTGTGCGAGGCTCCCGTGGCGCGGGCGATCCTAAAGTACGGCAGGGGCATAGTGGCGCAGGAGTACGCCCTGATGCGCGACAAGATGGACCTCTTGTGGGCGCCGATCACGTCGATGGACCCGCGGTCGCGCGGATGGGTGTTTCCAGAGGGCAAGGCCGAGCAGTCGGTCACGTCCCACGTCACGTCGCACGCGTTCTATACGAGCGCAATGACCCGGAACGCGCATGCGGCGGACTTTGCCAGATACGAGTACGCAAAGTACACCCACCTCCAGGGCGGGACGGGGAAGGGGCTGCTGCGGGCCATCCCGCTCCTGACCCGCGCGTACGTCGCCGCCGCGGCGTCGCTCTACTCCGTCTCCGACATCGACCTGGGCACGCTCACCGGCGGCATGCGCCTGGACGACGCCGACCAAGAGATAATCGACCTGGAGACAAACCTGCTGCTCAAGGTGCGCCGGCTGCGGCTGCGCCGCCGCCGGATCGACATAAGGCCGGACATGGCGGCCATCGACGAGGCGCTCGGCCGGCAGCCCAAGACGTTTGCCGACGAGTAGCGGCCCGCGCGGGCGGCCCGCGCGCCGCGCCGTTCCGGCCGCCGCCGGGCGGGACCGCATGCGCGAAGCCCTTTTATTGCAGGCGGCGGCGGGGCACGCATGGAGCGCATCAACATCAACGTCTCGGCGGTCGACTACGACGCGACGAGCCGCGCACTGCGGCAGGCCCTGGGCCGCCTGGAGGCCATGGTCCACGCCGGGGAGGACGGCCCGGGCGGCGGATACTCGGACGCCCCAGCCGTCATTACGGACTCGGAGTTTGCGTTCGGCTGGCACTTTTTCGTCGTCAGCGTGGCGCGCGACACCGTCCAGAGGCTGGCCGACCAGATGGGGCCGGACTTTGACCGGCTCGGGGGCCGCGGCATCGAGAAAAAGTTCCTGTCCTGGCTCGAGTCGACGGCGTCGGGGCCGGACTCGCCCCGGTTCAAGCTGGCCATCAAGGAAGAGATGGAGTCGAGCAAGTACGGCGTGTTCTGACCGCGCCGGCCCCGCCGGCGCCTTCTTTGCGGTAGAGGGGCCTCCGGGGAGAATCGAACCCCCGCCCTAGGATCCACAGTCCTATATACTGCCACTATACTACGGAGGCCACGCTTGGCCCAGCGCGGCAGTGGTAATAACCGTTGGCCGCGCCCCCGATCGGGCGCCTCCGCGGGCACCTGCGGCACGCGGCGGCCGCCTTGGCGGGCCTGCTCGGCGGCGGGCGGGCTTTGGCGCCCCTGCCGCGGCCCGCGCGGCCGCCCAGCCGCGGGTCACAAGCCTTGTCGCTTTACGTTTATTATCGGCGCCGCGCCACTGCCGCCCATGTCCAGCAAGGGCTGGTGGGTTGCCATGGCCGTGGCGGCCGCCCTCGTCTATTACGGGACGTACTCGCTCCTGCCGTTCAAGTAGGCGCGGCCGCCGCGCCTGGCGCGCCGCGCCCCCGGGCCGCGCGGTCATCTTTAAATCGGCGCCGCGCCCGGCCTTGCCGTGGGGCGCCAGATAATACCGCTGAGGCGGCGCGGCCGCGCCGGCGGCGCGGACGAGGGCGGGGCGGTGCAGACCGTGCTGGAGGGCAGCGGGTTCACCTGGATAGACCTGGAAAACCCCGACCGGCAGCGCGTCGCCGAGTTCGCCCGCGAGTACGGCCTCAACGCCCTCAACGTGGAGGACTGCCTGACAAAGTTCGAGCTGCCAAAGATCGACGTGTACGACGACCACATGTTCCTACTGCTCCACTTCCCGCCGCTCGCGTCAAAGGAGCTCATGCCGCGCCACAGCCAGCTGTCCATGTTCGTCGGCAGGCACTTTTTGATCACCGTCCACCAGGGCGAGCTCGCGCCGCTCGTCGAGCTCGTCGACGCCTGCAGGGGCGGGGCCGACGACGACCGCAGGGCGCGCCTGCTCGGCCGCTCGACCGGCTCGCTCCTCCACGAGATCGTCGATTCGCTCGTCGACGACCTGCTGCACACGCTGCGGCGCGTCATGGCCAACCTGGAGGACATCGAGGAGGAGGTGTTCGACGACAAGAGGTCTGCGGCGCGCAAGATATCCGTCCTTCGCCGCGAGATCATGCTGCTCCGGCGCATCGTCAACCCGCTCAAGCGCATCGTGACGGAGGCGAGCCGCCAGGTCGACCGCGTGCCGGGCAGCGGCGACCTTGCGCTGTACTTTGACGACGTGATCGACCACCTGGACAAGGTGATCGACGCGCTCGAAGAGTCCCGGGAGACCATGGAGATATACAAGGACACGGACTTTATGCTCAGCACCGAAAAGACCAACAGGGTCCTGGCGGTCCTCACGATCATCTTTACGCTGGCCATCCCCGCTACCGTGATCGGCACGTTCTACGGCATGAACGTGGCCCTGCCGGGGGCGTCCGGGCCGGACCCGGGCGGCGGGTCGCACCTCGCGTTCTATGCGATCATACTCGCCTCGACGGTGCCCGCCGCGGCAATGTACGCGTACTTTAGGCGCGCCGGCTGGATGGGCGGCTAGGGGAGCGCCGCCGCATCCGCCCCGCCGCTCGCGCCGCCTCCGGCCGCATCCGCCGCGGCCGCGGCCGCCCCGCGCATGGCCGACTCGATCTCGCCGGCGCTGCGCGCGGCGGCCACGAGGGGGCGCAGCCTGGAGGCGCCTGGCATGCCCCTTGAGAACCTCATTGCCTGCGTTCGCAGGCTCGAAAGCCGTATCCTGAACCGCGCCGCCGCCTCCATGTACTCGAAGAACGCGGCGATCCTGTCGGCCGCCCCGTACGCGCGGTACGATCCGCGCGAGAGCAGGTCGTTGACCTGCTCGAATATGAACGGGTTCCCCATGGCGCCCCTCCCGATCATGACGTAGTCGCATCCCGTGCGCTCGATCATGTCGCGCGCGTCCTCGGGCGACCCGATGTCGCCGTTGCCGACGACGGGCACGCCGACGGCCCTCTTGAGCTCGGCGATCAGCGACCAGTCCGACCGCCCCGAGTACCCCTGGCTCACTGTGCGGGGGTGGAGCGTGATCATCGCGACGCCCTCGTCCTCGGCGGCCCTCGCGATGCGGAGGAACGCCCTGCGCCCCTCGTCCGTCACCCCTGCGCGGACCTTGAGCGTGACCGGCCTGCCGCCTGCCGCCCCCACGAGCGTGCGCAGGATGCGCCGCGTCAGCCCCTCGTGCTGGAGCAGCGCGCCGCCTGCCATCTGCCTCGTAATGTGCGGGGCGGGGCAGCCCATGTTGTAGTCGATGACGTCAAAGTGCGGCGCCACAATGGCCGCCGCCCTCCCGAGCGCCTCCGTGTCCGAGCCGAACAGCTGCACCGACAGCGGCCGCTCCTCGTCCGAGTACTCGACAAAGTCCGTTATCGGGCGGGATCTTTCGCGCAGCTCGCGCTCCCTCGCCACTATGGCGTGCACGCTGGTAAACTCGGTGACCACGAGGCCGGCGCCGCGCCGCCGGCACAGCAGGCGCAGCGCCGGGTCGCTCACGCCGGCCATGGGTGCAAGAAACGCCCTCCCGCGGAACTGCGGGAGGCCGCCCCCTCCCGATCCGGTCATTTTTCCGCCCGCGGCCCGCGCACGCGCGGGCGCCCGGATGCGGCGGTGGCGGCGCGCCTGCCCATGGCCCCTGCATCCGACGCGCCGCTTTATTCGTTGGGGGCGCGGCGCCCTGCCGACCGTCCTGGCGCCCGCTCGCGCCCGCTCGCGGGCGGCGGCGCGCTGCGCAGCGGGGCGGGGCGGGGCGGGCCCCGCGCCGGGCATTCGCCGCGCCGCGGCGGCGCGGCCGTGGCAGCAAACTGGCACAATCGGGGCGGAGGCCTGGCGCACACGGCGCCCGGCCGCGTGACAGCTAGCCTGTACCGGCGCCGCCCTTGCCGAGCATGGCAGAGCTTGGCGCCGCGGCGCAGGGAGGTTGCTGCCGGCTCCTGCGCCGTTGCCGCGCCCGGACTTGACCGCAAGCGCCAGGCAGGCCGTATTTCCCCTGCCCTGCGCCACCTCCTCCTCCCGCGGCGCGACCCCTGAACGGGCGGCAGCGCCCGGCGCGCCGCCGCGGGGCATCATGGCCCGGGATCGGGCCTTGGCCTGCGCGCAGCGGCCGCGCGGACTCTTCCATCCGGGCGGCAAAAATGCCGCGTTGGCATAAGTTCAGGTCCCCTACCTAGGTAACGCCTGAACGAGGGGCGGCGTGGTGGCCGCCCCGTGAGGGGCGATGCATGGGATGCGGCCAGGGATGGCGGATGCGGAGGGGGGAGGGATCGCCCGCAGCCTGCATGATGGCCCCGCGCAGGGCGGCCCGCGGCCGCCCCGTGACGCGGCAGGAGCGCGGCATGCCGGCCCCATTCGGGCCCTTGGGCCTCTTCGCGGCGGCGCGTTCGGCGGCAGGCGGCCTAAACGGCGGGGGAGGGGCGGCCGGAGGGGGCCGATCGGCGGATCGGTCAAACCCCAGTCGGGGGCGGATTGTGTTATGACGCCCCCTGGTACGATGGCTTGTCCGAGCCCGTTCCCTCGGTCGGATGAACCCGGACTTTCGGGTCATCCGATGCGCAGGGGGGCGGCACGGATGGCCTGATCGGAATGTGTCCGTTGCGAGGCCTTCGGCTTGAGCGGATGCGAAGCCTGATGCGCGGCGGCGGCTTTGGGGGGCGCCGCGGCCTTGGAGCTGCCTGACGATGCGGCATGCGGCGGCCCTGCCTGGCTTTGGTGCCGCGTCGGCGGATGCCAGCGGCGCGCGCAGCCGCCGGTCGCCTCTTGCGGCGCGGCCGCGGCGCGGCCGCGGCGCGGCTGGAGGGGAGGGCCATCGGCGGCCCTGCCGGCGGGGCCGGAGCCGATGCAGGTGCCTCGGGCTCGGCCTTGGGCTCGGGCTTCGCCGCGACTGGCTCGGGCTCGGGCTTCGCCGCGACTGGCTCGGGCTCGGGCTTCGCCGCGACTGGCTCGGGCTCGGGCTTCGCCGCGACTGGCTCGGGCTTCGCCGCGACTGGCTCGGGCTCGGGCTCGGCCGCGACGGCCTCAATCTCGGGCTCGGGCTCGGGCTCGGCCGCGACGGCCTCAATCTCGGGCTCGGGCTCGGGCTCGGCCGCGACGGCCTCAATCTCGGGCTCGGCCGCGACGGCCTCAATCTCGGGCTCGGGCTCGGGCTCGGCCGCGACGGGCTCGGGCTCGGGCTCGGGCTCGGCCGCGACGGGCTCGGGCTCGGGCTCGGCCGCGACGGGCTCGGGCTCGGGCTCGGCCGCGACGGGCTCGGGCTCGGGCTCGGCCGCCTCGGCCGCCGCCCTCGCCAGCCCGTCAAGGGGACCCTTCCCCCGGCGGGGCGCCTTCTTTGGGCCGCCCCACCGGTTCGGGGCCACCTGCCCGACCTTGAACAGGTCGGCGGGATCGGCCCCGCCGGCCAGGGCGATGAACGCCTTGTCGAGCCGCACGCCCTGCTTTTTGCACGTGAGGATGAAGGACACAATGACCGAGAACGCCCTTGCGCCCTCTTCCGTGCGCAGCTGGTAGCGGACGTTGCGCTGGGCCACGGGGTCGCCGCGGATGTCGCCCTCGACGGGGTTGTTCGTGGGAGGCATGTCCTTGAACATTAGGAAGGTGACGAGGTTTGCCCCCGCATTCTCTATCTCGGTGCGGGACGGGTGGCCCTCGGGCAGGCGCCGCGCGATGGCGAACGCCTCCTCCACTATGGCGTCGCGCACCTCCTTGGGCGCCGTGTCCATGTCCTTGATGCGCTCGTACAGGCCGCAAAAGTCGCCGTACGCGGCCCTCACGACGGGGTCGTCGGCCGTCGCGGCCGCCTTCTTGAAGTTGTTGATGACGTGCCTCCAGCACCGCTGGATCTCGTCGAGGATGATCTCGTACAACTTGTAGCCGTCGACGACGCCGACCAGGTGGCGGGCGAACGCGAGCTCTTCGTCGAATATCGACATGCCGCGGGACGGGCGCGCGACGACCATGGCGGCGCACGCGACCGCGACCACCCACAGGTAGCCCTGCTTGCCGAACATGCGCATGGTCGTCTCGTCAAAGTGGGCCCACCCCTTGGCCACGATCAGCTTTTCCAGGTGCTTCATGAAGGGCTCTAGCACGCGGGCGGCGGCCATGCGGGCGTTCATTATCGTCGAGGGGCAGAACGAGGCGTTGAGGAGGCCTTCCAGCTGCTCCGCGAGCTTGCGGTCCGTCGCCCCGAGCGCGTAGAGGATTATGAATTTTGAGATAAGGGCGGGGCCAAAGCACGTGCCCTCGATGTCGGGGGCGTTTGCCGGGCGCACCTCGCTGCGGCACCGCACGCACCACGCCAGGGGGAGGCGCAGCTGGTACACGTGCGTCCTGCCGTCGGCGTCGTCCCACTCGACGAATATCTTTGAGACGGTCTTTCCGAGCCGCACGAGCCTGGGGTGGAGGCACACCGGGCAGCGGCGGGCGGCGCGGTACCGGAGCGTCTTCTCAGGGTGCAGGTCGTGCGAGACGCCGGGGTGGTCCATGGCCGGCCCCCTGCTGGCGGGAGGCTTTGGGCTGCAGCACGATGCGATGATCTCCTCGTCGAACTTTTTGAGCACGTGGTTGGACAGGGGCGGCATGCCGCGCCGGCTGTTGGGCGTCTCATAGTACTTGAGCATGGACTTTAGCCTGCGCACCTCCGCCTCCAGCTCGCCGATCCTGCGCAGGTCCTCGGGGTTGTGGGACCCCGATGCGGCCCTGAGGGCCATCCTTGCGGCGCCGAGCTCCCTGCGCACATCCTCGGCGGTGCACAGGCCGGCGGCGCCCATCTCGATGATCCTGGCGACGATCGCCGCGAACCTGCTGGCGTCCTCCGTCCTGGCCATGTCCATCAGCTTCCTGTACTCGTCCGACTCTTCCGTGATGCGGTCAATGATGTCGTACAGCCGGATGCGATCGGCGCGCATGACGGCCCTCTCCCTGCCCGGCGCGTCGGGATCCAGCCGGATGCGGGTGACCGACGCGCAGCCGCAGGCGCACACCACGTCGATAGTCCTGCCGCCGTCTGCGTCGGTGTGGGGCATGTCGCTTCGCCCGCTACGCCCCGCCCCCGACCAACAACGGCGTGGTCAGCTGTCTTTGACCTGCTTGTCATGCGTTCTACACCAACTGCCGCCGCCGCCGGCGGCCCCGGCGGCCCCTGGCCGCGCCGAGCATCGCCCTCGGCGCCGCCGGCGGCGGCCCCGGCGGCCCCTGGCCGCGCCGAGCATCGCCCTCGGCACTGGCGCGTCCAGGGCAGCCGTGTGGGGCAGGCACGCCTAGGGACCTGAACTTATGCCCGCGTTGCCTGGCTTGTATACCATCTGGTATATATACCATCTGGTATATATACCGCCTGGTATACACGAGCACTAGAGGCGGGCGCCCGCCCGCGCGCCGCATGGATTATACGCAAAACCGCGCCGCGCCCCTCCATGTCGGGGCCCAGCATCGGCTCGCTGGCCGACCCTGCGACCGTGGTGAACCGGAATGCCGAAACGTCGGCCCTCGTGTCAAAAATGCTGGCCAAGAAGATCAACTACAACATTGCGCTAGTCGGGCACAGGGGAATCGGCAAGACGACCATCCTCCGCAGGGCAATGCACGAGCTGGCGGCCCGCGACAACGTAGCGGTGGCGTATTTCGACGTCCGCGAAAACCTGACGGAGCCGCGCCGGTTCCTTGCCACGCTCGAAAAGGCCGTACTCGATGCGTACATGTCGGCCAAAAGATCGAGGCGGGGATCGATGGCAACAGGCCGCGATCGCGCCCTCCGACTGGCCAACAGGGCGGCGGCCGCGCTGCTCAGCAGGCGGATCAAGTCCGTCGAGCTCGGGATCAGCGGGGAGGGCGCCGTAACGCCGCGCCTTGTCGTCGACGAAGAGCGCCCCGACTACGGACGCCTGCTTGTCTCCGTGCTGCAGTCGGCCAGCGCGCTGGCCGAAAGGGACCGCCTAAAGTTCGTAGTGATGATCGACGAATTTCAGGATCTTGCGGCGCTCTCCAGGTACCCTGGCCTGGGCGACGTGCTTGCCCTTTTCCGCAGCGCCGTCCAGGGCCGCGGGCCGAACGTGTCGTTTGTGGTCGGCAGCTCGCGCGTGCGCCTGTCTGAGGCGGTCCTGGGCGGCGCTCGCTCGCCCCTCTTTGGGCACTTTCACATGCAGCCGGTCGGGGAGATGGATCGGGCCAGCTCCGCGCTGCTCTTCAAAAAGTACCTGCGGTCCAGGGGCCTGCCGGGATCTCGTGCCGGCGGCCCGCCTGCGGCAGCAGTCGCACGCGCCGCCGCGGCGGCCCACGAGCTGGTCGGCGGGCATCCGTACTACCTGATGGCACTGGCGGAGGCGTGGGACGGCAGAGAGGATGTGAAAAGCACGTACGGGCGCTCCCTTGAACCACCCCTTGGCCTGCTCCACCTGTACTGCGAGTACGTGCTGTCCGAGGACATGGGATCTGCCGTGAAAAGCCCGCTGTCAAGGACAATACTGGAGGTGGCGGCGGTCGGCGGCGGCGACGGAGGCGGCATCCCCACCTATTCGGCCATGGCCAAGGCACTCTCATACAAGATTGAGCGCCTTCCAAGGTACGTCAGGCCCCTTGTAGAGGCAGATCTCTTGGACGACGAGAACGGCTTTGCGGTGAGGGATCCCGTCCTGCGCGACTACCTGAGGGCGTGCGTGGCGCGCAGGGGGGCCAGCGGCGGCCCGCTAGCGCCGGGCTAGCACTCCCCCCCCAAGCGGCGCGCCCTGCCCCGGGCTACCCGCCGCCTGCCGGTGCATTCGAACACGTTTAATACGGCCGCCGCCCGCCGGCGGGCATGAGCTGCTCGGGAGAGGTGGTGGACGGCCCCGGCGACGGAGGCGACCTGATCAGCATAAGGCCGGGAATACTCGCCGAGCTGAAGAGGGCAAAGTACGGCGTGGCCGGCCACGCGACCGTCGACCTGTGCCACTGGACGAAAAAGTCGTTCCGGCACGACGGCGACTGCTACAAGCGCAGGTTCTACGGGATAGAGACGCACCGGTGCATGGAGTTCTCGCCGGCCGGCATGCTGTGCCAGAACAGGTGCGTGTACTGCTGGCGGCCCATGGAGTTCTACGAGTCGTCGGCGATGGACCCCGCCGACGCGCTCGGCCCCGAAGAGGTCGTCGAGCGCCTCATGGACGAGCGGCGCCGCCTCATAACGGGGCACTACGGCGACGCGCGCGCCGACCGCGCGCGGCTAGACGAGTCCCTTGCGCCGTCGCACTACGCCATATCGCTGTCCGGCGAGCCGACCATGTACCCGCGCCTGCCCGAGCTGATCCGGCACCTGCGGGGCCTGCCGGAGACGCGCTCGATATTCCTCGTGACTAACGGGCAGGAGCCGGCCATGCTGCGCCGCCTCGCCGACGAGGACGCCCTGCCGACGCAGCTGTACCTGTCGACGAACGCGGCCGACCGCGGCACGTTCGAGCGCATAAACCGGCCGCGGTACGCCGACTCTTGGGAGAGGTGGAACGAGTCGCTCGGCCTGCTGAGGGACCTGCGCACCCGGACGGTCATCCGCATAACGCTCATCCGCGGCTACAACACGGGGCCCGGGATGGCCGGCGCGTTCGCCGAGATGCTGACCGGCGCCTCGCCGCACTTTGTGGAGGCAAAGTCGTACATGCACGTGGGCCGGTCGATAAACCGCCTCGAGCGCGACCACATGATGCACCACGACGAGGTGCGCCGGTTCGCCGCCGAAATGTCCGGGGCGTCCGGCGGCGGCCTCGAGGTGGACGACGAGAGCGTGGCGTCCAGGATAGTCCTGCTAGCCAACGCGGGGCGACGCATAGGCCGCGTGATACGCGGGCCGCGGGCCGAGCTAGCCGCGCAGGCGGCGTGACTTAGGCGGCGGCGCGGGTGGCGGTCTCCGCCCCGCCGCCGAGCACGGCCGAATTGGCGTCAAACCACGCCGCAAACTCTGTCAGCGCCGCGCGCCGGTGCGAGACGGCGTTCTTTTCCTTGCTCCCCATCTGCGCAAACGTCCTGCCGTCGCCGCCGGACGGGATAAACACGGGATCGTACCCCCATCCCCTGCCGCGCGGCTTCGCCGCAATCGACCCGCGCACGGCCCCCGTGAATACGGCTGGGCCGCCGCAGTGGCCGTCCTTCCTGCGCTCCCCCTCGCGCTCGTCCATCGTGCCGGCCGCCAGCGACCGCAGGATCGGCCCCGAGTACGCTATGGCCGAGACGAACGACGCCTCGCCGGGCGAGCCGCGCGGCAGGATGCGGCGCAGGGCCGCCGCGCCGATCGTGTCGTGGACGAACGCCGAGTAGGGGCCGGGAAAGCCGCGCAGCGCGTCGACGAACAGGCCGTCGTCCTCGACCAGGACGTGCCTGTCCTCGTTGCCGACCGCGGCCGCGGCCGACGCGGCCTTGCGGGCCGCTATCCCGCCGAGCGAGTACGACTGGATCTCCTCCATCTCGCATATGAAGGGCTCGGCCCTGATGCCGAGGCTCGCCAGTATCACGGCCGCCTCGATGAACTTGTCGCTGTTCGACGTGGCAATCATGACCCACTCCGCTTTCGGGAGCGCGCCGCCCTGCCCGCTCCCGCGTCTGGCCCTGCCCGCGCCGGGCCCCTTCCTCTGATCATACGACCGTCGCATACCTGCCCCTCGCCTCGATGTCGGCCACTATGCCCTCAATCCTCCGCCGCCTTGCCGCCCCGACGGCCGGCCCGTACCCCGCGAGGAACGCGCTCCACGCGGGGCCCATGTCGTCGACGTGGGCGCTGCCGAGTATCTCCTTGAACAGGCGCAGGTCGACCGCGTGGTCCTCGTCGCGGGTGGTGCGCGAGGACAGGCCAAAGTCGACTACGGCGACTTCCCCGCTCCTGCCCCCTCCGAGCGCGATAAAGTTCGAGGTCGTAAGGTCGCCGTGCATGATTCCAGCCCTGTGCAGCCTGCCGGCCGCCCTGCCCATCGACCTGCACAGCGCGGCGAGGCTCTTGCCGGAAAAGCCGTGCGCCGGCCGGCCCGGCACGTACTGCATTGTAATCGAGGCGGCCGGCGGGTCGACAAAGTACACGAGCGGGGCCGGCACGCCGGCGGCCTTTGCAAGGACGAGCATCTCGGCCTCGCGCAGCGTCCTCTTCTTCCGGATCGACTCGTCCAGGAGGCGGTTCCGGTACGGCTTGGGCCTGCGCACCTTGAGCACGGCCCTCCGCCCGTCCCAGGCGGTCTCGTATACGTCGCCCTCGGCGCCCTTCTTGAGCAGCCTCACGCCCCGCCCCGCCCCCCTCCTGCCATTTAGGTTGCGCCCTGCCCTGCGCGGGGGGCGGGAAGGGGGCCGGGCGGCCGGGCGCCGGCCGGCAGGACTGGCACGGCCGCGCCGGCGGCCCGCTCGCCCGCCCGCCAGCACCGGCGGCCCGGCGCCGCGCCCCCTCCTCGCACCCTGCCCCGCGCCGCCGTTCGCCGGCCGCCGGGCGATCGCCGCCCGCACGGGGCCGGGCCGGCCGCGGGCCGCCCGCACGGGGCCGGGCCGGCCGCGGGCCGCCCGCACGGGGCCGGGCCGCCGCTAGCCGGGGCCGGGCGCCCGCGCCGTTCCAAACCCTTAAATCCGTACACGGGCGCGCGCCGCCCGTTGGCAACTGCCACCAAGTCGATAGAGATCAAGGCCCCGATCTCGACGGTATTTACCTACTTTGCCCGCCCCGAGCACGTGTCCGACCAAATGACCGACAAGGGAGTCGGCATGACCGTCATTCCGATGGACATCAAGGAGGGCATGGGCGTAGGCACTACGTTTAGGATCATTGGCGACTTTGGGGGCAGGAGGCTCGAGTGGGACTGCCGCACGACCGAGTTCGAGCGCGAAGAGAGCATTGCCGCCGAGCAGATAGACGGCCCCTTCAAGCACTGGCGCATCACCAACAAGTTCGAGGCGCTCGGCGAGAACCTCACGCGCGTTACAATGTCGGTCGACTACGAAATGCCGTTCGGACCGCTCGGCGCCATCATGGACAAGGCAAAGTTTGCAAAGTCCGCAGAGCGCGGCATGGAGACGGCGCTCTACAAGGTGCGCGGCCTGCTAGAGGGCAGCGGCTCGATCCCCGTGTACATTACCCTGGACGCCTACCAAAAGCTCCTGGCCGAGAAAAAGCGCATGAACAACGTGCCGGTCTCGGTCGTCCTCAACTCGATACTGGACAAGTACGACGAGGCGCGAGTCGCGCCTACCGTGCCCGCCCCCCGGCAGTAGGGCACCGCTAGGCGCGGCCGCTTGGATCTCGGCTATCTGGCGCCCGCTAGGAGCGTTGCGCGGCCGTTCTGGCCGACGGGGCGCGCTGGGGCCGCCGCTGGCGCCAGATCCCGATCCCATACACCGTTTATAATAGCGACCTGCGCATCCCGTTCCGGGTCTATGGCTCAGCCAGGTAGAGCACCGGACTCTTAATCCGGCTGTCGAGGGTTCGAATCCCTCTAGACCCGCCTCAATCTGCCGAGCCCGTCCCCGCGGCTCGCCGCTGCCCGCCCTGCCCAGATACTCCGATGCAGGCCGCCGCGGCGGCCCGCATGCCGCCGGCGAGCTCGCCCGCATGCATCTCCGGCAATACTAGGGGCGGGCATCCGGGCGGCGCGGAGCGCTGGCGGGAGGGAGGAGGATGGCGCCGCGCGCCCGCGGCCTGCCAGGGCGTGGCCGGGTTGCGCGGGGATCGTCGCCGCCGTCGACGGTGGGCCCAGCCGAAGGCCTTGGCCCCTGCCGCGCAAGCCCCACTGGGGCGACCCGCTGCCAGAACCGCAGCCCTGCAGGCCAGCATCCCGCCGAGCATGCAGCCCGCGGCCCTGCGCCTATCTCTGCATCGGGCCGCTTTTTCCCTGCACGCTCTGCCTGCCGCGCCTGCACTACGCCGCGCCGCGCCTGCACTACGCCGCGCCGCGCGGGCCCTAGCCCATGCCGAGCGGCTTTTTCATGCGGCCGAACGCCACGTCAAGATCGGACGTAAGGTTCTTTACATTGATGCTCGATTCCTGCCTCCTCTGCCTGTGCACCTCGTCGAGGACCCTCTTGGCCGCCCCGACTATCGCGCGGTCAATGTCGTCGAGTTTTATGCCGGCGGTGACGTCGCCCGCGTCGACGCCCGCCCCGTGCCTCGCGTCGGCCGTCTCGATGTACGCGCTGGTCAAGAGCGACACGCCGCGCATGACATACGGAAACGCCTTCTTGTGCAGGTGCGAGTACTTTGCATGCTCGAACCTGACATAGTCGGCCGCATGCTCGTTCACTGCCATCGCGCTGGTGTGCCGAATCACCGTGTTCAGATGCGCCGTAATGGACCCGCTGTAGTTGATGGGGGGCATTACCCATTCGTCCATGCTCGGCCTTGCCGACTTGATCTTCCTCCAGCGGATCTTGGGCTCGTCGCGCAGCAGGGCGTACTCTTCGGCGGCAAGCGCCTTGGCGTACCTGAACATGGCCCTGGTCACGGGCGGCTCTAGCGTGTTCAGCATGGTAATCGACGCGGCGCCGCCCGCCGCGCTCTTTATGAGGAAGTTGCCTGCCTCGTCGTGGATTACCCGCAGCTCGTGGCCCGTTCCGAACCTGGCCCTGAACTCGGCGGCCATCTCTTCGATCTGCCGCTTGCTTGGCACGAACTTGCCCACGCCGACCGGCCCGGAATGCGGTATATGAGCAGTCGCATCGGCCCGCATGCCGCCAGCCGGCGCCCCTTCTCCCCCGCCCGCCGGGACGCCCGCCCGCCCGCCGGGACGCCCGCCCGCCCGCCGGGACGCCCGCCCGCCTCTGCGCTCTCCCCTCCCATGCCGATCTGCGCCCCCCGGCGCGCTCGGTCCCCTTGCATGGCCAACTGTTGCCGCCCGCCGCCCCGTCGCCGGGATCGGCGCCGTCCCGCTGGCGGCTAGGCGTGCATGCCCGCTCCCCGCCTCCCTGTCCGCACCACGCCACGCCTTCTACCGCCCGCCCCTCGGGTTCGCGCCCCCGGCATCCGGCCGAGGCGGCGGCCTCGGCAGTGCGCCCCCCCTCGCCGCGCCCCGCAGGGCCTCTCCGCGGCGCCCCTCCCCCTCGCCGCGCCCCGCAGGGCCTCTCCGCGGCGCCCCTCCCCCTCGCCGCGCGTTGCCCCGCGCCCCCCGGCTGCCTCTAGCCTCTTAACCCAGAAGCCTAGAAAATTCAGCCCTGCTTAACTTCATATTAGGACGTTTTATCAACCCGCTCGGATGGGTACGGGCATGGCAACCGGCAAGATCGTACTGGCATGCAGGGAGTGCGGCCGGCGGGCGGCCCCCGAGTTCAGGTACGTCTGCTCTGAGTGCTTTGGGCCGCTGGACGTGGCGTACGAGGACGTCCCTTCACTGTCGCCCGGCACGTTCGACGGGCGGCCGCAGACCTACTGGCGGTATTTTGAGCTGCTGCCGCTCGAGGACCGCTCCAACATAGTCGACATCGGGGCGGGAATGACGCCGCTGATCCGCGCCGAGCGGCTCGGCAAAGAGCTCGGCCTGTCGAACCTCTACGTCAAGAACGACTCGGTCAACCCCACATTCTCGTTCAAGGACCGGCCCGCCGGCGTGGCCGTCTCAAAGTCAATGGAGCTCGGCCTGTCGTCGGTCGGGTGCGCCTCGACGGGCAACCTGGCGTCGGCGACGGCGGCGCATGCGGCGCGCGGCGGCCTGCCGTGCCACGTGTTCGCGCCCGGGGACATCGAGACGCCAAAGATAGCGCAGGCCCTCTCGTACGGGGCCAACTTTGTGGCCATCGACGGCACGTACGACGACGCAAACAGGATAGCGGCGCGCGTCGGCGACGCGCGCGGGATCGGCGTGGTCAACATCAACATGCGGTCGTACTACGTCGAGGGGTCAAAGACGCTCGCCTACGAGGCGGCCGAGCAGCTCGGCTGGCGCGTCCCCGACCAGGTCGTGGTGCCCGTCGGCAGCGGCGCAATGCTCAACGCCATCTGCAAGGGGTTCGAGGAGCTCGCCGGCGCATCGCTCGTATCCGGCGCCGACGTCGAGTCGCTGCGCGTGGCCGCGGCGCAGCCGCGCGGCTGCGCCCCCATCGTCGACGCGCACAGGGCCGGGTCAAAGACGGTCGTCCCGGTCGAGAGGCCCGAGACCGTGGCAAAGAGCCTGGCCATCGGCGACCCCGGCGACGGCAGGTACGTCCTGGGCCGGATGGGGCAGTACTCGGGGCATGCCGCCGACGCGTCCGACTCGGAGATACTCGACGCCATACTCCTGCTTGCGAGGACGGAGGGGATATTCACCGAGCCGGCCGGCGGCGTGGCCGTCGCGGTGCTGCGGCAGATGGCCGACGAGGGGCTCGTCGACAGGGGCGACACGATAGTCTGCTACGTGACCGGCAACGGCCTAAAGGCCGTCGACCCTCTCATGGGCGTCCTGCCGCGGCCCGAGGTCGTAAAGGCCGACGCGGACCGGATACTTGCGGAGGTGCGCTAGTTGGACGGCGGGAACGGCGGCGGGGCCCCCACCGTAAAGTTCACCATACCGTCCGTGCTCAACGCCGGCGGCGGCGAAAAGATCGTCGAGGTGGCCATGGGCGAAAAGGGGACGCTCGGCGAGGCGTTCTCGCGCCTCTGCTCCACGATGGGCGAAGAGTTCGGCCGGCGCGTACTCGAGCCGGACGGCGCCACGCCGCGCGCCATGATCAACGTGTACATCAACGGCAAGAACGCCCAGTTCTCGGGCGGAATGGACGCAAAGGTGTCGGCCGGCGACGAGGTGTACGTGCTGCCCGCGGTGGCGGGGGGGCAGGACGACGGCGGCGCGGCGGCAGAGAAGGAGGATGCGCCGGCCGCCGACCTGTCCGCGCGCGACCTGGACAGGTACTCGCGGCAGGTAATGCTCGAGCAGATCGGATACGGCGGGCAGCAAAAACTGGCGGCGGCCAGCATCTGCATCGTCGGCTCGGGCGGCCTCGGCAGCCCGATAGCCATGAGGATGGCCGGCATGGGCGTCGGGCGCCTGCGGATCGTCGACCGCGACACCGTAGAGCTGTCGAACCTGCACAGGCAGACGCTGTTTGCCGAGTCCGACGTGGGGCGCGTAAAGGTCGAGGCGGCCGCCGAGCGGCTTCGGGCGATGAACTCGGGCGTGCGCGTCGAGGCGCTGCCCCTGTCCGTCGGCGAGCACAACGCGGCCGAGGTGGCCGCCGGGTGCGACGTCGTAATAGACGCCCTCGACAGCGTCGCCGCGCGGTACGCCCTGAACCGGGCGTGCGTCGAGGCCGGGACGCCGTTCGTGACGGGCGCCGCGGTCGGCGTCTCGGGCCAGGCGTTCACCGTGCTGCCCGGCAGGTCGGCGTGCTACCACTGCATGTTCCCGCGGCTCGACGAGGACTCGATGCCGACGTGCTCGATAGAGGGGGTGCATCCGCCGATCCTGTCGATAATCGGGGGGATCGAGGCGTCCGAGGCCGTAAAGATCGCCGTCGGGCAGGAGCCGTCGCTGTCCGGCCGCATACTGCACGTGGACTTGGAGCACCTGGACTTTTCGTACACGCGCACGTTCCGGGCCGAAGAGTGCCCCGTGTGCGGGAGCGGGGCGGCTGCCGCTGCCGCCGAGCCGGCCGGCGCGCCGCAGGCGCAGCCGCAGCAGGTGGCCGTCGCGGTAGCGGCGGGCGGCGGGTCAGTCTCCGTCCTGGTCGAGGAGCTGTGCGGGCGCAACGGCGGCCGCCGGACGTTCTCGCTCACGCCGGCGTCGTCCGGCGGCGCCGGCCCAGCCGCCGACCTGGCAGCGGCGGCCGACGCGGCGCGCCGGCGAGGCCTGATCGTCGAGCCGCTCGGCGACATGGGCCTGTCCGTGCGCTCGGACGACTTTTCGGTCAACATAATGAAGCACGGCTCGGCGGTGGTGGTCGGAACGAGGGACGGCGACGAGGCCGTCAGGCTCTACCGCGAGCTGCTGGCCTGCGCGTAGGGGCCGCCGCCCATTCCCGCGGCCCGCCGCGGCCGGGGCCGCGCGCGCAATTAACATAAGTGGCCGCCCGCGCACTGCGCCCGTGAACCTGCCGCGCCGCCGACGGCATTCCGAGCGCCCCGCGGCCGCGCTGGCCGCCGCGGCCGCGCTGGCCGCCGCGGCAGCCCTGCTGGCCCTGCCAGCGCCCGGCGAGGCCGCCGCCCAGGGGTCCGACCGCATAGCGCTGCTTGCGGGGCCCGGCGAGTACGAGCGCGGCGACTCGTTCTTTGTGTTCGGCCGCCTAGCGCAGGTAGACGACGACTCGTACCTGATCATACAGGTGTTCAACCCGCAGGGCAACATCTGCCGCATCCAGCAGATCACGCCGCTCAGCGGAGGGCAGTTCCTCAGCGAGGCCGTCCCGCTGACGGGGCGCGCCTGCGGGGCGCCTGGCCAGTACGACGTGCGCCTGTTCTACGGCGACGACCGCGCCGCTACGACGTTCGCGCTCTCCCCCGTCGCGCGGGAGCCGCCGACGCCGGAGGCGGCGCTGCGGGCGGCAAGGTCGGTCGTCCAGGAGCGCATCGACTCGCTGTCGGAGGAGGCCGGCG